>JBGPGE010000113.1:0-14307 GCA_041483675.1 Binatia bacterium
CCGGCGCCATCGTGGCCGTCACGCTGCAGGAAGCCGATCAGGGCGACACGACCACGATTCAGACGACGCTGCCAGAAGCGGTCGAACAGTTGGAAGCCGTGGCCGCGATCAACGACAAGGTGAAGACGGGAGAGGAACTGGTCGATGATAAGGGCTATCACAGCAAGCAAACCCTACTCGATATGCAGTCCCTGGGACTGCGCACCTACATCAGTGAACCCGATCGCGGCCGGCAGCACTGGATCGATCAGCACGCCGAGCGCGACGCGGTGTATGCCAATCGGCGGCGCATTCGGGGCGACCGCGGACAGCAGTTGATGCGGCTAAGGGGTGAGTTGTTAGAGCGACCCAATGCTCACCTCTACGAGACGGGCGGGATGCGCCGGACTCATCTGCGCGGGCACGGCAATATTCTCAAACGGCTGTTGGTGCACGTGGCGGCCTGCAATCTGGGCCTGTGGATGCGCACGTTGACCGGAATTGGAACGCCCCGCGGCCTGCAGGGCCGTTTGGCCGCCGTATGCGCTTTTTGTTTTACTCTGTGGGTGCTTTTGCGCGACCAGGTGACCGCTCATCGGCGCCGAGGACTCGATCTGAGACTATTTGCGATCCCAAGTCACCGTTTCGCATTGATTCCGTGCGTTTTGTAAAAATCGGACTTCTACCACGGGCTGCTAGACGCTTTACATCTGGCGTCAGCCATTGAGGCCAAAGCGGACTACTTTTGTACGTGTGATGACAGGTTCTTCAAACGGGCAAAGACGGTGGACACCCTAGAAACCAACGTCATTTCTCCGCTTGAGCTTATTACGGAGGTAACGAGATGAGTATTCAACCAAGGCCCTTGAGCGAAATCACGCAAGAGGCTGTTGACATCCTTTTTAGAGAGATCGGCATTGTGAGTACCGTGCGCTTCCTCAACCAATTTACTCTCGGGTACGGGAACTATACCGAAGAGCGCGACACGCTGTTTAAGGATCTGACGCTGGACGAGCTGCTGGTTGCAGCGAAGAGGGAGCGCAATAAAACGAATGCCTAAATGGGTCTTGACTTTAGGGGCTCCAATCGTTGAGAATCGGCTTGAGCGGCGGCCACGGGTCCAAAAACTGGGTTAGAGATCTTTATCCCAGGGCGTCAGGACAAGTCCGAAAGGACGAAAAATCCTGGAATCAGGAGCGCCGATCTCATTGTGGCGCCGCTCCCTTTTACTCGAACTTCGCCAACGGTCTGATGGAGCACGAAGCGAGCCATCTAACATCGGGCTGAACTAGGCAACCGCCAAAACGATTAGGCAGCGCCGGCTTGCGGTCGGCACAGCGTCGCAGCCCGGGTTGCAGGTTGGCCGGCAGGTCAGGCAGCCTTGAGGCCGCGACCGGTCGGCTTGAGAACGAATCGAACACGGACACCCAGGTGGGCGAGCATGTCGATGAGCGCGTCGGTGCTGAACAGATCGATCCGGCCCCGAAGCAGGTCGCTCACCCGAGGCTGGGTTACACGGAGAATTTTTGCCGCCTCCGCCTGCTTAAGGCGTCGGGACGCGATGAGTTTCTGGACTTTGATCATCAGGTCCGATCGGACGAGCATGTGTTCGGCCTCGTCCGGGGAAAAGCCCAGATCTCGGAAGACGTTGCCGCTCGATCGAGTTACCTTCAGTTTCATCTTAAACCTGCCTCTCCGTAGAATTCTCAGTCCGTCGCCTCACGAGCAGGGCACGAAACCTGTCCCGAGCGAGGTCGATCTCATGTCTCGGGGTTTTCCGGGTTCGCTTCTCGAACGCGTGAAGCACGTAGACACCCTCCGTGAACTTGGCTACATAGAAGATTCGATGTTCGAGCCCAGTGTGGATGCGAATCTCCTGAACGCCTGGTCCGGCAGTGGGCATCGGCTTCCAATCGTTCGGCTCCAGCCCCTGCTGGACACGGCGCAATTGGAACCCCGCGATGCGGCGTGCGTCCTGAGGAAAAGCTTTGAGGTCGCTCCGCGAAGATCCGAGCCAAACCAGAGGCTTGTCCAATGTGGACCAATATGCAAGGATTGATATATATTGTCAAGACGGAAAAGGAAAAAAAGGTAGCCGACCTTGTTGCCTCGTAAACATTTCGCCCCTGATCCCGTCGAGCAATTCTGGAAGCCGGTGGCGGGCTGGCAGATGGTTGTGACGTCTGTCGCGTTCGGCTTGTTGTTTTATCTGCTGAAGACAGACGACGACGGGTTTTTGTCCGTGGTCGATCACGCGAATCTGGTTTTTCATGAGGCGGGCCATGTGATCTTCGGGATACTCGGCCGAACGCTGGGGCTTTACGGCGGGACGCTGGGGCAACTCGCCATTCCGCTGATTGTCGGAGCGGCTTTCCGGCTGCAGCGGGAACCGGTGAGCTTTGCGATCGCCGGAGTCTGGTTCTTTCAAAACTTCTTAAATATCGCGCGCTACATCGCCGATGCGCGCGTGCAGCTGCTTCCTCTGGTCGGCGGAGGCGATCACGATTGGACGAATATCCTCAGCCGCTGGGGAGCGCTCGCCGCGGACACGCGGATCGCCGGTGTCGTCACGGCCGGCGGCTGGATCGGCATGGCGGCTGTCTGGGGATGGCTCGTGTGGCGCTGGACTCATTCGTCGATAGAACGTTAGACTATTGTGGAAATCTCAGCGGTCCAAAGCATCAAGCTTGCAATCGAAGAAGTCGCCGGACTTTCACGCGACGCGCTTCACATCTATGTCGGCCTCGGTGTTTTCCTGGTCGCCGTCGTCGTTTCGCGCAAACCTCTTCGATCCAGCGTCCCCTGGTTTGCCGTTCTCGCCGTTGCGGTCGCCGGAGAGCTGGTCGATATGATAGACGACCTTGGCCGCTTGGGAATCTGGCAGTGGAACGCGAGTTTGCACGACGTGCTCAATACGGTTTTCTGGCCGACAGCGCTTTGGCTTTTCGCGCGCCGGGGAGGAGATGAGTGAGCCGTAGAACTCCAACCACTTGCGCCGTGACGCTGTGAAGAATCCCGACCTCGAAGCCGCGTGGGCCTATCATAACGGCACCAAGCACTCCTACCAGAGCGTCCGCGCGAGCGTCCACTATATGGATTGGGAGAACCAGCCGATTCCCTTTAAAATCTATTCCAAGCTGGAGCCGATTCCACTGCCGCAACATTTGTCGTCTTCCGGGATGCCGGCGCTCTCGGCTATTTCGGCAGTAGACGCTCCGGCAGACAATCGCGTCTTGCCGTCGATTCAAACCCTGGCGGAGATTTTTTATCTTGCCGCCGGCATCACCAGGCGTCGGACATATCCGGGAGGCGAGATCGTTTTTCGCGCCGCTGCCTGCACGGGCGCGCTCTATCATATCGACCTGTATCTCGTCTGTAGCGAGCTGCCGGACTTGGCCGCGGGCGTCTATCACTTCGGCCCCCACGACTTTGCCCTGCGGAAATTACGACAGGGAGATTACCGCGCAGTCTTAAGCCGCGCGAGCGGGGGAGAGCGCTCGATAGCGAATGCGCCGGCCGTCGTCGTTTCAGCTTCAACCTATTGGCGTAACGCCTGGAAATATCAGGCGCGGGCCTATCGTCACTGCTACTGGGACAACGGCACGATGCTCGCCAATCTGTTGGCAAGCGCCGCCGCGCGCTGTGTGCCGGCTCGGGTTGTTGCCGGGTTCGTCGACGCGGAGGTGAGCCGGCTGCTCGGCCTTGACGCAGAGCGCGAGGCGGCGCTCAGTCTCGTAGCTCTGGGCAACGCCCCGTCGATGGCGGCCGGCTCTTCGCCCGCGGTCGAGCCGCTCATGTTCGAGACCCAGCCGCTATCGAAAAAAGAGATCGACTATCCGGCCATGAGGGCCATGCAGCAGGCTTCGTCCCTGGAGAGTGGAGAAGAAGTCATGGCATGGCGTGGCGCTGCGCGACAAGAGAGCGGAGGGGAAAAGAAGGAAAGAGAAGAGGTGGGGCGACTGTTTCCTCTCCGGCCGTTAAGCGACGAAGAGATTCCCAAGGATACGATCGACGAGGTCGTCATGCGGCGCGGCTCCGCCCGCCGCTTTGCCCGTCAATCGATCACCTTTGCCGAGCTATCAACCGTGCTCGACCGGGCGACGCGCGGGATCGCGGCCGATTTTCTCGATCCGCCGGAGGTGTCGCTCAACGACCTCTACCTCATCGTCCACGCGGTGGACGCCCTCTCCCCCGGCGGCTATTTCTTTAACCGGGAACGGCGCGCGCTGGAGCTGCTTAAAGAAGGAGACTTTCGCCGCGAGGCGGGATATCTCGGCCTGGGGCAGGATATCCCGGCGGATTGCAGTGTCGATATTTTTTTTCTCGCCGATCTCCATCGCGCCCTGGAGCGCTTCGGCAACCGGGGTTACCGCGCGGCGCAACTCGAAGCCGCCGTCATGGGTGGAAAAGTCTACCTGTCGGCTTACGCCCAGCGGCTGGGCGCTTCGGGTCTCACGTTCTTCGACGATGACGTGACCGAGTTTTTCTCTCCCCACGCCGCGGGAAAAAGCGTCATGTTCTTGGTCGCCCTGGGTAAATCGGCAAAACAGAGAAAATGACCGGCCAATGTCCAGTTGATCCGGTAGCCGCCAAAAACTTCAACCCAAATTAATCGAGAAATGACGTATCTTAATCCTGGCCGTCTGATATAGTGATGGACAATGTAACGACCCGCGGCCCAACATCCACATAGCAAACACTCGGTCACAATCTTTTCCGAGTCTCGCGGAGGCGGTCCCTAGGGTAACCGCCTCTTTGCGTTTATTGGCCAGGAAATAACCAGAAGGGAAGCGTAGTGGCTGCCAGGAAGGAGATGTTCGTTATGGAACACAATCCAACCAATGCAACGATCAGCCGCATCGGGTTCATCGGCAATTACTTGCCACGCCAATGCGGCATCGCCACGTTTACCACCGATCTTTGCGAGGCCATCGCCGCCGAGTACAGCGGAACAACGTGTATTGCCTTGCCCGTCAACGACATCGAGGCCGGCTACGCCTATCCGGCCCGCGTTCGATTCGAGCTGACGGAAAAGGATATCGAGTCTTACCGCCGGGCCGCCGACTTCCTGAATACCAACAACGTGGACCTCGTCTCTCTGCAACATGAATATGGCATCTTCGGCGGGCGCGCGGGCAGCCACGTCCTGGCCCTCCTGCGCGAGTTGCGCATGCCCGTCGTCACGACCTTGCACACTATCCTCCGGGACCCCGACCCGGATCAGCGACGGGTGCTGGAGGAAGTCGCGGCGCTGTCGGATCGGCTGGTTGTCATGAGCAAACGCGGGGCGGAATTTCTGCAAGAGGTCTACCATGTGCGGACGGAGAAGATCGATTTGATCCCGCACGGCATTCCCGATTTGCCGTTTGCCGACCCGAGTTTTCACAAAGACCTGTTCGGCGTCGAGGGCAAAATCGTCTTGCTCAGCTTTGGACTCCTCTCGGCGAACAAGGGGATTGAGAATGTCATCGCCGCTCTGCCGGCGATTTTAGCCCGCTATCCGAACGTGGTGTACATGATCGTCGGCGCGACTCATCCGCACGTCGTGCGCAACGACGGGGAAACGTATCGGTTGTCTCTTCAATGGATGGCGCAGGAGAAAGGCGTGGAAGGTCAGGTGATCTTCTATAACCGCTTTGTCAGCTTGGAAGAACTCGTCAAGTTCATCGGCGCGGCGGACATTTACATCACTCCCTATCTCAATCCGGCGCAGATCGTCTCGGGCACGCTGGCCTACACGCTGGGAGCGGGCAAGGCGGTGATCTCGACGCCGTATTGGTATGCCGAAGAGATGCTGGCCGAAGAGCGGGGAGCGCTGGTGCCGTTCCGCGACCCGGCGGCGTTGGCCGGGCAGGTGATCGACCTGTTGGACAACGAAGCCAAACGCCACGCGATGCGCAAGCGCGCCTATCTATATGGGCGGCAGATGATTTGGCCGCAGGTGGCGCGCCGCTACATGGAGAATTTCAAGCGCGCCCGAGCCGAACGGCGCCATTTCACTCCTCCCGGCTTCACGGTCAAGGCGCTGGACAAGCGTCCGGCCGAGCTGCCGCCGCTCAAGCTCGATCACTTGCGCCACATGGCGGACGAGACGGGCATGCTGCAACACGCCATCTTCACGGTGCCCAACTATCATGAAGGCTACAGCACCGACGACAACGCCCGCGCGCTCGTGGTGAGCACTTTGCTGGAGGAACTGGGCAGCGGAGAAGCATTGGAACTCGCCTCCCGCTATCTCGCTTT
Organism: Binatia bacterium; assembly: GCA_041483675.1. Lineage (GTDB taxonomy): Bacteria > Desulfobacterota > Binatia > UBA9968 > UBA9968 > 2-12-FULL-60-19. The sequence goes on from JBGPGE010000113.1 coordinate 6,223, forward strand.
CGTCTGGTATGCCTTCAATGCCGTGACCGGACGCTTTCGCAACTTCATGGATTACCAGCGTCGCTGGCTGGAAGAAAGCGGCTCGGACGATTGCCACGGCCGGACGCTCTGCGCCCTGGGCACCGTGTTGGGCCGCTCGAACACGCCGGCCCTTCACAGCATGGCCGGCTGGCTGTTTGAGCAGGCCCTGCCGGCGATTCTCGCCACGACCAGCCCGCGGGCCTGGGCCTTCGCGCTTCTCGGCATCCATGAGTATCTACGACGGTTTGGCGGCGACCGCATGGCCAGCCAGGTCCGCGAGGAATTGGCCGGGCGTTTACTGTCGTTGTACCAGAGCCACCGCTCGGACGAATGGCGGTGGTACGAAGACACGCTGACCTATTGCAACGCCGCGCTGCCTCAGGCCTTGCTCATGTGCGGCCAGTCGATGGCGAATCACGCGATGATCGAGGCCGGGCTGGAGTCGCTTAGCTGGCTGGCCGACTTGCAGCGCGCCGAGGCAACCGGAGGTCATTTTGTCCCGATCGGATCCAACGGCTTTTATCCGCGGGGCGGCGCGCGCGCCCGCTTCGATCAACAACCGGTGGAGGCTCAAGCCATGATATCCGCCTGCCTCGAAGCAGACCGGATCACGGGTGACAAACGCTGGCGCAAAGAAGCCCGACGGGCATTCGATTGGTTCATCGGGCGCAACGACCTGAACCTGCCTATTTACGATCCGACGACGGGCGGCTGCCGAGACGGTCTGCATCCGGACCGCCCGAACCAGAATCAAGGCGCGGAGTCCACACTGGCCTTTCTCCAGTCCTTGCTGGAGCTGCGCCTGGTCGAGAATGCTCTTCAATCCGTGAGGCCCGAACTCCATGAACAATCACCACCCCGAACTCTTTTGGCGTCATAAGCTCAATCCCATCTTGAGCGTCGCCGACTGGCCCTATCCGGCCAACAGCGTGTTCAACCCCGGCGCGACACTGCTCGCGGATGGAACGACGCTCCTATTGTGTCGTGTGGAGGATCGGCGCGGCCATTCCCATCTTTGCGTCGCCCGTTCCGCCAACGGCGTGGATGGCTGGAAGATCGACTCGCAACCCACGCTGCGGCCCGACCCCGAACATTTCCCGGAGGAAGTGTGGGGCATTGAAGACCCGCGCATCACCTACCTCGCCGAATTAAACAAGTACGCAATTGTCTACACCGCCTACTCGCGCGGCGGTCCGGGCGTGGTCCTGGCGCTCACGGATGATTTCGACCGCTTCGAGCGCTATGGGATGATCATGGCGCCGGAGGACAAAGACGCGGCCCTGTTTCCTCATCGTATCGGCGGCCAGTGGGCTTTGATCCATCGCCCGGTCAGTGCTCCCGGCGCGCACATGTGGATGTCGTATTCGCCCGACCTGCGCCACTGGGGCAGCCACAAGCTGATGCTCGAAGCCCGGCATGGCGCGTGGTGGGATGCAAATAAAATCGGCCTCTCGCCCCCGCCGATTGAAACTCCGCGGGGTTGGCTGGTGATTTACCACGGTGTGCGCCAGACGTCTTCCGGATGCCTTTACCGGCTGGGACTGGCGCTGTTTGATTTGCACACACCAGAGCGTTGCCTGAAACGCAGCGATGAGTGGGTCTTTGGCCCGCAAGAACCCTACGAGCGGAGCGGGGACGTGGACGACGTCGTCTTTCCTTGCGGCGCGACCGTTGCTTCCGATGGCGATACCATCCATCTGTATTATGGCGCGGCGGATACGAGCATTGCGCTCGCCACCGGCAGTATTCGCGCCATTCTTGAGTGGCTTGAACAGGACAGATGAAAATAGATGCTCGGTCAAGTCATTAATATGCATGATGTTTTTGCAGCGCCACTTACCTAAAAATGGTTAAGTAGCTTTAAAAATGACCGATTTTCCGAACGTTGGATTGACAAGGCAGGTTAATTACCCTAACGTGATTACAGTACCTAGAAGGCATAGGGTTTCATTCCACGGTTACCTGAAATTCTTCAAGTAAGCCCCTCTTGGCCAGCCCTCTCACTACAACCAAGGAGGAGAAAATTATGAACCCTCTTTTGATAATTTCTATCCCGCTGTTGTTGATGACCATAGGGATGATACTGAACAGTTTTCGACTTTCGTTCGATCAACCTGCAAGCTCGCCCGAGCAGGACCCCGGTAAAAGGCTGGCGGCGGAAAAACAAGCTTATCGCGATTTATTCGACTTTCAAAAAGGTCGGGCTTTGAAACGGCAGCAGAGGGTCGGTCAATGCGCCTGGTTGGTGGTGGCGGCATTTGTTGTGTCCTCCGGGTGGCTGTATTTCGATACGGTACATAAAACAGGCGCTGCAAAACAGGTTGTCGCGATCCATACGCTGCCGGTCGTTGAGAGTAAAGATATCGTCCTGTCTCTGACTCTTGGTGACGGAGATAACGTTCAATATCTCATCAAACCGCCGGCGCTGACCCTGACCGTTAGCGACGGGACTCCGACTCAGTACGTCAAGTCATCGACCGCGGAGCCAGCGGCCGCCGCCGCGAAAGAGGGATTCTCTAAAGAAGCCGTTCAAAGCTGGCGGCTGACAAGCCTCGGAACGGCTTCGACCATCGGAGATGTCGAAATGCCTCTTGGTATCGCTCTGCATATCTCGAAATAGAGCCGATTCGATCCTCCGGGGATCTTGCGCATTTTGCCGGGGAAGGAGACTCAAGTGGTAATGACCGTCGGCGATAAGGTGATCTATCCCAATCAGGGCCCCTGTGTTATCGGTCCGGTCGTCAAGAAATCCGTCGATGGGACGCTGGTGAGCTTCTACCAGTTGGCTCCCATGGAGGGTGGCGGCAGCGGGGTGTTCGTTCCGATAGACAAAGTCCAGGCCCTGGGTATCCGGGGGCTGTTGAAGAGGTCCGAGATTCCGGAGTTGCTGGGCCGGTTTAAACAGCCATCCGGGTCGGCCGGGAACTGGAAGCAGCGCGCCATGGAGCAGGCAAAACTGTTCGCTTCCGGGTCGGCGTTCGACCTGGCTGAGATCGTCGAGTCGCTGACTGAGTTGAGCGAGACGAAGACGCTGTCGCCGGGCGACCGGCATGCGCTGGACAGGGCGAGAAAGCTGCTGGTTTGCGAGATTTCTGAGGTGATGGGAGAGACGAGGGGCGAAGCGGAACAACAGATGGATAGGGCTCTCAAAGAGCGGAAAACGGAATGAGGCAACCATTTTAACTTGAAGGGATCGCAAGATGAACGACGGTATTTCATACAAGAACTGCCTCATTCGCGCCGAGTCCTTTCAGCGGGAGAAAAGCGGAACCTGGGTTGCCCAATATACCGTGGTGCGTGAGCAGGGCGGAGGCAAGGGAACGGGCTTTCCCTCGTCGCAATATCAATTCAATGAAGCTTTCCCGACCGAAAGCGAAGCCGACGCCTATGCCGTGGGAAGAGCCATGGAATGGGTCGATGGCAACTGAAGCTAACAAGTCTGTGAGCAGGAAAGATCATGCGGCCGGGATTCTTGCGTAGAGTCCGCTTGCCAAAGCTCCTTGTGCCGACGACCTCCCGTCAGTTTATCGCCTGCTTGATGGAGTCGAAGTTGAACATCGCGCTCCACGACTCCCCAACTCCCTGCATTGCGGTCGGCGAGTTGTTAGTCGAATCGGTCTTAGCGGCCACGAGCTTCTTTTTTAGTTCGACCGCCTTGCGGATTTCCCACGCCATCCAGCGGCTGCGGTAGGTCTCTTTGCCGACGATGCATAGGAAGTGACTGGATGCGCCTATACGCGCGGCAAGTTCCTGTTTGATGGCGGCCGCCTCCTCGCTGTCGACCGCGACGTCGAGGGACCGATCGTAAGAGGAGAAATCGAATTCCTTGTCGGTGTCCCACCCAAGCAGCCGATCCTTGGCAGCTTTGTCATTGTCATAGTCGTAGCCGATGAACACTTTATTCCTAGCCATCTACCTTTTCCTTTTGGGTCCCGGAGTCGCCAGCGGCTTTACCGCTCGTCAGTTGGCAATCTTGAGTGCGATGCCCGGAATCACTGGATTTCCGCCGATATTAAAGGCCGTGCCTAGTTGTGACATCTCGTAGGACGAGACTTTCTCTTTCGACATTCCTTCTTTCTTGAGGGCTTGCAAGATGTCGGCGGTGGGTGGTTTGATCAGGTATTTGACATTGCTCCCATCCTTCAGGGTGACCGAGAGAGCCGTCTCCTTTCCTTCTTCCGTCGCCAAGGTTTGAAGCGCGGCAATTTGAGTCGAGACCGTGGTTTTTTTCACCGTGTCCATATAGAACCAGATGAAGGATCCGATAATAACGAATACCAGCAGCCAGCCATACTGACCGACCCTGTTTTGCCTGGTCACAGCTCGCCTTCTCTGTAAATCAAAAAATCTGCGGTAATCTTCCCTTTCCGCCACCGCTCTCTTTGCCGGATCTTGCTCCGATGAACTTGGAGGTTGATCGAAGCCAAGCCCGATGCTGTTCAATACCATGCCCGCGATCACCAACACCAAAGGGATGGCAACTATAAAAATAGGATTCATAACTCTCTCCTTTTGGACCTACTCTGAGATTCTGCCTTCAACCCGATGGGGTTATCCTCCCCGATAATCAGGTTGCCGTCAAGCCCAGGCTTCTCGCCCATCCCTAGAACAGACAGCTTGGTCTTTTTCCGACGTAGTTTTTCCAGAGTTTTCGAAGAAGTGACGCCGGGCTACTACGGCCCTCACCCCCGCGCATCGTTCCTCACACACAAGATTCGCCCTATGGGTTGCGATGGTGGATGTCCGCCAATGGGTTAAATGCCCCCTCGATCGTTGGTGTTCGTCATTGTCTCGGCGGCGGAAAACGTTGAAGGAGGAAAAGATTCTTACGGGAATCCCTCGTGCCGGATATTGAAGCAATGCCGACCGGGCCGCCGCGAGCTGCCATGGAAAAAATTACTACGCCGGGGAAAAATCTACTACGGTTCAAGCCCGTCACAAGCTCCGAGAAATCCTTGCACACCAGCGTTGAGCCGGATCATGAGAGTCTGGCACGCAAGTTGCGTTGTCCACAATACAGTTCGAAGTTTTCCAAGGAAAGAAAGAGAAACAAAGATCGTGATTGTGGACAGCGAGGAAGAGTTTGGCGTTTTCAGCTTGATGATTCATGAAGCCGAACGCCGGCAGTGGACGGGATTTGCGCTCGGCGGTTCCCGAGTAGTGACAAAATTGTTCTGAGCGATGAAAAAAATAATGCTCGGGCCACGAGCATTAGAAAAACGTATATGAGCGCCCATGCCGGCGCGCGTCGGTCGCTGCCTGACAACGAAAGAGAGATATCTCAGGTTGAAAGTGTTTCTCAACGGCTGACGCGGTCCGCTTGGTGTGCATCCGACTTCAATCGGGGTGTCGGGACGATCAAGCGAATTCGATGCAGGGAACACGCAAAGTTAAGGAGGATTCGGATGAAACAACAAAAGATCATAGTGGCGTCGATGTTAACGGTCCTCACTTTACTCGTCGCTTCGGGCCCGGCGATGGCGCTCAGCTCGTATCTGACGACGTGGAAGAATAGCTACGCGCCGGGCGGCGTAGGCTCCCAGTCGGGGGCCAACGCCTCGTGCAACCTCTGTCATTCCTCGGGCGGAGGCACCGGTTTCAACGCCTACGGCAAGGACTTCGCGAACCAGAAAAATAATGTCGGCTTGACGGTGGTGAACGCGCTCAAAGCCGTCGAAGCGCTGAACTCCGACGTCGACCCGACCAGCTCCACCAACTTGACGGAAATCACCGCGAGCGCACAGCCCGGATGGACTCCGGGTCCGCACAACACGTTCTACGATCTTTTCGCCTTGACAGTCACGGCAGTCAATCAGAACCCGCCAGCCATCACCGGCAACGTCCTCGATCCCACAGCGACGAACCATGCGCCAGTGATCGGCGCGATCGGCAATAAGACGGTGAACGAAGGACAGCTTCTCCAATTCACGGTCAGTGCGACCGATCAGGACGGAAACGCGTTGAGCTTCGCGGGGTCGAACTTGCCGACCGGAGCAAGTCTTACAGATAACAACAACGGCACGGCTGCCTTCTCGTGGACGCCGGGATTTAATCAGGCCGGCAACTATCTGAACGTGACCGTCACCGTGACCGACAACGGGAGCCCGCCGCAGAACGCCTCCGCGCAATTCACCATCACGGTCGGCAACGTCAACCGGCCGCCGGTGCTGGGGGCGATCGGCAATAAGACAGTGAACGAAGGGCAGCTCCTCCAGTTCACGGCCAGTGCGACCGATCCGGACGGCGACACGCTGAGCTTTGCGGGGTCGAACTTGCCGACTGGCGCAAGTGTCACCGACAACCACAACGGCACGGCTGCCTTCTCGTGGACGCCGGGATTTAATCAGGCCGGCAACTATCTGAACGTGACCGTCACGGCGACCGACAACGGGAGCCCGCCACAGAACGCCTCCGCGCAATTCACCATCACGGTCGGCAACGTCAACCGGCCGCCGGTGCTGGGTGTGATCGGCAATAAGACGGCGAGCGAAGGACAACTCCTCCAGTTCATAGTCACTGCGACCGATCCGGACGGCGATGCGCTGAGCTTTGCGGGATCGAACCTGCCGACCGGAGCAAGCCTTACCGACAATAACGACGGCACGGCCACTTTCTCTTGGACGCCGGCACTGGGTCAGACCGGGAATTACCCGAACGTGGCCGTCACGGCGACCGACAACGGCAGTCCGCCGCAGAACGCCTCGCAGAGCTTCACCATCACGGTCGGCAACGTCAACCGGCCGCCGGTGCTGAGCGCGATCGGCAACAAGACGGTGAACGAAGGACAACTCCTCCAGTTTATAGTCACTGCGACCGATCCGGACGGCGACGTGTTGAGTTTCGCAGGGTCGAACCTGCCGACCGGAGCCGGTCTTACGGACAACAAAAACGGCACGGCTAGCTTCTCCTGGACGCCGGCTTTTAATCAAGCCGGTAACTATCAGAACGTGACCGTCACGGCGACCGACAACGGGAGCCCGCCACAGAACGCCTCCGCGCAATTCACCATCACGGTCGGCAACGTCAACCGGCCGCCGGTGCTGGGCGCGATCGGCAACCGGGCAGTGAACGAAGGGCAGCTCCTCCAGTTCACGGTCAGTGCGACCGATCCGGACAGCGACGCGCTGAACTTTGCGGGGGCGAGCCTGCCGACCGGAGCGAGTCTTACCGACAACAACAACGGCACGGCCACTTTTTCCTGGACGCCGGGCTTCAATCAGGCCGGCAACTATCAGAACGTGACCGTCACCGTAACCGATAACGGCAGTCCGCCGGAAAGCGACTCGGAATTATTCACGATCACGGTCGGCAACGTCAACCGTCCGCCGGTGCTGGGCGCGATCGGCAACCGGACGATCAACCAGGGACAATTACTGGCGATCAACATCACCGCGAGCGACCCGGATGGAGATGCGGTAAGCTTTGCGGGCGGAATTCTACCGAGCGGGGCGAGTCTAATCGACAACAACAACGGCACGGCTAGTTTCTCCTGGACGCCGGGGGCGAGTCAGACGGGCCCCTTCTCCGTGACCGTGAGCGTAACCGACAACGGCACCCCGCCGCAGAGCGACTCGGAGACCTTCACCATCACCGTGCAGGGGACCCCACCGCCACCCCCGCCTCCCGGGCCCGGCCCGTCCACGCTTCAGATTACGGAGGCGGAATGGAGCGCCGGGGATTTCAAACTCGAGGTGCACGGCAAGGTTAAGCCCGGCGGTGTGGTGGTAACGATCATCGATGCCGGGTCCAAGAAGACGCTCGGCACCGTCCGAGCCAAGGCCGACGGCGAGTGGGAGGCTGGGTTGAAGCTCAAGCGCGGCACCCCGACCCCATGCACGATCCAGGCGAAGGCCGGCAGTCTAGTGTCGGCGGTAAAGACGGTTGCAGGAGCAAGCAAAGGCTGCGTCTCTACGCACAAAGAAGACTAGCAGGCTGCTGAAAAATACACTTTAGGAGAACAAATCTTGCTGCGGGGAGAGAAGATAGTGGCGTGGTCGAGGACGGAGAATGAAAAGATGAGCATGGAATGCTCTACAAACTCGGTTTTCACCCCTCGCTCCATCA
>JBGPGE010000114.1:0-13942 GCA_041483675.1 Binatia bacterium
CCCCGCAAGGACTGTGGTCTTATCTGGTATTAGCCCGTCTTTCGACAAGTTATCCCGGTCTTAGAGGTAGGTTACCTACGTATTACTCACCCGTGCGCCACTTTACTCAGAGTATTGCTACCCTTTTCTCGTGCGACTTGCATGTGTTAGGCACGCCGCCAGCGTTCGTTCTGAGCCAGGATCAAACTCTCCAGTTAAAACTTTCAATTCCCCTTTAACGGGATAATTGACTGGATGATTTGATAGCTGTGCCTCATCGGCTTAACAGAAGCCCTAAACCATCCCTACCTAAAATTAGGTAGGTGCTACTATTTAGTTTTCAAAGACCGGAGGTCTCGCCCGTCTACAGGCGAAAGTGTTTTATATGGCAATCATCGTAACATGTCAAGAGAAGTGAACTCTTTTTTCTCAACTTTCGACTTGCGCGATACGCGTTTTTCCCACTTCAACAATACGGTGGACGCCTCCGCGAAACTCGAAGTCCGCGTCCGTGATGGTTTGTCCGTCCACGCGCACGGCTCGTTGAGAGATCAGGCGGCGCGCCTCGCCCTTGGACTTAGCGAATTGAAGGTCGACGAGCAGTTGGCAGATCCAGACGCGCTCCGGCGGCGAAAAGTGCCTGCGAATATTTTTTGGAACCGCCCGCTTTTGATGGCGCTCCTCAAAATAATAGCGCGCAGCATCCGCAGCCGCGCCGCCGTGAAATCGTTTTGCGATCTCGTGAGCCAGAGATTTTTTAAAATCCATCGGGTGAAGCGATCCGCCTGCAATCTGACTGCGCGCGGCGCGAATCTCATCGATATCCCGTTCGCTCAGCAGTTCCGCATAGCGCCACATGAGATCGTCGGAGATAGACATCACCTTACCGAAAATTTCTTCCGGCGCCTCGTTGATCCCGATGTAGTTGTTTAAAGACTTGCTCATCTTCTGAACGCCGTCGGTTCCTTCAAGCAGCGGCATCGTCAGGATGACCTGCGGCTCCTGGCCGTATTCTCGCTGTAGCTCCCGACCCATCAGCAGGTTGAATCGCTGATCGGTTCCACCCAACTCTACGTCCGCCCTGAGCGCCACCGAGTCATAGCCTTGGATCAGCGGATAGAGAAACTCGTGGATGCTGATCGGCTGTTGGCTCTGGTAGCGGTTTTTAAAGTCTTCGCGCTCGAGCATGCGCGCCACAGTGTACTTGGCGCTGAGCTCGATCATCGCCACCGTGTCCATGGCCTCCATCCACCGGCTGTTGAAATCGATGATGGTTTTCTCCGGACTCAAAATTTTAAATACCTGCTGCTTATAAGTTTCGGCGTTTTGCTTGACCTCCGCGCGGCTGAGCGCCTTGCGCGTCTCCGACCGGCCCGACGGATCGCCGATAATGCCGGTGAAGTCGCCGATCAGAAAGATAACCTCGTGGCCCAGATCCTGAAACTGCTTCATCTTCTGCAGCAGGACCGTGTGGCCGAGGTGAAGGTCGGGCGCCGTCGGATCGAAGCCGGCTTTAATACGGAGCGGCTTGCCGCGTTCCAACTTTTTGAGCAGCTCTTCTTCGAGGAGGATTTCCACCGCCCCCCGGCGAAGCAGCCGCATCTGCTCCTGCGCGTCCAGCCCCATCAATTCGGCCTCTGCCACGGGATGCGCACGCGGCGAATCTCGCGCGCCCGGCCGCTCGCGTCGTCGACGTCGACGACAACTCCTTGAACGACTACATTCTCTTGGGCCACCTCGAACGCGCGCGGCAGTTGCGTTAAGAAGCCTTCGACCACGAGATCCTTTTCGATCCCGATGACCGAATCGAGCGGCCCGCACATGCCGAGATCCGTGATGTAGGCCGTGCCGCGGGGCAGGATTCTCTCGTCGGCGGTCTGCACGTGCGTATGCGTGCCGTACACGACCGATACGCGCCCGTCGAGGAACCAGCCCATGGCGTTTTTTTCCGAAGTGGCCTCCGCGTGCATATCCACCACCACGACGGCAGGATGGTTGCCGCGCGCGCGCAAGATACCGTCGACGCAGCGAAAGGGATCGTCAACGTGGCTCGGCATGAAAACTCTTCCCTGCACGTTGATCACCAGCGCGCGCCTACCCATCTCACCCTGCCACTCTACCCAACCTTGCCCCGGAGCGCCTTCCGGGTAGTTCGCCGGTCGCAACAGCCGGGGCTGCTTTCCGAGGTAGGGATAGATCTCTTTTTTCTTCCAGATATGATTTCCCGAGGTCAGCACATGCGCGCCGGCGGAAAAAAGCTCCTCGGCGCTTTTGACATCGACCCCCATGCCGCCCGCCGCGTTCTCCGCGTTGGCGATGACGAGATCGATCGCCTCGTCTTTCACCAACGCGGGAACCAACTGCCGGAGCGCCCGGCGCCCAGGACGACCCACCACATCCCCTAAAATCAAGATTCGCATACCCCCACCCCGATTTTCGATTTTAGATTTTTGATTTTAGATTGAATCCAAAATCGGCAATCCAAAATCTAAAATGGGTTATCGCGCGTACTCCACGGACCGCACCTCGCGGATGACCGTGACTTTGATCTGGCCGGGATAGGTCATTTCATTCTCGACCTTGCGCGCAATCTCCCGCGCCATCAACGCGGCGTCCTGGTCGGAAACGGTATCGTGCTGGACGATGATCCTGATCTCTCGTCCCGCCTGCACCGCGTAAGATTTCTCCACACCCTTGAACGAGTTGCAGATGCGCTCCAGCTCTTCCAGGCGACGAACGTAAGTTTCCATCATTTCGCGACGGGCGCCGGGACGCGCGCCGGACAAGGCGTCCGCGGCGTCCACCAGCGGCGCCAGAATCGTCTCCGCCTTCACGTCCTCGTGGTGCGCGGCAATGGCATTGACGATCTTCGGCGACTCGCCGTACTTGCGCGCCAGCTCGGCGCCGATAATGGCGTGCGATCCTTCCACCTCGTGATCCACCGCCTTGCCGATGTCGTGGAGCAACGCGGCGCGGCGCGCCTGCTTCTCGTTCAAGCCCAGCTCAGCGGCCATATTTCCGCAGATAAAGGCGGCCTCGATCGAGTGGAGCAACACGTTTTGCGCGTAGCTGTAGCGGTACTTGAGTCTTCCGAGCAGCTTGACGATTTCCGGGTGGACGCCGTGAGCGCCCACGTCGAAGATCGCCTTTTGGCCGGCTTCGCGAATCGCCTCTTCCACTTCCTGCTCCGACTTTTTCACCACTTCTTCGATGCGCCCTGGATGGATACGGCCGTCCGAGATGAGTTTTTCAAGCGACAATTTGGCGATCTCCCGCCGGATTGGATTATGACCGGAGATAACCACGGACTCGGGCGTATCGTCGACGATCAGGTCAATGCCTGTAGCCGCCTCCAGGGCACGGATATTGCGCCCCTCGCGGCCGATGATCCTCCCCTTGAGATCGTCGCTCGGCAACGGCACAACCGTCACGCTGCGTTCCGCCACGAAGTCGCCGGCCAATCTTTCGATCGCCAGCGCGACAATCTTTTGCCCTTTGCGGACCGCTTCCTCTCGGGCCTCTTCCTCGATCACGCGAACTCGTTTCGCCGAGTCGTGTTTGGCCTCCTCTATCATCTGATCGATGAGGCTTTTCTTCGCCTCCTCCCGCGTCATCCCCGCGACCCGCTCCACCTGACGGCGCGCTTCGTCCATCTGGCGATCGCACTCGGCCTGCTTCTCCTCCACGGTTTTTTGCCGCGCATTAATGGACGCCTCCCGTTTGCCCAACTCGCCGTCGCGCCGCTCAATGCTCTCGATGCGCTTATCGAGACTCTCTTCCTTGCCTACCACCCGCTTTTCCAGAGCCTGAATCTCCCGGCGCGTTTCCCGCATCTCCTTCTCGAAGTCGATCTTGGCCTGCACAATGCGGTCCCGGCCCTGGATCTCAGCGTCCTTTTTGATCGCGCCGGCCTCTTTCTGGGCCTCTTCCAGAATACGCGCGGCGGTGTTCTCGGCTTGCCCCAGTTCAGCTTTCCGCTGCTTCCTCAGCAACCAAAAGACAACCGCGCACAGCAGCGCGCCCGCCACAAATCCCGCTATTCCTAGAAAAATATTCAGTCCCAATGGCAACACCCCCTTTCGGAAAGATTAGGGAACCCACCTTGAATCGGACGGCGGCCGATCCCCGCAGTCGACCACCCGGCTCTCGGTGATGATATGATCGACCTTGCAATCCCACCTCTCGGCGGGAAGCCTATCAAAAATTTGGAATTCATAGGCCAGACCTGCCAGCGTTACACAGGCTCCGAGGCGCGAGAGCGCCCGGTCGTACCAGCCTTTGCCTCTACCAAGCCGATCGCCCCGGAGATCGAAGGCAAGCCCTGGCACAAACACCACCAATTCCTCTTCATCGCGTTGCGTCATCATGACATCTCCGGCAGGCTCAAGAAGGCCATATCGACCGGGCCTGAGCTCTTCCGCGCGCTTAAGCTCGACAAAGTCACAACCGGCATCCCCGGCGACTCGGGGATAAAAGACTCTTTTTCCTTCCTTGAAAGCATGATCGCGGATGCCCGTGGTTGCAACCTCATTTTGCGCTGGGCTATAGAGCGCAACCGCACGGGAAAAAATGTAGGGGGGAAACTGAAGGACTCTCTCCTGAATCAGCCGGCTCTTATCCGCCGCTTCGGCTATGGAGAGAGCATCCCGCCGGAGGCGGGCGATAGCGCGCAGTTTTTCTTTTGCCTCCCCCATACGAATCCTATCGTGGATTCCACCAGGGAGACCGGGCTGAGGTCGGCGAGAACGGGGAGAAAAAACGTGCCTGCTAGCGCTGATCTATCTGCGGTGAACGGTCCCTGCCGGTTCTCGGAGAAAAATTCCGACACAATAGGTCAGGAGAGCCTCGAACGCAAAACTCCGAGCCGCAAGCGTTGACCTGCCGATGAATTGTTGTATGTACGCAGACGAAAACCAATAGATCAGATCCTTTCCGCACGCTATTCCCAGTGTCTTCACCCTTCCACCCAACCGCCAGTCTTCTGGTTTCCCCCGCCTCTTGTCCCGTCAGACGACCGACCGGACACTAAATACCGGGCGGGAGAAGATCACACCGCTATTTCACTCCTCCTCGGTTAGAGTAGTCGAAAGCCGCTTGAGCAGCAAGTCCAGCCGCTGCGACATCGCATCGCTATCGTCCTTGAGCCGCTGATATTCGTCCGCAATGGTGAGCGCCGCCAGCATGGCCACGCTCGACTTTGTCGCCGGCCGCGCGCTCTTGGAAACCTCCTGCATTTTCCGGTCCACATAGCCGGCCACCTTGCGGACATAATTTTCTTCGGCGTCGCTGCGGAGCGTGAGCTTTTCACCCATCAGCTCAACTTCGATGGCCTTTTTCATACGTAACCGGCTCGTTCTTTATGCCAGATCCAACTGCTCCAGATGGCCTAGAATCTTGTCCAGGCGCTCTCGAAGCTCAATGCGCTCCCGCTCGTACTGCCGGATCTGTCCCTTCAATTGATGCCACTCGGTTTCCCGCTGTTGCAACCGCTTTTCGGCCTGTTCTTTCTCACGTTTGATCTTGTCGTGCCGCTCGAGCAGCTTAGTGATTTTCCCTTCCAACTCTACGAGATTACCGGCGTCCATAGCGTTTCCGACAAGAAAAATCTCAATTTTCAGTTTAGATTCAACATCTTCTCTTGTCAAGCTGATTTTACCGAGGTCTATCGGCGAGCCTCAAAGTCGATTTGCGGACTATATCGGTGAAATCATTGTCGTTTTCGCGAACCAGACCCGCCGGCTATCAACTTATATCGAACACGGGGTTTGAATCCCCGTGTTCGACCAAAGGGGAGAGCTGCCGCTTCTCCCCTTTGGAAACCCCATCGGTTTTGCGCCCGCCTCAAGAGGCGGGGTTTACATTGAATCAAACCGTTCCGCCCCAAACCGACGCCGCGTAAACCTTTTCGCCCTGAGTACGTCCAACTAGACGCGGGTAGGGATCGGCAAAATTGGAGGGTCAATGCTTATCTTGCGAGAGATGCCAGGAGATCCCTGCCGGCTACGGCTGCAAGCTCTATCAGGAGCGGCTCGATCTGCGGCGTGACCCGCGAGTGAAGGAGTCGGAATAGCAACTCGGCCTCCCATGGACGATCGCTGGTTGCAACAAGGCGAGGCGGGGCGCATCCTATCTCTCGGGCACGATGAGGAGCCGACCCGGGCGATGATGACGAGCCGACCTGCAGAGTTTGGCGACGATGAGCTTGTGGCCCTGGCCCAACGGGGCCAACGCGAGGCATTCGAGGCGCTGGTGGAACGCTATAAGCACAAGGCCTATCGCATCGCCTTCGATTTTACCCGCGACCGCGAGGAAGCCAGGGATCTGTCGCAGGAAGCTTTCCTCAACGCTTTCCGCCACCTCGGAAATTTTGACGGAAGAGCAAAGTTCTATACGTGGTTCTACCGCATCCTGGTAAACTTGTGCATCGACTACCGCCGCCGCAAGACCAGGATTCGCATGGAGTCGCTCGATGAAAGGACGGAGCAAGGCAAGGGGACCGACAGCATTGCCGATCCGGCGCCCTCGGCGGATCAACAAGCAATCTCGAAACAGATGTCGGAACGGATAGGAGCGGCCTTGGCCGCTCTACCCGTAAAACAGCGAACCACTTTTCTGTTGAAAAACCATGAAGGGCTATCGATCAGCGAGATCGCCGAGGTCATGAAGGCTGCCGAGGGAACGGTTAAAAGTCACCTCCACCGGGCGGTGACGGCGTTGAGACAGCGCCTCGCGGAGCTTTCGTAGAAGGAGTTCGTATGGCGGAAAGAAAAGATTTATCCGGTCCACCCTGCGCGCGCTTCGAGGGAGATCTGGTCCTTTATCATTATCGGGAGCTCGGCAACACCGAGCGCAACAGAATGGAAGCTCACCTCGAAGGCTGCGCCGCGTGCCGGCTTTTCCTTGAGGAGTTGCGGCGCCTGCTGCCCAAAACCATAGTCGCCGACGATCCCCCTGCAACCTTTTGGCAAAGCTACAGCAACGATATTCACCAAAGACTGAGCGTGGCGGAGAGCGCCGCCGGGTGGCGGGAAACTCTCTTGTCGCTTTTCCGTTCCTGGCCCGTGCCCGTTGCGGCGACAGCCGCCATCTTCGCCCTGGCCGTCACTCTTACCCTGACTAGAGGTCAGTGGTGGCCGCGTGAGACGCCCCCACCGGAGCTTGGGGAAATGCTTTCCGTTACGGACAATCTGGAATTTCTTAAGTCTATGGATTTTTTCGATTCCATCGACCTGCTGGAGGCGATGGAAGGACAAGAGGGAACGAAACGTGAAACGCCTCATCACGCGCTGTAGCCTGCTTGGGCTGTTGCTACTTCCCTGTGCAAGTTTGGCGCAGGAGCCCTATGAGCAATGGCGGCGCCTGAGCCCGTCGGAGAAAGCCGCTATCGAGCGCAACTTCCAGCGCTGGCGCAATCTCCCGCCCGAGCGACAAGATTATCTCCGTCGGGAGTGGGACCACTGGCGCAACCTCCCCGAAGAGCGGCGTGACACCTTAAAGCAACGGTTCGACGAGTTCCGCAAACTGCCGCCCGACCAACGCCAGCAGTGGCGGGATAAGTTCGAGGGGCGCCGTGAACTCTTGCCGGAAGAGAAGCGGGTACTGCGCGATAAATTACGGACCAAGGACAAAAAACGCTACAAGGATAGGGACTGAACCGCGTAAACCGGGGGACGAAACGATCGGTAAACCTTTAGCTCCTGCAACCGTCTAACGAAGTCAGAAACAAGGATCACCAATGAAAACCCTTTGGCTATCTGTTTTGCTCCTTGCCAGCTTGGCTCCGCTTGCGGGCTGCGTGGTTGTTGAACGTCGCGACGGATATTACATCCGTCCTCTTCTCCCTTACTATCGCTACCCCTACAGACATTACTATCCCTACAGGCCCTACTATGGTCATTACGGCCCGGGATTCGACGACTCGCCTGTAAGGACTACGGCGGCTATGAGCGAAAGGAGATCAACATGAAAAAGCTTTCCGCAGCGGTTTTGGCAACAGTTCTGGCAGCTGTCTTTATGGTGCCGGCTTCCAGCTTCGCGTGGAGAGGACCGTATTACGGTCGCAGAGTAGTCGTTAATCGCCATTATGGCTATAACGGCGCCGCGGTTGCGGCCGGAGTCCTTGGAGGTCTGGCGACCGGTATTATTCTGGATCGCGTGTTATTTCCGCCGCCCGTAGTCGTAGAGCGGGACTACCCGCCGCCGCCTCCCCCCAGGCCGCGCGATCCTTACGACACGGGGTATTCCGACGGCTACGGCGAGGGCGTCGAGCGCGGTCGTTATGAGAGATACGACCAGGGTAGAAGACGCGGCTACGAGGAGGGATACGAGGATGCCCGAACCGGCCGGGGCCGCTAGACGCATGGGAGAAGTTAGCCGCGCGGGTTACACAAAGGAGATACGAACGTGAAAATACTCTGGGTGGTTCTGTTTGCGATGAGTTTGCTGCTGATCTCCGACCGGACGACGGACGCTCATGACCCCTACTACGAAGAACTCGGCGTTGAGTATCCGCCGGCCTACGATCCCTACTACGAGTTGCACACGATCCACTACCAGCTCTATCGCCCGCGCTACTATCCTGTCTATTATCGGCCCTACGTGGTGAGTCCAGTCCCGGTGTTTATAGTTGATAGAAACCCGCGGGCGATCAGGTTCATACCGGCACCCAGGAGACGTTAGAGTATTACGCGAGAAACAAAAAAGGAGAGAAAAGATGAAGACAAGTAAACCGATTGCGATCGGCGTTTTAATCGCCGCGAGCTTGCTGATGGCTCCGGCGCTCTTCGCGCAGCCGGGGTTCGGGCCGGGGCGGCCGGGCATAATGGGAAGGATGGGGCCGCCCTTGCTGGAACAGTTGCAGCTATCCGGCGAGCAACGAGCGCAGCTTGAGGCGATCTTTGCCGGCGGCCGGGACGCCATCCACCCTCTTGCCCAACAACTGCGGGAAAAACGAGCCGCTCTCGGAGAGGCCGCGCGAGCGCTGCCTTTCGACGAGACTCTCGTGCGCTCTGTCGCCCAACAGGCGGCCGATCTGCAATCACAGTTGATGGTTGCGCGGGCCCAGATCGCTAACCAGTTGCAAAGCCTCCTGACGGAGGATCAAAGAACCAGGCTCACTCAGCTTCGGGCGGAACGCCTGCAACAGTTCAAAGAGTGGCGACGGCAGCATATGGGCAGGCCGGAGCAGCAGCAGAGCTAGCCGCTGCGGTTATGATATAATATTTCGGGCTAGGCTGTTGGCTCGCCGTAGCCGCGAGGGATTTGAGTGAGCGCGCCCTTAACCGACGAGCAAAAAATCGCCCACTTGCTCAGCCGCCTCACCTTCGGCTCGACGCCCGCCGAAACCGAGAAGGTGAAAAACAAGGGCCTCTTTCCCTACCTCGAAGAGCAGCTCCAGCCGGAAAAAATTCCCGACTTCCTGGTTGAAGATAAAGTAGCAAAACTAAAATCGGTGCACCTCAGCAGCCAGGAACTGCTGGAGCTCTATCCTCCGCCGCAACAGGCCAAGGCCAAGGGGATGGAAGTGTCTCCGATGCAAAGCCCGCGCTACGTCATCCTGGAGCTTCAACAGGCCAAGCTTCTCCGCGCGGTCTACAGCCGACGGCAGCTCTATGAAGTCATGGTCGACTTCTGGACCAACCATTTTAACGTCTTCGCCGGCAAGGGCGCGGACCGGTGGCTGGTCACCTCCTACGATCGCGATACGATCCGGCCCCATGCCCTCGGCCGCTTTCGCGATCTTCTCCTGGCTACCGCGAAAAGCCCGGCGATGCTTTTCTATCTGGACAACTGGCTGAGCGTGAATCCTGAGGCCGCGATGAATCGCCCGCGCGCAACCGCAGCCCCTGTGGCACGCAGGGGGATCAATGAAAACTACGCCCGCGAGCTGATGGAGCTTCACACGTTGGGCGTGGATGGCGGCTACACACAGAAAGACGTCGTGGAAGTGGCGCGGTGCTTTACCGGTTGGACGATCCGGCGCCCCAGAGGCCAGCCGGAGTTTCTGTTTGACGCCCGCATGCATGACCGCGGCGAAAAAGTCGCGCTCGGAACCCGCATCCCTGCCGGCGGGGGGATGGAGGACGGGGTGAAAGTCATCGATCTCCTGGCGCGCCATCCCTCGACCGCGCGGTTCATCGCCGCCAAACTAGCGCGCCGGTTTGTGAGCGACGATCCTCCGTCTTCTCTGGTGGACGAGGCGGCGAAGGCTTTTCGCGAGAGCGACGGCGATATTAAGGAAGCCGTTCGCGCGATCGTCAGATCGCCGGAATTTTTCTCCCCTGAAGTCGTCCAGGCAAAAATCAAAAAACCGCTGGAGTTCGTCGCCAGCGCCCTTAGAACCGTTGAGGCGGAGACCAACGCCTCGCCCGCCCTGCTCCGTTCGCTCGTGCGAATGGGAGAGCCGCTCTTTCTCGCACAACCTCCGACCGGGTTCCCCGATGTCGGCTCCACGTGGATAAGCCCGGACATGCTTTTGACGCGGATAAACTTTGCGATCGACCTGACGGGCAATCGAATAGCCGGAACGAGAGTCAAGAACGCGGAGACTTTGGCGCAGCTCGTGGCCGCGCCCGAGTTTCAACGGAGGTAGCCATGGCTTTCTCGCGCCGACTGTTTCTCAAAACCGGGGGCTTGGGGCTTTTGTCCCTCGGCTTGCCGCCGTCTTTTCTGGTGCGCGCGGCGGAAGGAGAAAAAGGCAAGCGAGGAAAGATTCTCGTCGTCGTTTTCCAGCGCGGCGGCATGGACGGGCTCAACGCCGTGGTCCCGTTTAAAGATCGAAGTTATTATTCGCTCCGCCCGAGCATCGCCGTTGCGGAGCCCTCTTCAGGAAAGGACGGAACGATCGATCTCGATGGGTTCTACGGCCTTCATCCGGCGCTCGCCCCGCTCAAGCCGCTGTTCGATAAGGGCCACCTGGCCGTCATCCATGCCACAGGCTCGCCCGACAATACCCGTTCCCATTTCGACGCGCAGGATTACATGGAGCTGGGCACACCCGGCGTCAAAAGCACGCCCGACGGCTGGCTGAATCGCCTGCTCGCCGACAGCAAGAGCGATGCGAATCCGTTCCGGGCCGTCTCGCTCACGCAGCGGCTGCCACGCATCCTCGGCGGCAAAGCGGCGGCGTTGACGATGACATCGATCGAAGAGTTCCGCCTGCGGGATTCTCTCCTGGCGCCGGCCCTGCAAAAAGTCTACGCGAACATCCAGGACCCGCTCCTCCGGCAGGGGGGAGAAAATGTCTTCGAGGCGATGAGGATATTAAAAACCATGGAATCGACGCTGCCCCCACCCTCGTCCGAGGGCTATCCCGCGGGGCGCCTGGGGGAGAGTCTCAAACAGATCGGCCGTCTGATCAAGGCGAACATCGGCATCGAAATCGCTTTTACGGAAATCGAAGGCTGGGACACGCACGTCAATGAGGGAGGCGCGGAAGGCCAGATGGCCAACCGGCTGCAAGAGCTGGCCGGCGCTCTCGCCGCGTTTTACCGGGACCTTGGCGATCGGATGGACGACGTCGCGCTCGTCACGCTATCGGAATTCGGCCGCACGGCGCGAGAGAACGGCAACCGTGGAACCGACCATGGTCACGGCAACGTGATGTTTGCTATGGGTGGAAAGATTAAAGGCGGCAAGGTCTATGGCCGCTGGCCGGGGCTCGATCCCGCAGCGCTCTACGAAGGCCGCGATCTGGCGTTGACCACGGACTTCCGCGCGGTGTGCGGTGAGATTCTCTCGCGCCACCTGGGGCAGAAGGATTTGAAGAAGGTCTTCCCGGCGTACGAGTTTGCGTCCTCGCCTCTCGGCCTCGTCGCTTGACGTTAGTGTCCCGACCCAGAACTTTGCGCGAAAAATCGCGAACTCTCTATTCGTCATGCCCGCGAAAGCGGGCATCCAGAAGCATCTGATTTTCCTGGATTCCGGCTCGCCCCCCGCTTTCGCGGGGGTTGGCCGGAATGACGTAAGAAAATATTCGGCGAATTCCAGAGACGCCACGCTAGATTTTAGCGGCGATTTTGTAAGATTCCTGCGCGGCGACCTCGGCCCAGCCTCCCGCCATGAGGCCCGCCACGATCTCTTGAAGCTTGGCGATCGGCACGCGAACCTGCTGCATCGTGTCGCGGTCACGGATCGTAACCTTCTCATCTGCGGCGGATTTTTCATCCCCCACGGTCTGAACGTCCACGGTCACGCAAAAGGGAGTGCCGACTTCGTCCTGGCGGCGGTAGAGCCGGCCGATGGAAGCCGTGTCGTCGTAAACCGAGTACCACTGTTTTCTCAAATCGCCGCAGATCCGCTGCGCCGTCTCCACAATTTGATCGTTCTTTTTGAGCAGCGGCAAGACCGCGATCTTGATCGGCGCCAGCTCGGGGTGAAAACGCAGCACGACGCGTTTTTCCCCTCTCACTTCTTCCTGGTGGTAGGCGTCGACCAGAAACGCCAGAGTCGCCCTGTCCGCTCCGGCGGACGGCTCGATCACATAGGGCACGACTTTCTGCTTCGATTCTTCGTCGAAGTATTCCAACGACTTGCCGCTGGTCTTGGAGTGCTGTTTGAGATCGAAGTCCGTGCGGTTGGCGATTCCCTCCAGCTCGCTCCATCCGATGGGAAACTGGTACTCGATGTCGGCGGTGCGCTTGGCATAGTGGGCCAGCTCGTCCTTCTCGTGCTCGCGCAGCCTGAGATTTTCGGCGCGGATGCCGTAGGCCTGGTACCAGGCAAACCGCGCGTCGATCCACTTTTGATGCCACTCTTCGTCGGTGCCCGGCATGACGAAGTACTCGATCTCCATCTGCTCGAACTCGCGCGTGCGGAAGGTGAAGTTGCCGGGGGTGATTTCGTTGCGGAAGGCCTTGCCGATCTGCGCGACGCCGAAGGGAAGCTTGAGCCGCATGGACTGGAGTACATTGTCGAAGTTCACAAAGATGCCCTGAGCGGTCTCGGGGCGGAGGTAAGTGAGCGCAGCGTCATCTTCCACCGGCCCCATAAAGGTTTTGAACATGAGGTTGAACTGCCGCGGCGGGGTCAGTTCGCCCTTGCCGCAGGCCGGGCAGGCCGTCCGCCGGGAGCCGCAGTGTTTGCAGGCCTCGCCCGCCGGCAGCACAAATTTGTTTCCCTTGGTCGCCGCGCAATAATGAATCCATTCCTCATCGTCGATCTTGTCGGCGCGGAAGCGGCGCTTGCAAGCCTTGCAGTCAACCATCGGGTCGGTGAAGTGATCGAGATGGCCGCTCGCCTTCCAGACCGTCGGATGCATGAGGATCGAGGCGTCGAGCCCCACCATGTCCGGGCGGAGCTGCACGTTGTCGCGCCACCAGGCGCGCTTGACGTTGTTCTTGAGCTCCACTCCCAGCGGGCCGTAGTCCCAACACGAGCCCGTGCCGCCGTAAATCTCGCTCGACTGAAAAATAAACCCGCGCCGCTTGCACAGCGACACAATGGTTTCCATGTTGACCATGAGACTTAATGTAATGGAGGATTAGCGTGGTGTCAAAAAGATTAGGGGCGACAGATTAGGACGAAACGCTCAACTTGTAGCACGATCTTTAACGGCTCTATAACGAGCAAAATCTTTGGGTCTAAGCAAGTCCGGGTGATTGTTGACCTTCCAAACAACTTTTCCCCGCATTCTTGCCAGCGCCGCCACAGCATCCTGCCGATCCAGTTCCCTTTCTATTGCTTGCTTGACAAACCCGCTTCTCTTCGCCGCGGGCAGTTTCTTGAGCCTCCGAACCAAATCGGACGGCATTGTAACCGTCAGCTTTCTATTTGCCATTCAATCGCTCCTCTTTGATCAGCGCGCAGAGGTTTTCATATTCTTGTGGGTACATTCTTCACGCCAGTATTTGCGACCGGATTTAGCGGGCCTGATGGAATATGCGTCTTCGCCCAGACTGATTACGAATCCGCACAAACATTCAGCCTCTGATCTCACCGTAACGAAGTCACAAAAGCCGACGCC
>JBGPGE010000115.1:0-13727 GCA_041483675.1 Binatia bacterium
AAGCCAAAGGCTGGAACCGTCTCGCGCAAATCCAGACCGGCAAGGATCCGAATCACTTCGCCTTCAGTCCCGACGGTCACTTCATGTACGTCAGCAACGAGTACTCGCATCAGCTGTCGGTGATCGACCTGCTGGAGCAGAAGCTCGCGCGCCAGGTCGAAACCGGCCGCAGGCCCGTCGATATGGCTCTGGCGCCGGGGGGCAAGACCCTCTTCGTGGCGATTTACGGCGAGGGCCACGTGAAGGCTTTCGATACGGAAAGTTTTAATGAGCTGGAGCGGATTCCAACCGGCGCCGGCGCGCACGGCATGGCGATGACCGTGGACGGAAAGCGACTGTTCGTCACCAACCGGGACGCCGGCAGCGTATCGGTGATCGATGTCGCCACCCGCAAAGTGATACAGAGCGTTTCCGTTCCGACCGGGCCGGACATGATGGAGGCGACCCCGGACGGAAAAGAGCTATGGGTAACGGGCCGATACGGCAAGCAGGTGTTTGTGATAGACCTTGCGACCTACAAGATCACGCAGCGCATCCGCACCGGCGCCGCCCCGCATGGAGTCGTCTTGATCGATCTGGTCAGCTCGCCGGAGAAGTAGGCCGTTGGCCCTAATGTGGCGTCTCTAAAATCCAACGATAAAATCGCTGTCATTCCCGCGAAAGCGGGAATCCAGTCCCCTCACCCCTCCTGGATTCCGGCTCGCGTCAGCCTGAGGCTGACTTGGCCGGAATGACGTTAGAGATATACGCCGGACTTTTGCTACCGGGCACTAGCCGCTGAAACTATCCGCCAGCTGTTGAAGAGCTTCCTTCGCCCCGCTTAGGATCGCCACCCCATCGCCCGGCAGTAGCGCGTCGAAGTCGAGTGAAAGCAGCCCACGCACGCTCTCTCGCAGCAAAGCCGGGGTGTCCACCACCTTGTCGGGCAGCAGCTTCAAGCGGCCCGGCGGATGTCCGACCGCGGCATCGCCGACGATCAGGATTTTTCGCTCCGGCCAGTGGAAGACAACTTCTCCCGGTGATTTCCCCGACGCCCCGACCGCCACAAGCGGTCCGATCTTTTCTCCTATCTTGATTTCATCGTCCAGCTCGGTGCCCTGGGTGCGGGCGTGGGGCGCGTCCGCCGGATGGATCGCCGTGCGCGCGTTGGTGCGCGCGCGAATCTTGTTGGCGGCACGGGAGTGGTTGCGGTTTGTGAGGAGGATTCGAGAGACGCCGAGACGCGCGATCTCGCTTAGCTCTTCGTCGTTCGGCTCGACGGGATCGATGCAGAGGTTCCCCGTCGGATGGAGAATCAGATAGCCGTTGAAATTATAGCCGTGAGGCTCCGAGAACCAGGGCCAGGTGTATATACCGGTTACAAGTTCTCGCATGCACGAACTCTTTATCCCACCTGACGAATCCCGAGTGCCGAGCCGCTGTCCATTTTGGATTTTAGATTGCCGATTTTAGATTGAATCGAAAATCCAAAACCTGTACTGAGCCCAGTCGAAGTATCGAAAATCTAAAATTCGTATCAGTGGTGGTGGTCATGGCCGTGCCCGTGCGCATGGTCGTGGCTGAGCCCGCGGCCCCATTCCGTGTGGCGGAAGATCAGCGACTTGATCACCACCGGCACCGCGCGGGCGTCGGGAAGCTCCTCGCCGATGTCGATGAAGTCGAAGTCTTTCAAGTCGATGCCGTCGATCGAGATGATGCCGCAGCCGGGCAGCAGCTCCCGCTCCAGAATATTGCCCACCAGCTTGGCGATATCGGCGTCGAACACCAGCACCAGCGGCTGCCCCTTGTCCACGTGCTCTTTCATCCCCTCCGCCACGCCCTGCGCCAAATTGCGGATGAGCGGATAGGAAGGCCCCAACTCCCAGTGAATCGCCAGGGCCGCCGCCCGCTCGCCGTCGTTGATGTCAAATCGCTGTAACGCCTTCTGCACCGCTTCCTTAACATGACCCGGCGAGAGCGGCTCTTCCTGGGTGATCTGCGGGATGACCACCTGGACGTTTCGGAGCGGCAGGAGATCGGCATGCGAGAGGTAAATCGTGTTGCCGCTCACCTGCACCGTGTACTGCGAAGCGCCGATGACCGTCGCCCGGATGCGCACGTCCGGGGTTTTCAACGGTATCTTTCCCGCCAGCTTCTCGGCCCGCTCGCGCACGCCCCGCCCGACGTGGTTGCCGAGATCGCCGAGGTCTCG
This sequence comes from Binatia bacterium, assembly GCA_041483675.1. Lineage (GTDB taxonomy): Bacteria > Desulfobacterota > Binatia > UBA9968 > UBA9968 > 2-12-FULL-60-19. The sequence continues at coordinate 2,192 of JBGPGE010000115.1, forward strand.
TTTCTCGAATCCATAGACATACTCGGAGACGCCGCCGGAAAACATTATCGCATCGATCCGGCCTTGGTAGCCGACCCCGGGCGTGAGCATCAAACTCTGCGTCAATGGCGAGAGCGGCCCGCGCGCCAGGACCTCAAAAAGGCTGTCGCAGAGCACCGTCGCCATCTTTTTTTTCTCATCCTCTTTGAGCAAGTTGCCGAGCGCGAGGTTCACTCCGGCGGCATTGCCGATCTTCAGCCCGGCGTCTTCCAGGCGATCGATCTTGCCCTGTTCGTCGAGCGCGACCAGCCGCGCGCCGACTTCGAGAGCCGAGGTGTCGATCACCGCTCCCCGCTGCGCGATGGCGATTTTGCTCGTGCCGCCGCCGACGTCCACGTTCATCACCGTAAAGTCGCCGCCGCCGTTGGCAGACATCGCCACCGCGCCGGAGCCGAACGCCGCTAGAATAGATTCGAGGTTGTGGCCCGCCGTGGCGCAGACGAATTTTCCCGCCTGGGCGGAGAACAGCGCGGAGATCGCCTCGGCGTTCTTCTTTTTCGCCGCCTCGCCCGTGACGATGACCGCCCCGGTGTCGATGTCTTTAGGCGTCAATCCGGCTTGGCTGTAAGCTTCGTGGATGAAATCGCCGAGCTTGTCGGTATCGATGGTGGTCTTGTCCACGTAAGGCGTGAGCAGGATCGGGGATTCATGAAGAATCTCCCGCTTGACGACGACGAAGCGGCTGGAAAGCGCGATGCCCTGGCGGCGCAAGACCAGACGCGAAAAGATCAGATGCGACGTGGAAGAGCCGATGTCGATGCCGACCGAAGTGAGCTGTATGCGCTCGGAGCGCCACATCGGGTGCTCTTCGTCCATCGGAAGCTCGCCATGCTCGTGCTCCTCATCGTCGTATTCCTCGTGAAAACTATAGCCCTCGCTGATTCCTTCGATCATCCCGCTGTTTTCCTTTCGTTCGTTAGTTCCTCAACCGCTCGAGGCAATTAAACAATTTTCATAGCATAAGGCGGATCGAGTTGCTACCCGAAGGATAGGTTTCATCGGCCCGAAGGAGAGGTTTCATCGGATAGACAAGCAGCGGCTTCGATAGTAAGATGCTTTTGTCGCTTATGGGCCAGGAAGAGTACAGCGAACTCTCGTCGTTTCTCCAGCGATTCATCCGCCGATTCCGAGCCACCAAGGAGCTTGAGGGCTTCTGCCTGATCGGGATTTCCCTCGCCCTGCTTTTTTCCCTCGGCCTGGCCGTCCGCGAGATCAAACCCGCTCTGCCTTACGCGCCTGCGCTCTACAGCCTGATGGCGGCTTTGGTGCTGCTTCTCCTTTTGGGTTGGATGGTGTTCCAGTTGCGCCGCCGGCTTTCACGGGAATGGGCCGCGCGCTCCATCGAACAACAGTGTCCCCAACTGAGAAATAATCTGATCAACTCGCTCCAGCTCTATCCCCAGATCGCGGCGCCGACGCCGGAAGCGGGAATTTCCACCACGATGGTGCTCGCCCTGCTCCGGGCGACGCGCAAACAGGTCCATTCCCTCCGCGTCGAAGAGTTGGTCAGCGCGCAACCGGTGCGGACCAAAGCCCGCCTGCTGGGATTGCTTCTGGTTCCCGTGGTCGCCGCGATCCTGCTCGACCCGTCCTCTCTGAGCGATACCTTCAGTCTCCTGGCCTATCCGCTGAAAGATCTCCCGCCGTCCGAGACCCGCTTCGACGTGACGCCCAAAGGGAGCCGGGTCGCCTATGGCGCAGCGGTAACGGTCCAGACCGTCGCGTCGGGAGCGATCCCCAAATTTGTGGAGCTCGCGATCACCTCGGCGGAGGGGGGCCCGGAGGAGCGACTCGTCATGGAGTCGCTCGGCCAGGGGAAATTCGCGATCACGCTGCCGAATATCAAGAATAGTTTCCGGTACCGCGCGGTCGCCGGCGTTTTTTCCTCTCCCGGCTATCTCCTCGAAGCCGTCGAGCCGCCGGAGATCGTAGACGTAAAGATCACGGTCTATCCGCCGCACTACACCGGCCTGCCGGCGCAAACCCTCCAAGGGGGAAACGTCGAAGGCCTCAAGGGTTCGACGATCCGTTTGGAAGCGTCGTCCACCAAAGAGATCGCGAAGGCCAAGCTCGTCCTGCAAAACGGGAGAGAGCTTCCGCTGAAAATCAATGCCGCCGCCACCGCCGCCGGGCGGACGCTGCAAGGGAGCCTGGTCCTGTTCGAGTCCCAGAGGTACGAGATCCAGGTCGAGGACGCGCTCGGCTTCCGCAATAATCCGATCTCTTACGAACTCCGCGCGCGCCCCGACAGCTTCCCCACGATCGAACTATTGCGGCCGGCCGAAGATCTCGAGGTCAATGGAGATGAAACGTTGCCGCTGGAATTTAGCGCGCGCGACGACTTCGGCATCCAGGAGGCGGCCCTGACGATCAAGCTCGGCGACAAACAGGAAAAAATCCCTATCCGGCTGGACGGCGTGAAGAAGCTGATTCCCCGGGAGCGATTCAGCTGGGACCTGGGAAGACTCGGCCTCCGCGAGGGAGACGAGGCCGTCTACCAGATCGAAGTTCTGGATAACGACACGATCTCGGGGCCGAAGCTCGGCATCTCGCGCCCCCTCCGGCTGCGGCTCAAGAATCTCAAGGGTGAGCACAAGCAGGTGGCGGAGATGATCCGCGAGCTGTCCGGGCGCATGGTGGATCTGCTCTCGGACCACTTGGAAAAGCCGGCCGCGACGGCGAAAGATCCCGCCAAACAGGAAAACGCTCAGGACAAGGGCTTCGAGCAAAAGTTGGATGAGACGTTGAAGAGCGTGGAAAACATCATGCAGCGCACCGAGAAGGACCGGCTGGCGGATTTCGCCACCTGGTCGGATTTGGAGGCGCTCAAGCGCAATCTCAATTTCGCCAAAGACGAGCTGCTAAAGAAACAGGAGCAGGCGATCTCGGCTGAGGACAAGGAGCAGGCCCGCGACGAGATCTCGACGGAGCTGGAGCGGATGTCTTTACTCTCGGAGGAGATCGGCAAACGGCTCAAGGCCGAAGAGCTGGCCGCGGCGGCGCGCGACCTGATGAAGAGCCAGGAGCGGTTGATGGACTCGCTCGAGGCGCTGAAAAGCGGAGACAAAAACCTCGACGCCGTTATGAAGCAGATCGCGGAGCTGGCCAAGCTCTTGAGCTCGATGCAGCAGGCGCTTTCCCAATTCGCCTCGCGCCTGCCGGACGACTTCTTGAACAGCGAGGCGCTGCGCGGGCTCAACTTCAATGAAATGTTTTCGGCGCTCGACGAGATCCGCAAAAAGCTGATGCAGGGCGACTTCGAAGGGGCCATGCAGTTGGCGCGGGAGCTTTTCAACCAGATGGCCTCGATGGTCGCCTCGCTCCAGAACGCGCAGCAGTCGGCGATGTCCTCGTCGATGGGGAGGATGCAGGGCGAGATGATGCGCTCGGCCAACGAGCTTGAGCAGATCGCGCGGGAGCAGCAAGAGCTTCTTGTGGACACCGAAGACGTCAACAAGCAGCGCCAGGGCGAGCGGGAGCAGGCCCTGAAAGAGAAGCTCGACCGCTATCTGGCCCAGGCTCAGGCCGAGCTGTCCAAGTTGGCGGAGCTTTTCCCCGACGAGGAGCGGGAGAGCGGAGGGGGGCGGGGGCCGCGGGAGGAGTTTCTTGACGAAGCGACGGTCAACAACCTGGTCAAGGAGATGATCTCGCGGCTGCTCAAGAAAAACTTCTCCGGTTTCGAGGAAATACTCGGAATGGCCCAAAAAGAGCTGGAGAAAAAGCGCGCGCCCGAGCAGGAACAGAAAAGCGAACGGGGGCAGGCGAGCCTCAAGAGCCTTAAAAACGATCTTGACGCGCTCCTCCGGGTGCCGCAGGCGGCGCTCCGCGATGAGGACAAGCGGAACCTGCGCGAGCTTTCCCGCCGTGAGGAGAATCTTAAAGAGCGCACCGAGGATCTGTCCGAAAAGCTGGACTCCCTGTTTCAGCTATTCCCTGCCCTCGATCCGCAGATCACGAGGAACATCCGCGAGGCGGGCGCGTCGATGGGACAGGCGCAGGGCCGTCTCGGAGAGCTCGATGCCAGGGGTGCGGTCCCACCGGAGCGGCAAGCGCTCGACCGCCTCTCCCAATCGCAGCAGCAGATGCAGAATGCCATGCAGCAGATGGCGCAGCGCGGGCAGCTCGGCCGCATGCCGGTCTCCCGCCTCTTCCGCATGGGACGCTTTCTCCCTTCAGGCGAGCTTATTCCGCTCCCCGGCATGCCGCAGTTTCCGCAATTCGACGTAGAGGGGGGCGTCACCGGCCTCGACACGGAGAGATTCCGCCTGCCGGGCAAGGAGGACAACCGGGCGCCGCGCAGCTTCCGCGAGGAGATCCTGGAGTCGCTCAAGCAAGGCGTGCCGCGCCAGCTCAAGGAGCAGATCGAAAGCTATTTCAAAAATCTCACCGAGTAGCACCTCTTTGATGTCCAGATTTTTCCTCCCTTTATCGCTTCTAACCCTTCTGACCCTTCAACCCTCGTGGTGTCGGGCAGCGGAAGCCGACCCGAGGGTTCAACAAGCCGAAGATCGCATCGAGGCCTGGCGCCTGGCCGAGGCCCAAGAGATCGTCGCCGCGCTGCTCAGCGAAAATCCCCGCTCTGCCGAAGCGATCGACTTGAGCGCGCGGGTTAATTTCTACCAGGGCCGGTACGAGGAGGCGCTCAAGCTGTACGAGCAGGCGCTCGGCATCGACGCGAAAAACGATGGGCGCCAGAGGCAACGGCTCTTCGCCCAGCAAACGCTCGACACGGTGAAGAAACTCAAGCGCTTCGAGAGCGAACACTTCATCGTCTATCTCGACGAAGAGCGGGACGGCATCCTCCTGCCTTACGTGCTGGACACGCTGGAGAAGAGCTATCGCTCCATCGGCCGGGCGCTCGGTTACTTTCCCGTAGCGAAAGTCCGCGTCGAAATCGCGCCGGATGCCGCGTCGTTCAAGGCGATTTCCACCCTGTCATTGAGAGACATCGAAGAGACCGGCGCGGTCGGCATCTGCAAGTTCAACAAGATCATGACGATCTCGCCGAGAGTGCTCCTCCAGGGATACCGCTGGCTCGACTCGCTGAGCCATGAGTATCTTCACCACGCGATCGTCCCGCTGAGCGACAACAAAGCGCCGATCTGGCTGCACGAGGGGATGGCGCGCTTTTATGAAACGCTCTGGCGGCGGGCGGAGACGGCCAAGATGCGCGAAGACTATCTCTCCCCCGCCAACCGGACGCTGTTGGCTCAGGCTTTGGAGAAAGACAAATTCGTTGGTTTCAAAAAAATGGAGCCGTCGCTGATCTATCTGGAGACGCCGGAACAGGTCCAACTGGCTTACGCGGAGGCGGCCTCGGCGATCGACTTTTTTGTCCAGCGCAAAGGCGAAGCGGGTGTCCGCGAGTTGCTGTCCGAGTTACGATCCAAGCCGACGCCGGAGGCGATCGAGAAGGTCGTCGGCCTGCCGTTCGCCGCCTTTGAGACCGAGTGGAAGCGATTTCTCAAAGCCAAAGGGTTTAAGGAGATCGAAGGCGCCCGCGTGCGCAGATTCAAAGTCAAAGAGAATCAGAAAGGCGATGAGGAGACGGTCGAGTTGAAGGAGATCCAGTCGGTGGTGGCGCGCAACCGCACCCACCTGGCGGACCAGATGCTGGAGCGAGGAAGAAGCGCGGCCGCCGTTCAGGAATACCAACGCGCCTTGCAGGCAAGTCCCCATTCCCCTATCATTCTCAACAAGCTTGCGCGGCTGCTCATCCAGCAGACAAAATACCAGGAAGCGCTTCCCCATCTGCAAAGGGCGCTGGAGGTTGATCCGGATTCCAGCGGCACGTTGGTACAGTTGGGGCGGCTCTATCATGGGATGAAAAATTTTCCCGCGGGTAAAGCCGCCCTCGAAGAGGCGATCCAGATCAATCCGTTCAATCCCGAGATCTACCGCCTGTTGCATGATATTTATTCCGCTCTCGGCGATGAGGCTGAGGCGAAGAACGCCAGGGCAAACTTGGAAAGACTCCGGAGAATGAGATAGAAAGAGAGCACGATGGAAGCAACAGAGATCAGAGACCGGGAGGCCCAGGAAATTCAGGAGATCGAAGAGTTCGCGGCCAAACGGGACGCGATGGTGGCTGAGATCCACAAGGTGATCGTTGGCCAGGAAGAGGTGATCGAGGAAGTTTTGATCGCGCTGTTCGCGCACGGCCACTGCCTGCTCGTCGGCGTCCCCGGTTTGGCGAAGACTTTGCTTATCAGCACGCTGGCGGAGATCCTCCACCTCGATTTCAATCGCATTCAGTTCACGCCGGACCTCATGCCCTCCGACATCACCGGCACCGACATCCTGCAAGAGAACGTCTCGCCCGGCAGACGCCAATTCCAGTTCATGCGCGGCCCGATTTTTACCAACATTCTGCTGGCCGATGAGATCAACCGCACGCCGCCGAAGACGCAGGCGGCGCTGCTGCAGTCGATGCAGGAGTACAAGGTCACGGCCGGCGGCGCCACCTATCCGCTGGAGCTTCCCTTCTTCGTCCTGGCGACGCAGAATCCGATCGAGCAGGAAGGCACCTACCCGCTGCCCGAGGCGCAGCTCGACCGCTTCATGCTGAATATCGGCATTCACTACCCGCCGTTTGAGGACGAGGTTCAGATCGTGACGCAGACGACGTCGGTGAACAAACCCAAGCCGCAGAAGGTCATGGACGGCGCCGCCATCCTGCGCTATCAGGAGCTGGTGCGCCGCGTGCCCGCCTCGCCGTTCGTCGTCGACTACGCCGTCTCGCTCTCGCAGAAATCCCGCCCGCAAAATCCAGCCGCGCCGGAGTTCGTTAAAAATTACGTCGAATGGGGCGCGGGGCCGCGGGCCTCGCAGTGTCTCATCCTCGGCGCCAAGGCGAGGACCATTCTACAGGGCCGCTACGCCGTCTCGATCGAAGACATTCAGGCGCTCGCCCCCGCCGTCCTCCGCCACCGCATCATCCCCAACTTCAAGGCCCAGGCCGACGGCCAATCCTCTCTCGACATCGTCGCCAAGCTGCTGACCGAAGTGAAACCGTCGGAAGATGGGAAGGGGAAGAGGTAATTAGGTTTGATAAACTGGAAAAACATCGAGAGGGAACGTCCACTCAATCGAAATGAACTACCCCGCAGCAAGCTGGAGGGTATCGAAAAACTTTATGATAATTTTCCCCAAAGTTGTCACCCCCGAATGTTTTTATCGGGGGTCCAGTCCGATTTTCGCCTGGATTCCCGCTAAAAGCATGCGGGAATGACAGACCTTTGGAGTAATGTTATGAATTATCTGCCGCAGGTGATCCGAGCACGCTATGTCAGCGGATTTATCGTCTCAACTTGTTTTGATGACGGAACTGAGAAGCACATCGATGTTTCTCGGTGGTTCAAAGGTCCCGTCTTTGAACCTCTCAAGAATCCGAAGCTCTTTAAAAAGTTCTTCATCGAAGGGGGAACGCTGGCTTGGCCGAACGGTGTCGATATAGCTCCTGAATCCTTGTATGCCTCGACTGACTCAAAGAAGCGGCACAGCAAAAGGATGGAGCGGACGCGCAAAACACCTCGCTCATCCTGAGCGGTGAAATTCCACTTAACCTCCGGCTGCGAGAAAAAATGGCCCAAGCAGCGCAGGGCAAGTAAGATGCAAGCCCTTCAACGTGACCCCCTGCTAGAGAACTTCCGTTCGCTCGAAGAGTTCTGGACGTTCTGGGACACCCATAGCACTGCTGACTACGAGGATTTGATGGAAGATGTGCAGGTAGAGGTGAAGATTCACCCGGAGAACCTTGATAGGTTCTAGGACACCGGAGAGAATCGCCACATCCGTCGGAGTTCTGAGAGCCGGGAAATGATGACCGGCATACAAGCTAGACAGTCCTCGAAGGAGTTGAATGACGGTATGCGACCATATTTCCTAGACGCCAGCGTGATCACAAAACTTGTAATTCAGGAGAAAGGTTCTAGGGAAATTCAAAGCCTCTGCCGAACACCTTCCGTGATTCGCACGACTTGGCTTTCTTTAGCGGAGACCTACGGCGTTCTCAAGCGACGTTGGCGCCGGGAAAGATGGCAAAAGAGTGTTTATTTCCGAAAGCTGTTCGATCTCCAAAACAACGTTCAACGGCGCATCAAACTCGACGGCTCTGTCAATCTCAAGGATAAAGATTTTCGTGAGGTCGAAAGGATCTTGGATCGGTACAAAATCGACTTTTCTGACGCTCTCCACATTGTTATGTTGACGTCCGGATTCTACGTTGCTCTTGGTGATGATTCTAAACCTGTTCTGGTGGCGTCCGACAAACGTTTACTCCGAGCTGCCAAGTCTGAAGGCATCGTTGTATGGAACCCGGAACGAGAGCCATTTTTGGAACTAAGTCTCTGAATCAACCGACGGCGTTTTCACCTGGCCGCATTGCCCTCGCCCCGCTTCAGCACAGGGGTGAACTGAGTGTAGAAATGAAAGAGGCTATTGCAGGGGTAGTTTCGACGTGTTTTCAAACAATTCTCCGGGATGATCCGTGGCAGGATTTCGGATTTCCGAAACGTCCAAAGTATGGCGCGCTCGTTCAGAAATTCAGATCTACCTGGAAGGTTGAATTAGAAAAGACGATCCTGAAGGAAATGATAATCGTTCTAACGGCGGCCCATGTGGTCGCTCAAGTGGTTTCCCAGGATGAGATTGAGAAAGTAGTGGATGCGTACACCTCATCTCTAGAAGTGATCCGGTCGCTAGGCTACGCCTCGCGAAATGAAGCGCAGATTCATCTACGTAAGTCCATCGAAGATTATGTAAAATCATCTCCTGACCAGTGGTGCGGAATGCTGTTTAAGCGGATCGACCCGAATTCCTTATCGGACCAGAAAGTAGCGGCACGCCTTGTACTCGGTTGTGCACAATTCGGGACAACCGCGCAGAATATGGTCGGGATTTTGCGACAAAGGATCACCTAACCAGTGCACGCATCCCCGAACGGGAAATCGCGCCGTCGTTCTCCGGCCGCTCACGCCGAGCGTAAGGCCGCTTGCTGAAACGCGACGTATGGCATCCAAGACACGCGTCCCGGACGTTGAAAGCGTCAACAACCTGACCCTTCTTGATAACAGCCTCCATCACATTGGTTTCGAACTGTCCCAAAAACGACCGAGTTTCTTTCGTGTCGCACGCGAAGCCCACCTTGTTCTGCTGCGGGCAATGGTTGAGGCACTGCGCGGAACCGCGAATCTGGCGATTGTTGGTCGGCGCAATAAGAATCAAGCCGTGATCTACCGGAACGGCAACCAGCCCTGGCAGGAGATCCATCGGGTTGCGGTTTCGGGTTGCAAGAAGGCCTGGCGGTTCTCAGCGCCTGCTCCGTGCCCGCCGCCTGCAAACCTAACCGGCCTAACACCGCTCCCGGCTTTGGACGAGCATCTTCTTAGCTTCTACAACTTGGTGGCCATGATCCAGACTGAGCGCTATATGGTTAAGGTCTACGGGGCACAGTATGCTTCCCTTTCTGACGCGGAGTTGCGAGATCTCGAGTGGCTTCATGAGTACGTTCGCAATGAGTTCGAGCACTACACTCCGAAATCCTCCGATATTGGTGGGGCGAAACTCGTAGGCGCATCCACCCTTGCGCTGCGAATCGCACAGTGGCTTCTGTTCACATCGGGCACCGTCCACGGCATCTTTGTGCCCCGCGGCTTGGAACGTCGACTCGCCCGGCTCGTTTCGCACATTGCGAGGCTCGCAAAGTGAAGATACAAGACAAGAAACGCTCCGCAGGGTCCCACCAGTGATATCTGAAGGCCGTCGGAAAAGGCAGGTGTCGTTGACGGCGGCGTATGGCGCCCGCTACACGGAGGTGTCTCGGCTCATGCGGGAGGCGGATCCTATTCGACTTATCGCGATCGGGGCGCCCGAGGACGAATATGATGTGGAAGTGCGTACGATTTTGCCGCGACTCCGCGAGGCAAAGTCGGCTGACGATGTTCAGCGGATCGTGCACGAAGAATTCGTCCACTGGTTCAATGCCGAGATAGCCGGGTCTGCGGCGCGATACGCCGATGTCTCTAAGAAACTCTGGGAAGCGTGGAGTAAATTCCCGGTCGGTAGCTAGCACGGTGCAGAGAGGGCCGAGCGGGTGTAGGCCTGCTGAGTCCGTTCCCCCTTTCCGTTGAGTTGCAAGGTATCGACCATGCTCTGATACCAATCGTTCATCATAAACACTCTCCTTTCTTGAATGGGAATTTAGGAGAGCTATGGTATCGTAAAAACGGTGGGGATCGGTTAGAAAGAATCAGGTGGGAGAAAATCTGCCGCGCAGCGGCTTACTTGAACGACCAGTTGCAGCGAACGGCGTTCCGCCGCCGCTGAACCGGAACGTTCGCCATAAGAAGGGAAATGAATAGCCCGCAGTAAAGTCTACGGTGAGTTCAAAGGCCCCTACAGGCAGAAAAGCGTCAAGAAGAGGATTGAAGCCCTCTTCCTTCGCAATCTGGGCAAAGTTCTCGACCGTGAGCTAATTCAACGCGCTGCCCGAGACCCCAGTACCAAGAAGGAACCAGAGAACTGGCATCAACGTCTATCCGAACTCCGAACAGATGACGGATACACAATCTTGTCTTGGCGTAATCGCGGCGACCTGAAGGTTCAAGAGTACTTGATGCCGAATGCCACAAAGCGAGAGAAAGCCGGAAAAAGAACTAGGCCAAACAATAAGACATGGACGGCCATTCTCAAACGAGCGCAATACCGCTGTGAGTGGGCAGAAGGAAGCCAGGTATGCGGTTTGCATGAAGGAGATGTCGACCCCGTTGGTGGCGGTCGCGTCAAATTGACACCCGATCACAAGAACCCACACTCATTGAACCCCAATGCAGATCCTTTAGATCCTCAGCAATGGCAAACCCTGTGTGGTCGGCATCAAGTCACAAAGAAGAACTACTGGGACTCAACAAGTGGGAAGATGAACACCTATGCGATTGTTCAATTCGCCACACGTCCAGAGAAGGAAGTTGTGTTCAAATTCTTGTTGGAGTACTTTGGGTACGTCATGGACGACAAGGGCGAGATCAAGCACAAATGAAAAAACACAATAGCAGGTCACATCCCAACCTTAATGATGTACGCGATACCATTGTCGCTGAATTGGGGAAGAATGGCGCAGTGATCTTGCCACCAATGGACATCGAAGCATCATCGCGGCTTCTCAAAACTCTCGGATTCCACGCGCACTGCTGCGTTCTTGATCCATGGTACAACAAGGGAGTCGGGGGTGTTCGCGATGATTACGATGAGTACATCACACACCTGTTGCGATATGTTGCGCGATTATCAGACCATGTCTTCCTCTGGGGCTTCCCGGAAATTGTTGCGCGATTTGTCCGCATTCTTCCGGAACCGCTCACGCTAAAATGCTGGCTAACATGGTTCTACAAGAATTCTCCATCACGCATCCGAGGCTGGAGATCAGCCCAGATGGCATGCCTCCACTTGACCGCGCCAAATGCAGTAATGCATGTGGAAAATTTTCTTAATGACGTAC
>JBGPGE010000116.1:0-13719 GCA_041483675.1 Binatia bacterium
GTAATCGTAGGTCTTGAGCGCTTCGGCCTTCGAGCCGACGTGAATATACTTTTCGATCACGCGCACGGCGACATCCCGGTTGGTTTTCATGACCCGCACGCCGTCCACATAGGCGCGCAAATATCGCCGTACAAGGTCGCGGCGATCCTTCAAGTCGCGCTTGCGCGCGACGACCGAGAGCTCGGGATAGCGCATGCCCATGGTATTCAAATCGCCCAGCCGGGTGTATCCCTGGGCTTCGGCGACAAACAACCCCGGCGGCGACATGATGGTCGCGGCGATTACGCCGCGCTCCAGGGCGGTCAGCCGGTTTCTCTCCCCGCCCAGCTGCAAGAAGGTCACGTCCTTGTCGGCATTGAGGCCGTTCTTTTTGAAAGCAAAGCGAAAGCCGATGTCGTTATTGCCCCCGAAGCTGGCGATGCCGACTTTTTTACCCCTGAGGTCCTGATATGATTTTATCTCTTTGGCCGCGATGACGCCGGCCGACATGGAATTGGCGGCGGTCGCAATGATCGTGACATCCGCCGCGCTCAAAGCCGCCTGCACCGAAACTCCGCCGCTGACGTGCGCGAAGTCGAGCCCGCCGGACAATAGCGCCTGCATACTCTTTGAGCCGCCTGAAATCAGCACGGGATCGATATCCAACCCGACTTTCTTGAATTCACCGGTGTCCAGCGCCACCCAGAATGGAATATTGTAGCCGGCTATGCCGGGGTAGCTCACCGCCACTCGCTGCTGGGCGGCGACGCTATTCGCCGGCAGACTCGCCAGGGAGATTACCAACGACAAAAGCGCTATCAGTTTCCTCATACTTCCGTTCCTTCCGAGAGCGCGCTGACGATCTCCCAGCTAATTTCGTAACAACCGGCGAGCGCGAGGCAAGCCAATAGAATAAAAAAATGTCGCATGTTCGGCGTGAGCGTAGGCGACAAGGCAGAGTTTGTCAAACTTAAAGGCCGGGATCTCTCCGGAGATGGCCGTTCGGCTTTCCAAAGCCTTTGGGAGTAGTCCCGAGGTCCGGCTCGGTACGCAGATGGCCTATGACCTCGCACAGGTTGAGAAACACGGGAGCAAAATCAAAGTCCGGCGGGTTGCCGCGGCATAGGCGTTAACGCGCTACTCTCATCCCTCACCGCCCGTAAAGCCGGTCGATAAAGCCGCTGCTTTTCAGCTCGTCGAGCAGGCTCGTATCCATGATATCTTCGGCCTTGACGCCGCGCGCTTTGGGGTTCGGCAGGGATTCCAGGGCCGCCTGGACTCCCTTCACTTCCGGGAACGGATTCTCGCGCAGCGAGGCCGACAGCCGCCCGTAGATCGCCTTGGCGACCTGCGGATCTTTGATCCCTTCCTCTTTGAAGATCTCCATTACAAGATCCGGCCGGCGCTTGAAGACATAGATGCCTTCCACGTAAGCCTTGAGCACGTTGCGCGCAGTCTCTCTTTTTGTTTTCAGCAGCGATGTCGGCACCACAATGCCGAAGCGGGCGTAGTCCATCGGCAGCTCCGACAGATCCGCGAGCACCCGGCAACAACCGGTCGCCAGGACTTTATCCAGATGATCCGGACTCACCAGACCCGCATCCACGTGGCCGACCGTGAGCGCGGCGATGCGGGAAGGAGTATTGCCGGCGGAAAGGATCGTCAGGTCTTTCTCCGGGTTGAGCTTCCAGAAGCGAAGGACCATGCGCGTCGTGATATCGGAAGCCGATCCGATGCCGCTTACCGCCACCCGTTTCTCTCTCAGCTCCTCCGGCTTCATGATCGGCTTGCGCACGACCAGGTAGTGTTCGAGCCGGTTGATCGTAACCGCGATGACTTTCACGTCGAGGAGACCGGAGACGCCGAGGCCGAGCATCGCGGGAATATCGGAGTCGGAGAGCGTAATATCGCCGGCGGCCATGGCGCGTGTCAGGACGCCGCCGCTGAGAAAATAAACGGACCGCACGTTCAGCCCGTGCTTCTCCCAGAGTCTCTGCTTCTCGATCACCCGGCGCAAATCCGAGCTGATGCCGGAGCCGCTGTAGCCCAGGGCGATCGGTTGGCCGTGCGCGCTTGGAGCGAGCGGGATGAGCGACAGAAGGACGGCAATAAAAAAGGCAGGAAAAGATTTCGCCATAATTCCTCTACTCCACCGGGATTCTTCGACTGTGCCTCAGAATGACGACCGAGTTGTGCCTCAAGGCGAAGGCTTTATACCACGCCGGATCAATCGCTAAAAGCCGTATTTGGCCCGGTTCTCCAACACCTCCCGCATCACCACGGGGTTGGGCCGGCATTCGGGCTGCAGCGGCTCCAACAGCGGCTTGGTGGCGTCGATGATGATCTTATCTGTTCTCGAGGCGCTTCTCTTCTCCGCCGGGGTCATGGTGGGATCGAGCACGTTGGCGGAAACATCTTTGATGATCTCCACGTCGCGGTCGGCGCGCACGCGGGTCGTCACCGCCCAGTCCACCTGGCCGAGATCGCGCGGATCGATGTCGTCGTCGACCACGGTAACCATCTTGACGGTCCGTCCCGCGGTCGTTCCCAAAACAGACAGCCCCACCATCTTGCCGTAACCGTCGTAGGCCTTTTTTACCGAGACGACCGCATGCAGATATCCTCCGCCGCCTGAGGTGAAGTGGACGCTCTTGATGCCCGGCAGCGGGCACTGGCGGATGACTTCGGCTTCGTTGGTGACGCCCGACACGATGCAGGTTTCGTGATGCGGCAACCCCTCGTAGCTCTCCTGAAAAATAAAATCCTTGCGGTGCGTGATCGCCTTGATCTGAATCACCGGCCGCGGGCCGCGATCGCCGTAGTAGCCGGTGAATTCGCCGAACGGCCCTTCGTCGCGCGTGACGCCGGGCGGAATCTCTCCCTCGATCACCACCTCGGCGGCGGCCGGTACTTCCACGGGTATGGTCTCGCAGGCGACCATCTCCACGGGCGCGCCGCGCAGGGCGCCGGCCATGGCGAATTCGTCGGTGCCGAATGGAAACGGAGCGATGGCTGCGGCATAGATGACCGGATCGAGACCCACCGCGATGGCTATGGGGAGCGGCTTGCCCTGGGCGTGCGCCTTGTCGAAGTGATGGCGGATGTGTCTGTAAGGGGCGGCCAGGATTCCCAGGGTCCGCTCGTCGTGAACCATGGCGCGATACATGCCGGCGTTGCGCTCGCCGGTCTCCGGATCTTTGCTGATGTGGCAGGGAAAGGTGATGTAAGGGCCGCCGTCCCGCTCGTTCCACAGCGGGATGGGAAGCTTAAATAGATTCACGTCGCGCCCGACGTTGACCACTTCCTTGCACGGCGCGTCCTTGACGATCCTCGGCTCGATCGGCTTTTGCGTCCGGCGGAGCCACTCCCGGTGGACGTTGTCCGGCTCGCACTCGAGCGCGAGGCAGAATCGTTTCAACGTCGCCAACAGATTCACTACGATCGGGTGCGAATGGCCCTTGGGCCGGGAGAAGTAAAGCGCCTTATTTTTCTCCACTCCTCCCCGGTCGAGGGCCAGCCGGCAAACCGCGCCGACTTCGTACTTGAGATCGACCTCGGCCTCGATGCGATGAACCTCTCCCTCTTTTTCCAGGCGAGTCAAAAATGCTCTCAAATCTTGGTACGGCATAAGACCTCCGCTTTCAGCGATCAAGCGCCGGTTCTCAGGCGCTTTTTCTGAACCCCGACACCCGGCTTCCTGCTATCTTCAGGCATCTTGTACACCGAAAACTCCGCGCCGCAGTAGGGACAGTGGCAGTAAGAGTCGGGAATGGAGAAGAACTCCGGGCCGACGTAAAACTCCCGTCGGCACTCAGGGCACGGAACGTAAATAACTTGAGCCATGATCTTCTTGCTCCGCGAATTTCTTTATCCGCTCTCTTCGGGCATCTCCTTCCACGGCAGCGAGCCGAGGATCTCTTGCAGCTTCGGGCTCTTCCGCACCTCGTCGGGGATCGAGAGAGTTCTCGCAAACGGCTCGCCGAACGGCTTGGTGCAATCGAAGCCGACCTTGGTTGTAAGAATGCCTTCCGCGCTCGGGTCGAGCGCCGGACCGGTGATGCCGGGGATGACGATCAGGTCCTTGTCTCCCCGAAAGCGCGTCGCCAACGCGTGCAGGACTTCCCGTTCATCGAAGATGTCGACGTCCTCGTCGAAGACAAACGCATGCTTGACGAGGTAGTGGGACAAAAGTCCCGTCACCAGCGCGGCTCGGGCCGAGCCCTCCACCGCGTTCTGAATTTGGATGTAGAGATGAAAGACGCCGCAACCCGACATCGGGACGTAGACGGTCCGCACCGTGGGAACGACCCGCCGGATCGCCTCGAAGGCCATCCCTTCCCGCGCGACCGAGGAGACCCAGTGAGCATGGCCCACCGGGACGCTCTCCCAATAAGCGTCCTTGCGGTGCGTGACGGCCGTGACCTTGATGAAGGGATTCCACTTTTGCGGCCCCGAGTAACGGGTGTACTCTCCGAAAGGCCCTTCCGGCCGCCTCTGCCCGTGAGGGATGATGCCTTCGATCACCACCTCGGCGTCCGCCGGCACCAGAAAATCTTCCCCCAGCGTCTCCGACGGAGTGACGCGCAGCGGCTTTCCCAGAAAGCCGCCGGCCGTGGCGTAGTGGCTGTCGCCGAAAGGAATCGCCGCCTCGCAGCCAAGCACGACGAGCGGATGATGGCCGATCCAGAAGGCCGCTCTCATGTCCTCACCGCGCTGCTCGTGCTTGGCCAGGATGATCGCGTTGTGCGTCGCGGGCGTGAGATAGACCCGGACTTCGTTTTTTTCCTTGATCCATCCCCGATGAATCGCGGAATTCTCGATTCCCGTGTCGGGATCGTAGCAGGTGAGAAAGCCTCCGGTAATGTAAGGCCCCGGGTCCATTTCGTGGTGGATCGGCGCGGGAAAGGCCGTCACGTCCGCCTCGACGCCGCGCCGGACCACCTGTTTGACCGGCGCCGCTTTTCTGGGAATCACTTCCGGCGGGAATCTTTTTTGCAGCCGCTCGTTATAGGCGTTGCCGATCTGCTCGGGCGAGGTGTTCAATAGAAACGCGATCCGTTTTCTGCTGGAGTGGATCAGCGTCGCCAGTTTGAAATCGAACTTTCGCCCGTTGCTGCAGACCCGGTCGAAGACGAGGATGGGAAACTTGTTAGCCTTCTCTATCTGCTGGATCAGCGCTGTGATCTCGTATCGGGCGTCGATTTTTTCCTTGATGTGGACGACGTCCCCGGGAAAGGAACGTTCATAGGCTTCGATGAAGCTTCTTAAGCCCTCCATATCGACGATCCAACTGGTTGGAAAATCGAAACGTAGAGAAGCAATAAATGGGCCACGCCCCGGAAAGCTGTGAACTCCTGTGAGGGAAGAGGCGCAGAGTGCAACCGGCGCCATCCAACCTTTGAGAATCGAGCGCGAGCTTTTCCGACATTTAAGAAAACGCCGGCATCGATCATTCAGCCCGGCTTGCGCGGTGATCTTCGCGTTCAGAAAAACTCGGCTGGAACCCTTGGCATTCAACTTGCACAAGCTTGCAAACCTACAACGATCATCATAAAAGGAGGCGGCTATGGGGGATTACGGCAAGAAGATCCTGGCGCTCCTCGTTGGCAAAGAACGGATGCTGATCGGCGGCGGTTGGACGCCCGCGCGATCTGGCCGGTCGTTTCCGACGCACGACCCCGCCACGGAAGAGAAGCTCTGCGACGCGGCGCTGGCCGGCGAAGAGGACGTCGAGTCGGCCGCGCAGGCGGCCGCTGCCGCTTTTTCGGCCTGGCGCAGGCTCGATCCGTTCGAAAGAGGGCAGAAAGTCTCGGCCCTGGCTCGCGCGTTGAGAGAACACGCCGAGGATTTCGCGCTGCTCGACGCAATCGACTCCGGCAATCCCGTAACGGCGATGAAGGGCGACGTCCTGATGGCGGCCTCGATCATGGATTATTTCGCGGGGCTGGCCGGCGAGCTCAAGGGGCAGATCCTCCCAGGAAAAGAGGGCATGCTCCACATGGTTTTTCAGGAGCCGTTTGGAGTCGTGGCGCGGATCGTCCCTTTCAACCACCCGATCTTCTTCGCCGCCTGCAAGATCGCCGCGCCGCTGGTGGCGGGCAATACTCTGATCCTCAAGCCCGCCGAGCAGACGCCGCTCTCGGCTCTGGAGATGGGAAAATACATACGGGAGATTTTTCCTCCCGGCGTGATCAACATCGTGACCGGCGACGGCCCGCTCACCGGCGCGGCGCTGGTGAAGCATCCTCAAATCAAGCGCATCGCGTTGACCGGCGGCGTGGATACCGGGCGCGCCGTCATGAAGCTCTCCGCCGAGGGCGGGATCAAGCAGATCACGCTCGAGCTGGGCGGCAAAAATCCGATGATCGTGTTTCCCGACGTGGAGCTGGACAAGGCGGTCGAGTCGGCGGTGGTGGGGATGAACTTCCACTGGTGCCAGGGACAATCCTGCGGCTCGACCTCGCGCCTCTTTCTTCACAAAACAATTCACGATGAGTTTCTCCGGCGGCTGATCGAGCGGGCGGGGCGGATCAAGATCGGCCAGCCTCTCGACCCCGCGACGGAGATGGGCTGCCTTGTCTCCAAAGATCAGTACGACAAGACCTTCCGCTACATCGATCTGGGCAAGCAAGATGGCGCAAAGCTGGTGGCCGGCGGCGGCCGCCCGGAGGGCGCGACTTTTGCCAAGGGCTATTTCGTGAAGCCGACGATCTTCGACGGCGTCGATATGTCGATGCGCATCGCACGCGAGGAGATCTTCGGGCCGGTGCTGTCGGTATTTTCCTGGGAAGATTACGACGACGTTATTGAGCAGGCGAATCAGGTGGATTACGGTCTCACCGCGAGCATCTGGAGCCGCGATCTTCAGTTGGCCTATCGGACGGCGGAGCGGCTCGAAGCGGGTTACATCTGGATCAACGGCTCCAGCCGCCATTTTCTCGGCGTCCCGTTCGGCGGCTTCAAGCAGAGCGGTATCGGGCGGGAGGAGTCGGTGGAGGAGTTACTTAGTTACGTTCAAACCAAGGCGGTGAATGCCGCGATGTAGCAGGCCGGCGCGACACAGCCGCAGGACGACAGACAACGGACCACCGCCCGCCTGGAAATCTCTCTCCGGGCCGATGCGATACGTCGTTGTTACGCTGCCGCCCGGGGCTGAGAGTAGCTGTGAGTTACGCTTGCATCTCCTCGTCCCACGCATCGGCCCTTCGACTGCGCTCAGGACAGGCCCTACGAGAGACTCCCAGGCGGGCTCACGCAAGACAAGGCGTCTCTAACGCCCTGCCAAGATTTGAAAGAGGAGGTAAGCCCATGGCCACCAGAAAACGTTTTCGAGCGATCTTCGGTTTTGTCCCCGTCATCGCGCTGTTATTTTTGCCGGGGATTACGCGCGCACAGCTCCAAACCCTGAGGATCGCGATTCCCCAGAAAGGGCTGTTCGACACGACCATGCCGACGTGGGTGGCGGATAAGAAGGGATTTCTGAAAGATGCCGGGATCAAAGCGGAGATCTTCTGGTCCAGCGGCGGGGCGGAGACCGTGAGGGTCGTGACTTCCGGGAGCGCCGACATCGGGCTCGCCACGGGAACCGAGTCCGTCATCACCGCTTTTCTGAAAGGCTCCGCCATCAGAATCATCTCCGCCGAGATGACCGGCTCCCCCGATCTTTTCTGGCTGGTGCGCGGGGACTCGCCCTACAAGACGCTCCGCGACCTCGATGGCAAGTCGATCGGCTTCAGCCGGCCCGGCTCCTCGACTCACATGGTGCTCCAGCTTGCGGCGGAACAGTTCAAGATCAAGCCGAATCTCGTTCCGGTCGGCGCTCCGCCCGATTCCTACACGGCCCTGATGACGAAACAGATCGAAGCGGGCTGGGCCTCTCCTCCCACTTTTCTCGACAAAGTGGAGAAGGGCGAAGTGCGGATCGTGTTCCGGGGCTCGGAGCTGGAGGGTGTGAGAGGCGTGACCACGCGCGTCAACTTCGTCAACGCCGATTTCTACGAAAAACAACAGCAGCTCGTGAAGGCTTACTTGAGCGCGATCAAAAAAACCATCGACTGGATGTACGACAATCCGAAGGAGACGGTGGCGCTCTTCGCCGAGCTCAATCAGGTCGCGCCGGCGCTGGCCGAAGCCGGATTCAAGTTCTTCCCCAAGGAAGCGCTCGCTCTGTCCCCGGTGAGCCGGGTCGATTTTTCCGTCGATCTCGCCTTGAAGTTGAAAATGATCGACAAGGCCCCGACCGCGGCTGAGCTTAAGAAGCTCATCGTCGCGGAGTGAGCCGCCTTGGCGATCCGGCGCGGAAGAGAGGCCGCGGCGAGATGGATTTTCATCGCCGCGCTCCTGGCGGCCCTCGAAGGGGTCGTCCGGCTCGACTGGGTCAACCGGATCTTTGTCACTGCGCCTTCTCTCATTGCGGCCACGGCCTGGGAAAAAATCCTCTCCGGCGAGCTTCCGGCACTCTTTGCAACGACTCTTTTTTCCGTCGGCGCGGCGTTTCTCCTTGCGACGACGGTCGGCTTGCCCGTGGGCTACGCCCTGTGGAGATTCCCGTTGTTCGGGCGGGCCTACGACGAACTGCTGAGCGCGCTGTTCGCCTCGCCCTGGATTCTTCTCTATCCCATCTTCCTCGTGGTCTTCGGCCGGGGACTGGGCGCCATTATCGCGATGGGTTTTCTCTCCGGCATGATTCCGATCGCGCTCAACACGCACCACGGGCTCAGGGACGTCAATCCGATCTACCTCAAGGTGGGAACCGGCATGCGGCTCAAAGAGCGGCAGATCATTCGTCACATTCTTTTTCCGGCGGCGGCGCCGATGATCCTCAGCGGCTTGAAACTGGGCGTGACCTACATTCTTATCTCCGTGATCGCGGTCGAGTTTTTGGTGGAGATCGGCGGGATCGGGAGGCTCGCTTCCAAGGGATATTTCTGGTTCAACACCGAGGAGCTTTACCTCGGCGTGGCGGGCGCGATCGTTCTCTCCATGATCTTTATTCATTTGCTGGGACGGGCGGAATCGCGGTTGTTTACTTCATGAAGCCGTTGTTGATTCAGACCGTGACGGTGCTGGTTTTCGCGGCCGTTTGGGAAGCGGTCGCGGAGAGCGGGCTGTTGTTCGCCGGGATTCTTCCCGGCATCGGGGAGATCCTGCGCGCGGCGTGGGTTCTGGCGTCGAGTGGAGTTATATTCCCGCACCTGCTCGTCACGGTTCACGAAGCCTCGGTCGGGTTTGTCTTTGCCGCGCTGTTCGGCATCGCCCTCGGCCTCCTGCTCGGGACTCAACCGTTTCTGAGGCGAGTCTTTGAGCCGCCGCTGCTCTATTTCGCGGCCACGCCCAAAATCATCCTCTATCCGATCTTTCTCATGCTGCTTGGCGCCAAGCTTGAATCCAAAATGGCGATGGCCGCGGTGTCCGGCTTTTTCCCCCTGGTGGTCAATACGACGATCGCGGCGGCCGGTGTCAATCGCGTGTTTCTCAAAGTCGCCCGGTCCGTGGGCGCCTCCCGCCTCCAGACCTTCGCGCAAATTTACCTCCCGTCGATGCTTCTGCCGGTCGCCGGCGGCGCGCGGCTGGGGATCGGCGTCTCCCTGGTGGCGGCGATCCTTGGAGAGCTTAAAGTTTCCAACGCCGGCCTCGGCTTCGTCATCATGGAGTCGTTCAACCATTTCAGGATTCCCGAAATGTACGCCGGCATCCTGCTGACGTTTCTTTTCGCCGCCGCCGTCAACGTCGCGATGACCCTGCTGCTTATGCGCTGCCGCGGCTTCGCTCACGAGAGCGCCAGATGAAAAACGGGACTCCCATTCTCGAAGTCCGAAATCTCTCCAAGGAATATTCGGACTTCACCGCGATCGACAACGTGGGCTTTGAAGTTTACCGCCACGAGTTCGTCTCCATCATCGGCCCCAGCGGCTGCGGCAAGTCGACGCTGCTCGAACTGATCGCCGGCCTGGTCCCCAGGAGCTCCGGAGAGGTGTTCATCCAAGGAGTGGCCGTCAACAACGGCCACTCCTCGATCGGCATCATCTTTCAGCAGGAGTCGATTTTCCCATGGCGCACGGCGTTGGAGAACATGGAGTTCGGCCTGCAAATGCAGGGAGTCCCGCAGGACGAACGGCGGAGGAAAGCGCTGGAGATGGTCGAGCTGATGGGGCTTGGCGGATTCGAGAACCGCTATCCCGATCAACTCTCCGGCGGGATGAAGCAGCGGGTGGCGATCGCGCGGGCGCTGGTGATGGAACCGGAGATCCTGCTGATGGACGAGCCCTTCGGCGCGCTCGACGAGCAGACAAGGATCATCTTGGGCGAGGAGCTGCTGCGCATCCGGCAGGAGATCGGCCAGACGATTTTGTTCGTCACGCACAATATCAATGAAGCCGTGCAGTTGTCGGACCGGGTGGTCATCATGACCGCGCGGCCGGGGAAGGTCAAAACGGTGATCGATATCGATCTCGAGCGGCCGCGAACCTCCGCGGTGATCCCGACCGAAAAGTTCGGCCGGCTGGTCGGCGAGGTGTGGATGCAGTTGCGCGAGGAGGCGCTTAAGAGCTTCAAGCAAGCGGCGCGGTAATATCTCAGAGATGCGTCATCTACTTCCGACCGTCATTCCGGCCGAGTCGGCACCCCCTCTTTGTCTCCCCCTTAGCAAGGGGGAGATTCAGTGGGGGTTTTGGATGCCGCTTGTACGGGAATGACGCTGGCGGTACCGGGATCTTTTCACTGGGCTTCTGGCAGAGGACACTAGAACTTGTCGGCAAAAGGAGAACGACGATGACATTGAGACGAGAAATTCTGGTCTCGGTAGCGCTTTCAGTCCTGATACTGGTCATGCCACGCGCTTCGAACGGGCAGGAGGGGCCGGCGGGTGAGAAAGTCCGCATCACCTATGCCACAAACTCGCTCGCGTTCCTGCCGACTTTCGTCGCCAAGGATCGCGGCTTTTACGCCAAGCAAGGACTGGACGCCGACCTGGTTCAGGTCCGTCCGGCGGTGGCGATCGCCGCGCTGCTGAGCGGCGACGCCGACTACGCCGAGGTGTTGGGTTCGGCGATTCGCGCCGCCGCCAAGGGCGCGCCCATCCGCGCCATCTCCACCAGCATCCGCGCGCCCTTTTTCAGTCTCGCCGCCCACGCGAAGTTCAAGAGCGTTAAAGAGTTGAAAGGCGGGTCCATCGGCGTGACCGCGATCGGCGGGACCAACTACATCAGCACCCGTCTGGTGCTCCAGCATTTCGGCCTGAATCCCGACAAGGAGGTGAAGATCATAGCGATCGGCGACGAAAAGCTCATGTTCGAGGCGCTCAAGATCGGCCGCGTGGACGCGGTGATGGTGGCGCCGCCCTTCTCGGTCGTGCTCAAGCGCGAAGGGTTTCCGCTGCTGGCCCATACCTCGCAGATCGTATCGATTCCGTTCGTCGGCCTCTCAGCGACCGTGCGGAAAATCAGCCAAAGCCGGGCGCAGGTCAAACGGGTTCTTAAAGCTGAGATCGAAGCCTTACGGTATCTCCACGCCAACCCCGCCGACACCTTCGAGCTGATCCGCAAGCGCTTTTCCATGGACAGCCAGACCGCCCGCGAGTCGTACGAGGTCGTGATCGACGCCTTCAGCAAGGATGGGAGGCTGCCCGTCGATGGCGTCGAGGGTCTGCTCGCGTTGGAAAAGAAAGACGGCCTCATCCCCTTGACCGTGACCGCCGATCAGGTTGTAGATTGGTCCGTAGGCGAGGAGGCTTTGAAAGAATTGGGAAGATAACCTTTCCAACAAACGGGAATTTGCGAACCTTTTTTTTCTAGATTTAAGAAGCGAGACCCGTTTTCCGCTCCACGTTTTCGCTCTCGCCTTTCCTCTAAAAGTTGTTTGGTTGCGCGCTGCCCCCATAACTCCACCTTGGAGTCGTGGCATATTTCTTGCGACCTTCCGCGTTCACCATGTCAAAACTCGAAGCTCAAGGTTATCGGTGGCTGCCGCTTAAAGAGGCGTTTGAGTCGTTGCCGGAGATCGATACGGCGGAGTTCAATGAGCTCTGTCCAGGCTACGAAGGCGTCTGGTGCAGATACTTGTGGACCACGACCTACTTCCAGCAATTCTTCCACGACGTGGTCGTGGTCACGCATGGGCCGCTCTCCTGCACCGCGGCGGTAAAGAACTTCAAGCAGACCCACTATTCGCTCCATTCCGCTCTTCCCTTTGCCCACTCCCCTTGCACCAACATGGATGAAAACGCCGTCATCATGGGCGGGACGGACATCCTGGCCGACACGTTGAAGCGAGTGGATCACGACTATCGTCCCAGGCTCATCATCGTTACCGACACCTGCGCCTCGTACATGATCCACGACGACGTGGACGCGGTCATCGCCAACCTGAGCGCGGAAGTCAACGCCAAGGTGGTCTATACCCCAAGCCCGGGGTTTGCCGGAGTGCAGTGCGGCAAGGCGGTGGAGGCGATGGGGCCGCTCGTCGCCGCGCTGATGGACCCGCCGAAGGATATCGACCAGCAAGGGGTGAATGTTCTGGGCGTCTATTACGACACCCGGTTCACCGAGGCCGAGGGGCGAAAACACGGCGGCAACACCGAAGCCTACGCGCACCTGATCGAAGGGCTCGGGCTGAAAGTCCACCGGATCATGAACGCCGGCGATTACGACTACCTGCGGACCACGCCCGAGGCGCGCGTCAACACGATTCACACCGCGATGTGGGGATATCCCGTCGCCCGGGCGATGGAGGAGCAGTTCGGTACGCCGTGGTTGAAGCGCCAGTTGCCGATGGGCCTTCAAGGAACGAAGGATTGGGTCATGGACCTGGCGACGTTCATGGGTCGGGAGGAAGAGGCGGAGCGGTTCACCAAGGCGGAGGAGGAAAAGCTGCTGTCGCTGTTCGAAGAGACGAAAAAGTTAGTCGAGGGGAAAGTCCTGCTCGTCGAATGCTCGCGGAATTCCCAGGCGAAGTACGGCGAGATGCTCGCCTACGCGCGGCTGGGCGAGGAGCTCGGCATGCAGCCCTATGTCTACTCGCTCCATCCGATGGAATTCAAATCGCAGATCGACGATCTTATCGCCGTCAACGAAGTCGAGGGGATGAATCCTCCGGTGCTGATCGGCCCCTATCCCTACCACCAGCCGGTGAACGTGGAGGACGTGATGGCCGATCTCGGAGTGAACGAGGATCAATGCCTCTATATCTACGACGATGTCTTTCCCTACGCCAAGAGCGGCAGCTTCGATCCGTGCAACGTCCCGCGTTATACGACGTCGTCGCAAATGAAGCGGGTCAAGGGATCCTCTTTCCTCGGCGTGGGTTACGCCGGCACCGCAGCCACCTACCGCGGCATCATCGAGTCCGTCAAGGCCGCGCGGCGCAAATCCAAACCCACTTTCTACGGCCGCGTCTGGTCCTCGACGCCTTTTGAATTCCAGTTCGCGCATAGGAAGGAGGCCGCCTCGACATGATGGACGTTGTCTCGACCGCCGCCGAAACCAAAATGCGGGATCAGTTTCAGCCCGGCGCCTTCATCGGAACGATCCTCACCACCAGCGGCATCCTCGACACCGTCAACGTCTATCACGGCGTCTCCGGCTGTCACGCGATGGCGCAGCATCTGCGCGGCGACCACGTGCCCAACGGCGGCTACGTGCCGGTGGTGGGAACGGGCTTTCTCGAAAATGACGCGATCATGGGAGGGGCGAAGAAGCTCGAACAGACTCTGAGATTGGTCGCGCAGGGAAAACTCGCGGTCAA
>JBGPGE010000117.1:0-13699 GCA_041483675.1 Binatia bacterium
ATGCTGATCATTCTCAATTACCCGCTGATCGGCATGTGGGTCCGCATGATCATGATTCCGTACCAACTGTTGTTCCCGGGCATCTTGGTTTTTTGCGCCATCGGCGTCTTCAGCCTGAAGAACACGCAAGTCGACGTCTATTTCATGGCTCTATTCGGCGCGCTGGGTTACCTGTTTTCGAAACTCGGCTGCGAAGCGGCGCCCATGCTGCTCGCCTTTATTCTCGGCCCGTTGATGGAAGAGTACCTGCGCCGCGCGATGTTGCTCTCGCGCGGCAACCCATGGGTCTTCGTGCAGCGACCCATCAGCGCGACCCTGCTGGCGTTGGCCGTCGTGGCGATGTGCAGCGTGCTCATCCCCGCATTCAGCAAGACGCGCGAAGTAGCCTTTCGCGAAGGCGAAGGATAACGTGCGGCATTTTCTTCTCGATGTCGCGTTCAGCAGATGAGCCCGCGACGAAAGCAGCCACAAGAGTCTCCGAATAGCGACAATCCCGATTCACCCTTCAGCGATCCAGTCGTCGTCCCCATCGAAGACTCGATCGACCTCCACGCTTTTGCTCCCAAAGAAATTCCCAGCGTCGTGGAGGAATATCTCGAGCAGTGTATTCACGCGGGTATTTTCGAGGTCCGCATCATCCACGGCCGCGGCAAGGGCGTGCAGCGGGAGATCGTCCGCTCGATCTTAGAAAAACATCCCCGCGTTCTGTCTTTCAAAGACGCGCCGGCGGAAGCAGGCGGATGGGGAGCGACGGTGGTGGCGTTAACGCGATGCTAAGGACTCTTCACAAACGGCTTCGCTGACGGTTAGCCTGGATAGCCTCATCCACGATGCGAACGGGAAGCCGCGCTTTTCGCACGGCCTGACGTATCAGGCGCAAGGCCTTCAGCAAAAGGCTCCTCTTCTTACTCGTGATTGCCATAGCTGAGCCTAGGCTCGTTTGAACGCGCTATCGACAGATTAAGTTAAAGTCCATAACTTGCTGGACCGCTTTGAAAGCTTCGGACGTCCGACGGCTCTAATTTAAGGATCTAGGATCTCAAGGCGACAACAGAGTAAGGCATGCGAATAATGGTGTGAGCTCTGGCCGACGTCGTCGGGCTTAAACTGGTTAGCATAACGCCTAATTTGATAGATGCACTTTTTAGGTTTTCTTCGGTTTCGGTAGGCGTTGTCGTTGTTCGCTCTTAATCTTCTTTAGCGACGGTTCCGGCGGTAGATTCTCCGGCATAGTTCCACCCAGCTTTTTGATGGTTTGCCGAACTTCTCGTCCGACATCAAGATGCGTATTGATCGCATCACGCTCGCTATTCACGTTGTCGCGCTTTAATTTTTCGTCGGTTTGTGTGATACGAAAGTAATTGGCGGCAAGCTCAGCGCTACCGACACGATCAAATAGATTTTCCTTCTCTCTAACACCCTTCCGAGCTTTTACTGTCTTCAACCCCATGTCATAAAGTCCGCGATACCCGGCATCATGAAAGAGAGCATACCTTTGAACACCGGCCTGCTTAGCAGTGCTGTTTAAAGCGCGAATATGAATTTTAACCTGCTCTCGTAGTTGAATCCGGAGGTCATCCGAAGGGAGAATGGCCCGATCTTGGAGTTCCTGCCTGCGGGTTTGAATGGCGAAATAGGTTTGTGCGGTTGCAATCTCGATCTTCTTTGCGTCGCCGTTCATGGCGATAAGGTAACAGGCATAGCGATCCAAAAACCAATCCACCTGCTCACGCCTTGCTCCGCTTCCGATCTCAACCATTTTCGTGGTCGCGCGGAAATGGTTTTCGGGACCTTCTCCGGTCCTTTCGCAGGCTATGCGCGCCTTTTCTATCGCTCCCTCAAAGTTTTCCCACCTATCATAACCAAGGATGGTCTGTAGAGTCCGTGCTATCCAGTACTCGCCTCCCAATTTAGTTAGTAATTTCGCGGCCTCCAGCTTCTTAATCGTAAGGTCAATCTCGACGTTCATATTTACTTTCCATTCCCGGATTAAGTTCGCCGATTATTGCACTTTCCCGCGGCATTGTCTATCCCATAGTTCCCATCTTGCACCATGCGGTGATATATGGTATACAGATTGGTACAAAGGAGGCTCACCGTCATGACTACCCGCCAAAAGATTGAGGATAAGATTCGTAAAAAAGAGCAGGAAATTCAAGAGCATGAAAGCCTTATCCGCGATGCTAAAGTATATGTAGAGGCATTAAGAGAAACCCTGAAAATGTTGCCGAAGGATGATAGTGACGCGGAAAGGCCGGAAAGTAAACTTCGGGCGGGTAGTAGGATAGCTAAAGTATATGCCTTGCTCAAAAAGACCGGCCACCCGCTCCATGTCTCTGCTCTTTTAGAGGGAATTGGCGAACTAAATACTGCAGAAAATAGGGTTGCATTAAGCGGATCTCTTGGTGCTTACCTCCGACATGAGGAAATCTTTACTCGTCCAGCCCCGAATACGTTTGGCCTACGAGAAACCAATGGTGCCGGAATAAATGAGCCGCCAGACAATTTCGGTATGCCCACGGTAACTACTGAGCAGAGTCAGAAATGAGAGGAAATGAGGCTTCTCCGGCGATTGCTGGCGGTGGTTGTCTTCAAGAAGAAAGATCGACGATGTACCTAGCGCGTATACAGGTCCTCAACCCCTCCAACGCCTGCATTCTCGACCCAGGCCCTGGCGGCTTCCTCTTGAAAGCGCGATTGATCATTCGTCTTCTGTACGGCTGCGCTTTTTGCGTTCACCCTCATTGACCGCCGTGTTCTCTTAACGCGATTTTTGTCTGGCCTATTCCGGTTGCGTCTCCTGATCTTCATCCTAAACAACTACCTCAACCACTTCCTTGCGATCAAAAGGGATCTTCGACTCCATGACCTCCAGCCATCAACCGCATCCCGGATATTTGTCAGCGCTTCCTCCTCGGTTTTCCCCTGAGAAAGACAGCCGGGGAGAGCCGGAACCTCGGCTACGAAGTAGCCGGCCTCATCTTTTTCAACCACTACATCGAGCTTCATAAGTCACCTGTTTGTTGTCGGCAAAACGTGGGATGGGAGTCGTGCCTTGCGCACAGCCCGGCGGATTTCTTTCAAAGCTTTCTGCAGCCGTGCTTTCACCTTCCCCTCGGCAACGGCCTTGAGAGCGGTAAACTCTTCATAGCTGATGAGAACCGCTGCTTTTCCTGCCCGCTTGCCAATGACCACGGGTTTTTTCTTCGCCACGACTTCGTCCACCAAAGCCCCAAGAGCCGGGCGCGCTTTATCTACACTCCATACCTTTGCGATTGTAGAGCCTTTTTAATGACCTTAATTTGAATGCACATGCTTGTCAAATCATGGGTATGGGGCGCTTGTTTCGAATCCAGCGACTACGGTGCAACCATGATGGTACGGAAATGATCGAGAAAGAAGCTAAAGTCGGTTCAGGGAGACGGGAATTGAATGACACGATTAAGGATCACTCAGGCTCAGCTGCTGCTGTAAGCGATCGGCCTGAAAGGCATGGGGTTAGGCGCGAGCTACTTTTTCGCAAAGAAGTTATCAAAAACCGTCGGTAAATCCTTCAAGGGTATTGCTTTGCTCGGTTTGTTGACCACGATTCGACTTCAATAAAACCGACTCGTGTCTCTACGTCGTACTCGCCGAGCGCCCGGTCCAACAACAGAAAGGCTACTCCCGCGAATGTTTCGTGTGCCTGTTTTGAATACTCCGGCAAGAAAACTGTAATCCCGGCTTTGGTTCTATCGGGCTCAACGAATACAAAGACATCTTCCGCTCGAACAGAAACCTCCCTAAAGGAGATATTCGCCGGCTCTCGTCGGGGACGGAACTTGATGAACTCCCAACGAGGAATTTCAGGAGCGATAGCGTAGAGAGCTTCAACTTTGGGAAACGCATCCTTGATCCCGTCAGCGCTTATGACAAACTCCCTGCGCCCATTCTCTTTTGGACCAAACTCGAAAGTGAGGTTTGGGTGAACTTTACGCATCGCCGCGGCCAGGCTATCGAAAGTCCTTACTTGATCTTTTTCGAACTCAAACAGAGTCGCTTCGTTCTTTTGGAACCACACCCAAAAATCAGTTTCAGGCGTCGCCTGAGCTTGCCTGGAGAACAACCCAAAAATTACCATGGCCGCAAGAAGAAAAACTCGCTTCAGTTTCATTCACCTAACTATCAGAACGTAAAATAAGGCGCAGCATTCACGGCTTAGCTCCGTGAGGCCACACGTCCCACTGAAAATGTCCCTGACAATTGAAATCGCCGCCCAAGCGGAATTGTAAGACAGCTACCCTACGCCGCCGCCTCGGCTTTTTTTGGCGGATATTTCTCGCAGAGCTGTTTCCAACTGGCGGCCATCTGTTTGGCGGCCTCGACGACACTTGGCGGAATGTTGCGGAACGGCGGGCGCAGCGGGCCGGGCGAGCAGTAACCGGCGTAGTTCATGGCGAGCTTGGCGGAATTTTCCCGCCAGTGGAGATCCTCGCCGCCGCCGGGGGCTTTATTGGCGGCCGCCATGTCCAGACAGATCTGTTTCGCGGTCTCCCAGTCGCCGGCGCGGCAGGCGTCGCGCAGATGGAGCACCGGCCACGGCCCGAGCCAGGCGTTGATCGACCAGCAGCCGGCCGCGCCGAGCATGACGTAGGGATAGCTTTGAGTCTGGTTGCAGAGGACGCTGATCTTGCCTTTGACGATGTTCATGAGCTGGATGAATTGGAGCGGCGTGCGGTGGCTGTCTTTCATCGCCACGATATTCGGCCGGGTGACCAGCTTGGCGAACGCCGGGACGGGCAGGGTCACGTGATGCAGCGGCGGATTGTGGTAGATCACGATGCCGAGCTTGGGGAAGGCGTCGGCGATGTCGAGGTAGAACTGCACCGCGTTGTCCACGGTCGCGGGGAAATAAAACGGCACGCCGCAGAGCACCCCGTCCGCGCCTGCCGCGGCGGCGAATTTCATCTTCTGCAACGTCTCCCGGGTATTCAAGCTCGTGCAGCCGATGATGACGGGCACGCGCTTGCGCGCGGCGGCGATCGTCGCTTCGGCCAGCTTCTTCTGCTCGTCCCAGAGCAGCGTATGACACTCGCCGAAGCTCCCCATCGTCGCGATCACGTCCACCCCATCGCGGATGATTCTGTCCACGGCCGATTCGAGCTCGGTGGTATTGACCGTCTCGGTCGCGGCCAGAGAATCGCCGTCCGGCGTGGTAAACGCCGGCATCATCCCCATAACGCCCGTCATGTCCTGTGCGCGCAGCATAAATTTTTCCTCCTATTTAAGTCGCGACCCGCCTCTACGACCGCGAGGCAAACGGGTCCTGCCCCTTGGCAAGGATTAGAGAATAGACGATCATTACCACTCCCACGCTGATAAAACTATCGGCGACGTTGAACGCCGGCCAGTGATAGATCGACCAGTAGAAATCCAAAAAGTCGATCACCTCGCCGTAGAAGATCCGATCGATCAGATTGCCCACGGCGCCGCCCATGACAAAGCTGAGAGCGGTGATGAGCCACGTCTCCTCCTCCGGCAGGCGGCGGAGCATTGCCGCGATGAAGCCGACGGCGACGAGGGGAAAGCCGATGAGAAGCAACCGGCGGAAAAACTCGCCGCTCTCGGCCAGGATGCCGAAAGCCGCGCCGGGGTTGCGGACGTAGGTCAGGTTGAAAAAATCCTCGATCACGGGGATCGGCACGGTCAGCGGCAGCAACTGATCGACGACGAACTTGGTCGCCTGATCCAACACGACGATGAAGATCACCCATTCGACCGCAAGCTTGGCTTTTGGACTCAAACAGTCGCTCCCTTCAATACCCGAGAGCAGCGGCCGCAAAGCATCGGCGGGTTGCTGTCCGGCGTAACTTCCTCACTATATTTCCAGCAGCGCTCGCACTTGGCGCCGTCTGCCTTATACACGGCGATCGCGCCTTGCAGAAATTCACTCGTATAGGACCAGCCGTTGTCGGCAATCGGCCCGGGCACGCCAAAAAGCTTTTTCTGTAGCGCCTGTCCGGCGTCCCCAAGCTCTTCGGATAATTTCCCCTGCTGAAGCTCCACCTGCGACGCAATCACGATATCCGCCCAGTTTTCCTTGCAGCTCCTGAGCAGCTCCCGCAGCGCGCCGTCGCTCTCGTAGCTGTCCGGATAGAGGACGACCTTGGCGTCCAGCGAGTGGCCGATCAAACCCTTGCTTCGCGCCGCCTCCAGTCCCTTCAATATCTCGCCTCTGACTTTCAGGATCCGCTCCCAGCGCTCGGCGAGCGCTTCGTCCTTCCAACTTGCTTCCGGCAGAGGGATCGCCGACAGGAAGATGCTCCCGGCTGCGCCCTTCCTCTTCGGCATGTGCTCCCAAATCTCCTCCGCCGTAAAAGAGAGCACCGGCGCCATGAGATGAACCAGACAATCCAAGATTTGGTAGAGCGTGGCCTGAGCGGCCCGGCGTTCTCGGGAATTCGCGCCCTCGCAGTAGAGGCGATCCTTGAC
The DNA here is from genome assembly GCA_041483675.1 of Binatia bacterium. Classification (GTDB taxonomy): domain Bacteria; phylum Desulfobacterota; class Binatia; order UBA9968; family UBA9968; genus 2-12-FULL-60-19. The sequence goes on from JBGPGE010000117.1 coordinate 6,472, forward strand.
GATGTCGAGGTAAAGGGCGCTCAGATCGACGCTGCAGAAGTTGTTCAAGGCGTGGTAGACGACGTGAAATTCAAACTGCTCATAGGCCTCGCGGCATCTGCCGACGAGCGCCTGCGTGCGGTGAAGAATCCAGCGATCGAGCTCGGGACGATCGGCGACCGGCACGCCATCTTTGTCCGGATCGAAGTCATAGAGGTTGCTGATGAGAAAGCGGGCCGTGTTGCGCAGCTTCCGATACGCCTCTACCAAACGATTGAGTATCTCATCCGAGATGCGCACATCTTCCCGGTAATCTTCGGCGGCTACCCAGAGACGCAGGATTTCCGCGCCGTGCTTCTTCATGATTTCCTGTGGCGCGATGACGTTGCCGAGCGACTTGGACATCTTTCGCCCCTTGCCGTCGAGCGTAAAGCCGTGAGTGAGGACGTTTTGATACGGCGCGCGCGCGCGCGTCGCCACCGAGGTCAGAAGCGCCGTATGGAACCAACCCCGGTGCTGATCGCTCCCTTCGAGATAGAGATCGGCGACGCCGCCGAGACGCGGATCGACCTCGACCACCGCGGCATGACTCACGCCGGAGTCGAACCAGACATCCAGGATATCTTCCTCTTTGGAGAAATCTTTGCCTCCGCAGCCCGGACACTGAAGCCCCGCCGGCAAAAGCTCATTGGCCGCGCGGTCGAACCACGCATCGGAGCCTTCCCGCTCGAAGAGGCTCGCGACATGATCGCAGATCTCTTTGCTGAGCAGCGCCCGGCGGCAGCCGTTGCAGTAAACCACCGGAATCGGCACGCCCCAGGAGCGCTGGCGCGAGATGCACCAATCCGGCCGGCTCTCCAGCATGCCGCGGATGCGCTCTCTGCCCCACGGAGGAATCCAACTCACCCGATCGATCGCTTCGAGCGCGTGGCGGCGCAACTCGTTTTTCTCCATCGAGACGAACCACTGCTCGGTGGCGCGGAAGATGACCGGCTTTTTACAGCGCCAGCAGTGGGGATAACTGTGGGTCAACTTCTCTTCCTTCAGCAGCGCCCCTGTCTCGGCGAGCTTCTGGATAATCTCCCCGTCGGCCTTGAAGACCGATGTGCCGGCCAGGTCTCCCGCTTCGGCGGTAAATCTGCCTTCAGCATCGACCGGCGCGAGGACCTCAAGCCCGTAGCGTTGTCCGACCTCGTAATCTTCCTGGCCATGGCCCGGAGCGATGTGGACACAGCCGGTTCCTTGATCCCGCGTGACGAACTCGCCGACGATCACCGGAACGTCTCGGTCAAGCCATGGATGGCGACAACCAATCCCTTCAAGCTCCGCGCCACGCCATGCCCCTGGGGTGATCTCGAATTGTCCTGCCTCGAAACCCGCCGCTCTCATGACGCCTTCAATCAGCTCCTCATTCAGAATAAGCCCGCCGGCCGGAGTTTTCACGTGGCGGTACATAAAGTCAGGATGGACGGCGATCGCCTGGTTCGCCGGCAGGGTCCACGGAGTCGTCGTCCAAATAACAAAGGATGAGGGATGAGGGATGAGGGATGAATCCTTGACGGTAAATTTTACATAGATCGACGGCGAGGTGATCTCTTCGTACTCCACTTCGGCTTCAGCCAGTGCGGTAACGCACGAGGCGCACCAGTAGACCGGTTTCTTTTGCCGGTAAAGCAGGCCGGCGGCGATGAATTTCCCCAGCTCGCGGATCTCCGCCGCCTCGTAGGCGGGGTCGAGCGTCCGGTAGGGATTTTGCCAATCTCCCAGAACTCCCAGCCGCCTGAATTCGTCGCGCTGGATCGAGATGTATTTTTCCGCGTACTCTTTGCAGAGCCGGCGGACCTCCGACTTGGCGAGCGCGTTTTTCTTGGCTCTGCCGATGTTTTTCTCGACTTGCAGCTCGATCGGCAGCCCGTGGCAGTCCCAGCCGGGCACGTAGGGCGCGTGAAAGCCCATCATGCTTTTCGACTTGACGATGATGTCTTTCAAAATTTTATTGAGCGCGTGGCCGATGTGGATGTTGCCGTTGGCGTAGGGCGGCCCGTCGTGCAGCAGGTATCGCTCGTTGCCTTGATGGGCTTCAAGAACTTTAAAATAGATTTTCTCGCGCTCCCATCGCTCCACCTGCGCCGGCTCGTTTTGCGGCAGGTTGGCCCGCATGGGGAATCGCGTCTTGGGTAGATTGAGAGTCTCTTTAAAGTCCATGGGTGAAAAAAGAGGGACGAAAAAACGGAGCGGGTCGCGCGCCGAAACGCGCGTTACTTGTGATGGTTCAACCCCCTGACCATTCGAAAGGCAAAGTTGTCCGCTTTGTTTTCGGCATCCGCCCAGAAAACATAATGGCCCAATTCATGATAGACCGTGTTGATCCACTTGCGCTCGGATTTATATTTTCTCCCCCGCTTCCAGTTCTCCGGGTGGACCAGGTAAATCTGGCCGTCTTCGTAGGTCTTGCCCGCCGTCTTGCCCCAGTCGATGTATTCGAACCATTTCAACTTAGGCAGCTTTAGATGATAAAAGCCACACATCGAGGAAACCGCCTTCTTGAACTCCGACGGCTTATAGTCGCGGAAAAAATTGCGGAGGTGGCGGTCCACCTGGCGACGCTCTCTCAACGGGGGCAGAACCATCCGCATGACTGTTGTCCTCGCTCACTTCGCCCAGTTGTGTAGCATAAATACCCAGGAAATAAAAACCTCGGGCGGGAGGTCATCTTCTCGCGCGCGGCGGCTAACCCGCTGTTTTGCTTTAGCTTTTCTGCCTTCTCCGGTCTGAATAATTACCTCCGGTTCCCCGGGTTGAACAGGATCGCTCCCGTATGATATGCAAACAAGATTGTAGAGTCGAATCCCCGGCACGAGTCCGCGATTTCTCGGCGATACTCCACTGGCAGATGAAAATGCACCGGCTTCTTGAAACGCTCGCCTACATCGGCGCATCGATCGGTCTCGCAGGAGGCAGAGCCGCCGTCAGGCTGCTTCCCCGCCGCTGGCTATTGGCTTTTTTCCGGGGCATCGCCGACCTTGGATTTCATCTCGCTCACGGCTTCCGCACGCGCTCGATCCGGAACTTGAGCCTGGCTTTCGGAGATCGTTTCACTGCCCGCGAGATTGCAGATCTCGCTCGCAGCTCTCTCAGGAACTTCTCCCGCGACTTTTTGGAAATGGGCTTCGCCCTCGATAGCGCTCCGGATCGAGTCCGGGCCGAGATCCCGGTCCACGGTCTTGAGCACCTGAAGACGGCGCTGGCTAAAGGCAAAGGGGCGATCGCGCTCAGCGCTCACCTCGGAAACTTTTTTTTGCTCGGGACGCGCCTCGCCGCCGAAGGCTACCCTACCTATGTTCTGATCAACCAGGCGCGCGCCGGCAAGCTCCCCGAACTCATCGTCAGCTACCGCAATAGGACCAACCAGAAGACGATCCACGCCCAGCCCCATGACGAGGCTTTCCGCGAACTGGTCCAGGTCCTCAAGCGCAACGAGCTGGCGATCGTGATTGCGGACGAGTTTCGCAACGGCGACGGCATCCGCGTCCCGTTCTTCGGCCGGAGCGTCATCGCGCGGCGAGGGCCCGCCACGCTGGCGCTGCGCACCGGCGCGGCGGTGGTCCCCGCCTGTCTGGTGCGGGACCCGGCGGGAGATCTCAAGCTGGTGATCGAGCCGGAAATCGAGCTCTCGCGCACCGGAAAGGTCAAAGCGGATGTGACCGAAAATACGCTGAAGATAACCCAATGGCTGGAAAAAACGCTCCGCGCCTATCCCGATCAGTGGAACTGGATGACGATTCACTGGCAGGAGGAAGGCCCGGACGCGCTGATGGGCAAGGAGCATCGATATCGAGCGGCGGCGCACTAATCAGGTTTCAATGAACTACTCCACAGCAAGCTACGGGGTATCAAAAAACATCGATGAGAATTTATCCCAGAGCCGTCACCCCCGAATGTTTTTATCGGGGGTCCAGTCCTGACTTCGCCTGGATTCCCGCTAAAAGCATGCGGGAATGACGGACTTCGTAAAAGAAATAAATTCTACGCAGCGAGCTGCGGGGAATTTACCCCGAAGAGCTTATAAGGAGAGAAATCGCAGATGAGCAAAAAAGAAATCGAAGAGTTAAAGAAGAAAGTCGCCCTGGGAAACCGCATCCTGTTTCACCAGGGCTTGGCCGACTATCATGGCCACTTGAGCGCGCGCATCCCGGGGACGCGCAAGTTTCTGATCAAGCCGGTGCTCGCGCCGTTGGGGTCGATCACGAGCCGCGACATTCTCACCGTGGATATCGACGAATACAAAGCGGTCTGCGAGGAGAACTGGGCGCGAACCAAGAACAAGCGCCAGGTGACGAGGCTCAAATTTCCGCCGCGTGAAACGATGATCCACGCGGCGATCTACGAAGCGCGGCCCGATGTCAACTCCGTCTCCCACACTCACCAACCGGTGGCCACGGCCTTTTCGGTCGCGGGAGTTCCCATCCTCCCGATCTACAACCAGGCCGCGCCCTTCGCGCCGGAGACACCAATCTTTCCCAGCCCGAGGCTGATTTACACCGTTCAGGACGGTGTGGAGCTGACGCAAACTCTCGGCAAGCGGATGGCCGTGCTGCTGCAAGGCCATGGAATCGTCATGGTGGGCGACAGCGTCGAGTATGCGACGGTTCACTCCATCTATCTGGAGCGCACGGCGACGATGCAGTGGATCGCCAGCTCGGTGGGCAAGCCGGTGACGATGCCGCAGAAAGATATCGACCACATGAAAGAGAATATGATTTATCGCGCCTACGACGGCTTCGCTTATTTCGCCTCGCTGCTAAAACAAAAGTAGCGATCGCCTTGCATCAAGACCGGCTTTGCAGCAAGTTGACTTTTTTGAGGAGGTATCTGAATGGCAACCAATAAACAAGCGCCGGCGAAAGGCCCGGGCGCGGAGCCGATCCAGGATCTGCGCGATTGGCTCGACCGGGTCGATGCGATGGGCGAGCTGATCCGCATTAAAGAGCCTCTCGACTGCAACGAGGATATGAGCGCGATCGGCTATCTCGTGGCCAAGCAGGACCCTTCGCCTGCGATTCTGTGCGAGAAAACCAAAGGATATGAAACGAGTCCGCTGGGCGCGATGCATCTGTGGAATATATTGGGGCCAAGCCTAAAGCGGATCGCGCTGACGCTGGAGGAGCCGCCGGAGACGCCGACGCTGGAACTGATCCGGCGCGTGAAAGATAAACTCAAGCAGCGGATTCCGCCGCGCGAAGTCCCGGCCAGCCAGGCGCGGGTTTACGAGAACACCAAAACCGGCGCGGACATTGATCTGACGCTGCTGCCCATCCCCAAGCATTGGCCGCTTGACGGCGGCCGCTACGCCGGCACGGCCGACGCGGTGATCACGCGCGACCCGGACAGCGGCTATCTGAACGTCGGCACTTACCGGATGATGCTGCAAGGCAAAAACCAGGTCGGCCTCTATCTCTCGCCGGGAAAAGACGCGCGCCTCCACATCACCCGCGCCTGGCAGAAGGGGGAGCCGATCCAGGTCGCGGCGGCGTGGGGCATTGACCCGTTGTTTATGATGATCGGCTCGCAGACCTTCGCGAAGAATGTCTCGGAGTACGAGTACGCCGGCGGCGTCAAAGGCCAGCCGATTCCCGTGGTGCGGGGAAAAACCACCGATCTTCTTTTGCCGGCGAACGCGGAATTCATTATCGAAGGAATCATCCGGCCGAATTCCGTTAAGTCGGAAGGGCCGTTCGGCGAATTTCCCGGCTACTACGGCAGGCCGGAGGCCGGCTGCCCGCTGGTCGAGGTGACCGCCGTCCACTACCGCTCCAAGCCGATATTCACCAACGCACTTATGGCGGACTATCCGTCGAACGAGCAGAGCGGCTTTTTCTCGATCATCCGCTCGGCGCGCATCTGGGACGACTTCGACAAGCTGGGAATCCCCGGCATCCAGGGAGTCTATTGCCATCCGGCGGCCGCCGGCGGCTTCGGCATGACGGTGATCAGCCTCGAACAACGCTACGCCGGCCACGCGGCCCAGGCGCTGGCGCTGGCCGCGCAGGTTCCCGGCGGCGCCTATTATACCAAGTGGATCATCGCGGTGGACGAGGATGTGGATCCGACGGACATCAACCAGGTGATCTGGGCGATGAGCAGCCGCTGCAATCCGATTGAAGATATCGATCTATTGCGCAACACCTGGAGCACCTGGCTCGACCCAACGCAAAACCCGCCGGAGGAGCGGCCCTACGGCTCCAAGGCGCTGATCAACGCCTGCAAAGAGCATCGCTACCTGCCGGTCTTTTCAAAGCGCACCGCGCTGCGCAAAGAAGTTTACGACCGCGTGGCCTCGATGTGGAAAAAGTTGGGCCTGCCGGGCGAGGTGCCGGGCGTCAGGGCCTTCGAGCAGGAGAGTAAAGTGGTTTACCACGAGGTGGGCGGCTTCGAGCCGGGCAAGCAGCCGGGCGAAGAAACCACGCCACCTAACAAAAGGAAGAAGAGCTAAGAAGGGAAGCCTGAGAGGGGAAGCTAGCGTATAGCCTCTTCCCCTCTCTCGTTGGTTCTGATTCGGACCACCTCGTCCACATTCGAGACAAAGATTTTCCCGTCACCGATCTTACCCGTCTGTGCGGACTCGAGGATCGTCTCGACGATCTTTTGGACCATTTCATTCGGCGCCAGGATTTCGATCTTCACTTTCGGGAGAAAGTCGACGCTATACTCCGCCCCGCGATAAAGCTCCGTGTGGCCCTTTTGCCGGCCGAAGCCCTTCACCTCGGTGATGGTCATACCCGAGATTCCGATCGAGGTCAGCTTCTGTTTCACCTCATCCAGCTTGAACGGTTTGATAATGGCTTCGATCTTCTTCATGACATCCTCCTCTTGCTTCGTGCTCGTTCTTAGTCAGTGTAACGCGCACGGATCACGACCACGAACACGACCCTAGATATCGAAGTAGAGCGCGAACTCATAGGGATGGGGTCTCAGCCGTATGGCATCGACCTCTTTCTTTCTCTTGTAATCGAGCCACACCTCGATCACGTCCCTGGTAAACACGTCCCCCTTGAGCAGAAAATCGTGGTCTTTCTCCAACGCATCGAGCGCCTGATCGAGCGACCCCGGCATCTGCACCACCTTGGCCTTCTCATGCGGCTCCAACTCGTATAAGTCCTTGTCGATCGGCTTGGGCGGCTCGATCTTGTTTCGCACCCCGTCCAGTCCCGCCATCAACATCGCCGGAAAGGCAAAGTAGGGATTGCAG
>JBGPGE010000118.1:0-13590 GCA_041483675.1 Binatia bacterium
CTGCGTCTACGCGATCGGCGGGGATTCCTACTCGCACTCGCAGAACACCGGCCGCTATCTCGAAACGACGCTCGAGAATATCGACATGTTCCTGGAGGAAGCGCCCAGGTCCGAAGGGATGATCTCGATGATCCGCACCCGTTCGGATCTCCCGGACAAGATGAAGCCGGGGCAGATATCGTTCCTGCTCCATTTCGAGGGGGGCATGCCGCTCCAAGGGAGCATCCACCAGTTGCGGAATTTCTACCGGCTTGGACTGCGCTCGATGCAGCTTACGTGGAACTTCCGCAACGAGCTGGGGGACGGCGTTTGGGAGAATCGCACCAAGGGCGGCCTCACGCGCTTTGGCGTGCAGGTCGTCAAGGAGATGAACCGGCTGGGAATGGTTGTGGACCTGGCGCACATGAACCGGGAGGGATTTTTTCAGTCGCTGGAGGTGGCCGAGGCGCCGTTGATCGTCAGCCACGCCAACGCCTGCGGCATGCTCGACAACGTGCGCAACCTGGCGGACGATCAGATCAAGGCGATCGCGGATCAGGGCGGGCTGGTCGGCATCCTCGCGCTACCGGAGCGGGTCGCCAAAAAGGACGCCACGCTCGACGACCTCATCAAGCATCTCGACTATATGATCGAGTTGGCCGGCATCGAGCACGTGGCGCTGGGACTCGATTTCATCAAGTACGACGGGCCGCGCACGCTCAAAGACCAGCACCATCCGCTCCACGAGCGGACCTACGTGAAAGACTTCGAGGAGATCGAAGATCTGCCGAAGCTGCTCGACGGCTTGATCCGTCGGGGCTACAGGGAGAACGACATCGCGCTCATCCTCGGCGGAAATTATCTGCGGGTCCTAAAAACGATCTTGCCGGAGCAGTCGGCGATCTAAGTTCGGAGGAAAATTTATGCGACGCTTCACGGGCTTGCTGCTCCTTTGCCTGATTTTCAGCGCCTCCCCCGCCCTAGCGCAGCGGAAGATCGTCGTCGGCCTGTCCTCCGTGAACATCGCCTTTCTGCCGTTCTACGTGACCCAGGAGAAAGGCTTTTTCAAAGACGAAGGGCTCGAGATCGTTCCCGTCATGTTCAACGCCGGCTTGACCAACCTCCAGGCGTTGGCGGGCGGAGACGTGCAGATCATGGGGAGCGCGTTTGTCGAGACCATCGGCGGCCGGGCGAGCGGCATCGTGGATGTGAAGAATTTTTGGGGCATCTGCAATCTAATGCCGTTCCAGCTCTACTCCCAGCCGGGCTTCAGGTCGATGAAGGATGCCAAAGGCAAGAAGTTCGCCATCAGCCGTTTCGGCTCGCTGACCGATTTTCTCACGCGCGCGACCTTGCAACATTTCGACATCAATCCCAAGGACGTGACCATTCTGCAAATCGGCTCGACGCCGGCCCGATTTGCGGCGCTCTCGGCGGGCGGTGTGGACGCGACGGTGGTTTGGTTCCCGGTGACTGAAATCGCCAAGTCCCAAAAGTACACGAAGCTTTTCGACCTGAAGGACATCTTCCCCGACTGGCCTTACGAAACCTTTGCGGCGCGAGAATCCTGGCTCGCCAAAGAAAAAGCGCAAGCCGTGAAATTTCTGCGCGCGTACCAGCGAGGGGTGAAACATACGCACGAAAACAAGGAGGACGCCATCCGGGCGATCCGAAAGTACGTGAAGATGGACCCGGCCTATGCGCCGGCCGGCTACGACGAGTACCGCGACTCTTTCCCGCTCAACGGTCAGATCGCCGAGAAGCCAATTCCCGTCGTCATCGAGCAGGAATTCGAAAACGGAAGGATCAAGCGGAAGATCACGTTGGACGAGTTGATCGACCGGTCGTTTATTCAGACGATCGGAGGCAAATAGCCGTTCGAAACAGCGAAAACGAGATTGAGTCGAGGAGGAAAAGGCCGCCATGATTATCGACTTGGATTCGCACCTGCGCGAAGGTTATTTCCTGGATGAGATTTATAAGCTGGAAGAGCCTTACGCGCGGCTGACGCCGGTGAGAGTGGGCGGCGATAAGGGCCACAAGGCAAAATTTATTCACACGCTCGATCCCATCAGCCCGCAGGGTCGCGCGGCCCACGCCCATCCTTATATCTACGATCCCGATTTTCGCTGGCGCGGAGGAGATATCGCGGCCCGCCAGCAGGCGGGCTACGACATGCAGTTTCGCCGCGAAGGGATCAAAAAAGAGGGCGTCGACAAGCAGATTATCTTTCCGACGGGGATCAGCATCGCGACGCAAAACATCGGCCGGTTGGGCTTGGCGCTCGCGCGGGGGTACAACAACTGGGTAGCGAAGCTCGTCAAAGGCAACGAGGACATCTTTTGGCCGGTCGCGATGGCGCCCGCCGGTTGCCCGGACGCGATGGCGGACGAGCTTAGGCGCTGCGTCAAGGAACTTGGCTTCAAGGTCGGCCACCTGGTTTCTTATTGCGGCACCCGCAACCTGGACGATCCAGCCTACTATCCTTACTATGAGGCGGCTCAGGAGCTGAACGTTCCGCTCTTCTGCCATCCGAACAGCAACGGCGATCTGGTCGACCGCTTCGACAACTTTTTCAAGACCCACGTTTTGGGACGGCCGATGAACTGCACTCCCGCCCTCATAGCGTTGGTCTTGGGCGGCGTCTTCGAAAAATTTCCCAAGCTGAAAGTCGCTTTCTTCGAGTGCAGCGCGGAGTTCCCGCTCTACTGGATGCACCGGATGGACGACGACTGGGAGTGGGCGAAGGATTTTTCCCAACTGACGGGCGGGATCAAGATGCCGCCGTCGGAATACGTCAAGCGCAACTGCTACTTCACCTGCGAGGCGGACGAGAAGGATTTGACGCGCCCGATCGAAGAAGTCGGGGAAGACCATATCCTCATGGCGACCGATTACCCGCACTTCGACTCCGAGTATCCGCACACGGTGTCCAGTATCCGGGAGCGCAACGACATCACGGCGAGGCAAAAGGATAAGATCCTCGGAGAGAATGCCGCGCGATTGCTGAACCTTTAGCCGGCGGCGTCGAAAGGGGGAACCCATGCGTCAAGCTGTCGGGATCGTTCTCGCTGGCTTCGTGGTATGGAGTTGTAGCCTTGACGGCTTAGAGTCCTGGGCCGCCTCGGCCCCCGCCAAAGTCGTCATCGCCCACGCCGCGATGAACGCGAGAGTCGCCCCGCTCTGGATCGCTCAAGAGCGGGGATTCTTCGGCAAGAACGGTTTGGCGACGACCGTCATCTTTATCCGACAGGCGCCGATCCTCGTGGTGGCGCTCACCGCCGGAGATGTCCAGGTGGGTTACACCGGCGGCACTTCGGCCATGGCCGCAGCCATCGGCGGAGCGGACCTCAAGCTCGTCGCTACCCTCACGAATTGGCTCAATTACGACCTGGTGGCTGCGCCGAGCATCAAGAGCGCGAAGGATCTTCACGGCAAACGCTTCGGAGTGCAGAGCCTCGCGGGAACCGTCTGGATGGCCGCGTTGCTCGGGCTGGAGCATCTCGGCCTGGACCCGCGCCGGGACAATATCAATCTTCTGGCGGTCGGCGATCAGTCGGTATTGACGCAAGCCCTCGAGACGGGACAGATCGACGCGACCGTGCTGGACGGCGTCTTCAGCCGCAGGCTCAGGCAAAAAGGATTCACGATTCTCGCTGAGCTAAGCCGGGCGCAAATTCCCTTTTCCGGTCAGGGAGTGGTCGTTCGGAGCGGCTATCTGCAAGAGCAGCGGGATACGGTCGAGGCCGTGCTCAAAGGTTTGCTGGAAGGAATCGCCTTCAGTCTCGCGCCAAAGAACAAAGGCGTCGTCGTCGAGACGATCGCGCGGCGGCTCAAGCTCTCGGATTCGGCGGCCGTGGAAGAGGGCTATCAGGACGTCCTCAAGAATACCGAGAAACGTCCCTTCCCGAACCTGGACGGGTTGCGCAACATCCAGCGACTGATGAAGCTGCGCACCGCCAGCGCCGAAAAGATCAAAGTGGAGGAGATGGTCGACGACCGCATTCTTCGGCGGCTCGAGCAAAGCGGCTTCATCGATAGGATATTGGAGACGTACGGCGTCAAATAGTGGATGCGGTTTCCGGGGCTTGGCAACGAGGCCTTGTGTACATAGACGGCGATACTCACTACTGGCCGGTGCGATTTCTCGATCGCGTGAAACATCCCGGCAAGGGCTATTTGGAGGTCGTGAAGGACCCCGGCACCTGGATGCGCTACGGCGAGCCGGTCCCGGGCGCCGTCGCGTCGTACTACCGCGACGGCGAGCTTGTGCATTCCTTCAAAGAGGGGCGTTGGAATCTCGATATCCGCCGCGAGTACATGAAAAAAGACGGCTTTGATATCCAGGTCCTGATTCCCGATAACCGCCAGTTGATCTACGAACTCGATCCGGAGCTCGGACGGCAACTTGCGCGGGCCTACAACGACACGGTGGCGGAAGACATCGCGGGCAAGCCGGAATTCATCGGCGTCGCCTGGGTCTACCTGCCCGACGTGGATGAAGCGGTGAGGGAACTCAGGCGCGCGGTCAGAGGCCTCGGCCTCAAAGCAGTCAAGCTGATGGGAGGCTATGCCGACGGCGATCTCGACAGCGAAGTTTTGTGGCCGTTTTATGAAGAAGTCTGCAAGCTCGACGTGCCGATCCTCGTTCACCCCGGCGCGCGGGTGTTCGACGCGCAGCATAGCCATCCCTGGTTGATCGGCGCGGAACGCTATCAGGGCTTTCCCCTGTTTCCGACGGCGTTGGGCTTCCCGCTCACCTACATGGTCACCGCTTCGCGCCTGATATTCAGCGGCGCGCTCGATCGTTTCCCCGATCTCCGCCTGGCTTTTTTCGAAGGCGGGATCGGCTGGGTGCCCTGGCTGATGCGCACGCTCGACCATCACATCCCCAAGCAGGCCACGAGAGTCTCGGCGGCCCAGAGCGCGTTTCTGAAAGAACGCTCCTGGCCGAAAAAAGCGCCGAGCGACTATTTCAGCCAGTTCTACATCGCCGCGGTTTCCTGGGAGGATTACCTGCCGGAGGTCGTGAAAGTCTGGCCGGATCACAACATCATTATCGGCAGCGATTTCGATCACGGCGACGCCGTCTCGACCTGGCCCAACACGGTGCGGCCGATCAAAGCGATGGCGGGGCTTTTAGAGGCAGAGAAAGAAAAGATTCTCGGGAAAAACATCATGCGGCTCTTCAAGATGGACGCCGGGCCGAATTCGCCGCACTGAAGTTCACCCGCCGCAATCGGCGGAGGCTCCTCTCCGCGGGGACGAAAGCCTTCCAGCCTGAAGACATAGGAAAGGGTTCCTCCCCCGGCCTTGAATGTCCGCACACATTTCCCGGCGGAGCCGCCGCCTCGTTGACACAAGGCGAAACCCGGCATAAGAAAGTGGAGAAACTTTTTAATGAAAAGATTGCCAACTGCCTCTCAATGAGGAGGGATGCATGCCGAAGAGTCTAAGGACTTTTCTTGAAGACTGCCGCAGAGAGATCCCGAACGAGATCATCCACGTTACCAAAGAGGTGGACCCGGCGCATTACGACGTTACCGCGATCATTAAGCACCTGGGCGCGCAAAAAAAATTTCCCATCATCGTCTTTGACCGGCCGCTGAACCTCCACGGCAAAGTCAGCGACGTCAAGCTGGTCATGAACTGCGAGATCTCGCAGCGCAAGGTGCAGATCGCGCTCGGCCTGCCGAGGGAGATGAACCGTAGCCAGATGGCCGAGGCCTGCCTCAAGTTGGAAGGGCAGCGAGTCCCGCCGGCGATCGTGGAGAAGAAGGATGCGCCGGTGAAGGAGATCGTGAAGAAGGGGGCAGAGGTCGATCTCTTTCAACTGCCGGTCATGCGCCATCATGAGATGGACGGCGGACCCTACATCACGCTCTCGACGATCACGAAGGACCGCAAGAGTGGTATCTACAACACGTCGTATCATCGCATGGAGGTCAAGTCGAAGAACACGACCGCCTGCTACGCCTCGCCTCGCCACTTGTGGCGCATCTACCGCGACTACGAAGACAACAAGCAGGAATGTCCGGTTGCGACGGTGTTGGGCCACCATCCCGCCTACCATATGGGCGCCTGCTACACCGGGCCGTTCGACGTTAGCGAGTACGAGGTCATCGGCGGCTATCTCCGCGAGCCGCTTCGTCTCACGCAGTCGGAGACCTGGGGCAACGATCTGCTGATTCCCGCCGACGCGGAGATCGTCATCGAAGGCGCGCTGATTCCCGGCGGGCGTGTGGTCGAAGGGCCGTTCGGCGAGGCGCCCGGCTATTTAGGTCCCCAGCGCTACACCAGCTGCGCCCGCTACGAGGTGCGCGCAATCAATTATCGCAAGGGGGCGATGTATCAGTCGGTCATCACGCCGGAAGGGGACAAGCCGTGGATGGATTTGCCGCGCGAGGGGGCGTATCTGAGGAGAATCCGCGAGGCGATCCCCGGCGTGACGGCGGTGTGCAAATTCGGCCGCCACGCGCAGTACAATATTTTTATTTCGATGAAGAAGATGTCGGAGGGCGATCCCGGACGGGCGGCGGCCGCGGCGCTGAGCTTCGACCACACGAAGAACGTCTTTGTGTTCGACGACGACATCGACGTCTTCAATCCGACGGAGATCCTCTGGGCGCTGGCGACGCGGGTGCAGCCGCACGCGCAGGTGTCGATTCTGAAGCCGCTCTTTCGCGGCAACTATCTCGACCCGTCGCTGCTCGACGAGATCAAAACCTCGGGGATGATTATCGACGCCACCCGGCCGCTCGACCGTCCCTTCTCGCCCGTGTCGAAGTGCCCGGACGACGCCCTGGCAAGGATCAAGCTGGAGGATTTTATCCCCGGCGAGGTTTTGCAACATATCCCCATGGATCGGACGACGTACTGGGCCTAACAATTTTAGATTGCCGATTGCCGATTTTCGATTGAATCCGGAATTTAAACCCGCTTGTTCGCCGATTTCCGATTAATCTAAAATCCAAAATCGTTCGACTAAGCTCACGACAGGTCTAAAATCGAAAATGGAGTAGACAATGGGTCAGACCATCGAAGTGACGTGTCCGAAATGCAACAAGATGTTTGTGGCGCATCCGCACATGCTCAACTCCGGCATGGATTTTCATTGCCCCTATTGCGATTTGTATTTTCCGGAGAAGGAAAGCCCGAAAATAAGAAAGTAGCCAGGAGGCAGGAGGCAACCGGAGGGGCGACCGGCCGGTCGCCCCTACAAAGACACACGATGAAATCAGCGCAACCCCTTAAGATCGCCGGCACCTCACCCGCGCGGCTCGACGGCGTCGAGAAAGTGACCGGCACGGCGCAGTACACCGGCGACGTGTCGCTTCCGGGAATGGGATTCGCAAAGATTCTCCGCAGCCCGGTGGCGCACGCGAAGCTCGCGCGGATTGACGCGCGCAAGGCGGAGCAATTGCCGGGAGTCTTCACCGTCCTCACGCGCGACGACTTCAAGGGGATCAACTATCGCTACGGCGCGATCCACAAGGATCAGTCGATCGTCGCAACGGATAAGGTCCGGTACGCGGGCGATCCCGTCGCCGCGGTGCTTGCGGCGGATGAGATGACCGCGGAGGAGGCGCTCGGCCTGATCGAAGTCGAGTACGAGGATCTCCCCGTGATCACGAGCATCGAAGAGGGGATCGCAGAGGGGGCCCCGCTCGTGCACGAGCAGTGGTTCGGCAAGGCGGAGCTGCGCGGCTCAAGCTACGGCGCGCCGGACAAGTTCAAGGGGACGAATATCTGCTCCCACTTTGGCTACAGCCGTGGCGATGTCGGAAAGGCGTTTGGGAAGTCGGCCTATGTTTTCGAGGATGTGTTCCGCTTTCCGAAAGTGCAGCACTATTCGCTCGAACCGCATTCGATGATCGCAAATTTCGACCAGGACCACTTGACGGTGTGGAGCTCCTGCCAGGACCCCTTCGGCCTACGCGACCAGCTGGCCGGGATTTTCAACCTGCCGGCGAGCCACGTACGGATCATCGTGCCCTACGTCGGCGGCGGCTACGGCGGCAAGCTCTACGTCAAGGCGGAGCCGATCGCCGCCGCGCTGTCGCGGAAGGCGCGTCGTCCGGTGAAGCTCGTTATGGGCGTCGGCGAGAGCTTCAAAACCGTCACGCGCCATCCGGCGCGGGTGCGGATCAAGAGCGGTCTCGCCAAAGACGGCCGTCTGCTCGCGCGCGAATGCGAGATTTACCTGAACACCGGCGCGTATGCGGACGCGGGGCCGCGCGTTACGCAGAAGGCCGGATACCGCGCGCTCGGTCCCTATCGAATCCCCGACGCGAAGATCGACGCCTACTGCGTCTATACGAATACGGTTCCGGCGGGCGCGTTCCGCGGCTTCGGTTCGGTCCAGGTGGCGTGGGCCTACGAATCGCACACCGATCTCATCGCCGAGCGGCTCGGGATCGACGCGGTGGAGTTTCGTCTCAAAAACTTGCTCAAAAAAGGCGAGCCATACACGCCGGGCGACACGCCGGTCGATTGCGACTTAAAGGAAGGGTTGGTCAAGGTTGCCAAGGCGCTGGATTGGCAGAAGCCATCGAAGCCGGGCGTGGGGAAAGGGCTGAGCGTCTGCCTTAAGGACGCGGGCGGCACGTTCAAGATCGCCGGCGCGACAGTGCGAATGTCCTCCGACGGCAGCGTGATTCTTTTGACCGGCACGGTCGAGGTCGGGCAGGGATCCAAGACGGCGCTCAGCCAGGTAGTCGCGGAGGAGTTGTCATTGGGACTGGACAAAATTTCCGTCGCGCAGCTGGACACGGACGTAACGCCCTACGATGTCTCGACCAGTGCGAGCAGCTCGATGACGGTCATGGGGTTGGCGGTCCAGCGCGCGGCTCAGGACGCCAGGAAACAACTGCTTGAAGCCGCGGCCGGGGTGCTCGGCTGTAAAATCGGGGAGTTAAAGTTGCGGGGCGGCAAGGTTCATGCCCGGCGCGGAAAGGCGCTCACCTACGGCGGCGTCATCACCGAATACTTCGGCAGCAAAGCCGGAGAGATCATCGGCAGGGGAATCTACCGCGACATCAGGACGAAGAAAGCCGCGTTGGGCGCGACCACGACGTTCTGGGAGGTGGGTTGGGGCGGTGCGGAGGTCGAAGTGGATCGTGAGACCGGCGCGATTCGGCTGCGCAAGTATGTTTCGGTGGCTGATGTCGGCAAGGCGATCAATCCGGTACAGTGCGAAGGGCAGGACGAGGGCGGGGTGTTCTTCGGCTTCGGCCATACGCTGTTCGAGGAGATGGTTTACGAGGACGGGCAGTTGCTGAATCCGAATCTCGTGGACTACCGCGTGCCAAATTTCGGCGACATGCCGGAGGAGTTCACTTCCACGCTGATCGAGAACGGAAACGGCCCGGGGCCGTTCGGCGCGAAAGGAATGGGCGAAGGCGGTCTGCTGCCGGTCGCCTCCGCCATCAGCGGCGCCATCGCCAACGCGGTCGGCATCCGCTTCTACGACCTTCCGATCACTCCCGAAAAAGTATGGCGGGCCTTGCAGGCTAATCGAAAATAGGGCGGCCAGATGGCGTTACATGGGGAGAAAGCGTAGTACCTCATCGGCTCAGCGCAAGGCTGATCAGTCCTTCGGCTGAAATCCGGAATCTAAAATTGTCAGATTCCCCACCCTCCGCTCAGGTGGATATTCGCGCCGTTGACGTAGCGTGCTTCGTCGGAAAGTAAAAAGCGCACGGTGGAGACCGCATCGTCGAGCGCGCCGACGTATCCGGCGGGGATTCGCTTCGCCATCGTCTCCAGCTCCTCTTTCGGCGCGCTACCGGAGTCGATGAAGCCGGGGGAGATGGCGTTGACGGTGATGCCGTGGGGGGCGGCGATGCGCGCCAGGGTGCGCGCGAGCACGAGCAGCCCGACCTTAGCGATGTAGTGCGCGGTCAGTTGCGGCTGGGCGATCAGCTGGTCTGCATTGGCCATGCTGAAGCAGATGATGCGGCCCCACTTGCGCTCGATCATTCCCGGGATCACCGCCTGGCTCAGATAAAAGACCGGATGGAGATTGTTGTCGAACATCATGCGCCAGCCTTCGACGCTCTCTTTGAGAATGTCGACCCGGTGGTACGGGCCGGCGCAGTTGATGAGGGCGTCGACCCGTCCCCAGAGTTCCTTCACGCGCTCGACCATCGCGACGGCGGCCTTCGAATTGGAGACGTCGCATTGCAGTGCCAACCCGTTGGAGCCTTTCTTTTGCACCGCCTCGACCACGTCGCTCGCCTCCTGGACGCTCTTGCGGTAGCAGATTGCCACCGACCAGCCGCGCCCGGCGAGGTCCAGGGCGACCGCGCGGCCGATGCCCTTCGCCCCGCCGGTGATTAAAGCCACTCGTTCAGCCATGATTCCTCCTCTTTAGAATCGTTCAAAGTAGTTCAAGTTGGTCCAAAGTTGTTCAAGTGTTTTTCGAAGATCGGCTCCGGCGGTTTGAACCATGTTGAACCTTTTGAACAATTTGAACGGTTTTATGCTTCGATAAACGGTTTAAATTTTTCGTACAGCTCTTCCAGCTTCGCCTTGTAGTGCTCCACGTTTTCATCCGGGTTCTGCGCGTCCCACTGCGAAGCGAGCTTGCAGTTTTCGTTGATTTTGACTTTCGATCCTTTCCCCGTGACGTAATACGAGATCTGATCTCCCGGCTGGTAGGGGCGCTCCGATTTGAGCGCCAGCTCGTAAACAGCCGCGGCGTTGCGCTTCTTCCCCTGGATCTTTGCCTGATAAGTCTCCAGCGAATCCTGGAGCGTCTCGGTTTTCATCAGAAGTTTGACGTCCATCCGGTGCTGCTCCAGCTCTTCGAGATAGCGCTGGTACAAAGCAGGGATCTCTTCCTTTTTCCCGCTCAAGAGCAAAAGCAACATATCCTCCAGCCACCGGCGCTGGAACAGCTCCAGGCCGCGCGAGCGCAGGCCCGAGCCTTTAATGAGCAGTCTTCCACCGTGGTCCAGCAGGGCATAGTTTTTCATCTTGTAGCTGAACATCGCCGCGTAGCGCCCGTCCAGCTCCAGGTCGATGCCACTCGGCAGCGTCGCGGCCAGCTCTTCGATCAGGCGCGCCTCGTCCGCCTCCGTCGCCGTCTCCACGGGCGGGACAAAATAGATTCCGTCAGTGTCGACCTCGATCACCGTCGCGCCTTTTGTTTTGAGCCACGCGACCGCGGATTGGATCAGCTCGCGCCCTTTGGCCGTCACCCGGTTGGCCGCGTCGTAGTCGTTGAATCGGCCCATCGGAAACCCGAGATAGCCGTAGAAGGAGTTGATAAGAATTTTAAAAGTCGATTGCAGCGCAAAGAAATAAGTCTTCGCTTCTTTGGTTTTCGCCTCGCGGGCCAGCTCTTTGGCGCGGACGCGGAAGTCGCGCAGATCGCGCAGCAGCCGGGGAGAGATTTCCAGCCCGTCCTTCTTGGGAAAGTAGCCGTAGACCAGCATGATCGACGGGTAGAGGGAGGTCACGTCGCAGTGAAGCACGCGACGCGCGACTCCCTGGACCTCCATGTCGGTAAACCCTCCGACGACCGCCTGGCCCGCATCGGCTCTGGGGATCGCGCGTCGCTGACGCAGGTACTC
The DNA here is from genome assembly GCA_041483675.1 of Binatia bacterium. GTDB lineage: Bacteria > Desulfobacterota > Binatia > UBA9968 > UBA9968 > 2-12-FULL-60-19. The sequence continues at coordinate 11,559 of JBGPGE010000118.1, forward strand.
GCGGAGAAACAGCGCGTCGATTTTCGTCGCGTTCCCTCGGAGCGCGACGTTTTGATAACTGTAGGGAAAAATCTGCGCCTGGACGAAGTAGCTCGGCGAAAAGATTTCCGACAGGGCGCGCGTCTCCCGCACGTCGTCGAGGGAGTAGCGGAACAGGGTATCGGGGTCGTGGTCGAAATACCAACTGGCCCTGTCCGCTGGGATATAGGTGCGATCGGCGCCGGCGACGCCGAAGTGGCGCGCGATCTCCTTGAGGCCGTACCCCGGTAGCTCGCGGGCCGACACGTCGTAATGCTGGGCCAGCATCCAGGTGTCGATGATGTGCCGGCCGAAGATTTCGTATTTCCGATAGGCGATGGTTCGCTCGGCGATCTGCATCCGCGACGCATGGCCCTGGAGCTTGCCGCCGTCTCGGCCGAGGGCGAGGGCGACCTTGTGCCGTTTGGCCCTGGCCTCGAGGTATTCAAGGTCGAAGCGAAAAAGATTGTGGCCTTCGATGACGTCGGGATCGCGGCTCTTAATCTCGCGCACCATCTCACGGAGCATCTCGGCTTCGCCGTATTCCTTGCCGGAGATCAGCCGTTCCCAGCCGGTGGAATCGGACAGCGCGATGGCGGTGATGCGATCCGACTCCCGGGCCGGGTTGGGAAATTCGAAGCCGGCCTGGCAATAGGTTTCGATGTCGAGCTGCATGCGCTTGAGATCGCTGAAGGTGAGCCCGAGGAAGTGCGTTTGCCCGGAGAGCAGCAGGTGCTGGTGAACCGGGTCGTTGATGTAAAGGTATGGAGCATCGGACGCTGACGGGGTCTTGCCGCTTTTCTTTTGCAGGAAAGATTTGGCGTCCTCCAACTCTTTCAGGCTGGTAAACAGCGCGAGCCGGTTGAACGGCGCCTGTCCGGCCAGCGGCGCGATCTCCGCTTCGCCTTTCCAGCCCTTGAGCCATTCATCTCCTTCGAGAAGCAGAAACAGGCGCAACTCGACGGACTCCGGTTCGACCGCGCCGTTCCGGCGATAAAAGAGCCGGGCCCGTCCGTCGCCCTCGACTTCACAGGCCACGAGACCCGGTGTCGGGGCGTGGCCGAACAGGACCGCATTGTTCTGAAAAGGGATCTCTTGCTTCAAATCCGGTGGTGTCATATAAGCGCGTTGGTACTATAGCAAAATCGGATTTCAAGTCACAGGAGTCTTCGATGAGAGATCGACTGCCGGCAATTAGCCGTGCGCGTCCCTATAGCCGACGGCAAGCCGGGCCAAACGGAAGACTTCGCCACCGGCCGGCTGATGGATGAAAAGGGCAAAGAGATTGTGTGGGGCAGGCCGGTGGATGTGTTAGTCGGACCGGATGTAAGCCTGTTTGTCTCCGACGACTTTGCCGGCCTGATCTACCGTATCCGATATAAAGGCCGCTGAGAGAGGCCCATCCGGGAAAGGATCAGGCATCAGAGCGGAGGGATGGAAGAGCAGAAGGATCCCAGGGCGGATGTGGCCGCTTTCCCGCCCTGAGAAAGCCAGTCAATCTAGTCAACAACGTTAACATCGTCCTCCGATTAGCGGTTTATTCTTCTAGCGCGCGAATCCGGTTTGTTCGAGCTTTTGCAGTATGGAGACGTCGATAAGATCCTCCGGCTTGAGTTGCGCGATCTTCGGGTTTCGTAGTCCCATGACCTGAATGGTCGCTTTGACCGCCTCCATGCTGGGATACGGCTTGCGTTCGACTTTTGGAATCAGATCCTCGTAGGCCTTCTCGGCTTCCTTGGCTTCCAGCCGCAAATGTTTCGCCAGAACCCCCATGACCTTAGGTTTATTCGCCGGGTTCAGCATGAAGGCATTGCCTTCGACGATGGACCTGACCACGGCTTCGGCAGCGCGCGCCTGTTCCTTTACGTATTTCCGCGTGCTGACCAGCGCGTTGTTGACGAAGGGAACGCCGAGCTGCTGGAGATTGCCCAGGTAAGAGAACCCTTTTTCCTTCAGCGGTCCGGACACCGATGGATCGACGATGGTGGCGTCGATGCGGCCGGCGATCAGCGCC
>JBGPGE010000119.1:0-13573 GCA_041483675.1 Binatia bacterium
AAGTCGATCTGTTTGTAATAGACCGCCAGCCCGAGCGTGTTGATCGTAAGCACGAAGCCCGCCCAGTTGCGGTAGTAGAGCCGGATCGCCTCCATCGGCAGCGTCCCCGCCTGCAGCCGCCGCATGAACAGGCTCTCCGTCACCTTCTCTTTCCAACGCTCGTGCATCTTGCGATAGAGATCGTCCACGATCCGCTTCGCCTCTTCCTTCGACATCGCTTTACCTTCAATCACAGCTGCGCTCTCCTTCCTGTTGGCTTATTTCGCCGGGACCCGTTTGGTCACGGCTTTTTCTCCGGTTTGATAATGCTCGCCCTTCAACGCCAGCTCCGCCTCTTCCTCGTCCTCTTCGGACCAGGCGCCGAGATTGTAGCCGTACCACGGCTCCTGCGGCCGGAGCTTGGGCAGCTCGAGCCGCTCCCATAATTTTCTCGCACGCTCCATAAACTCCTTCTTCGGCAGCGACACCGGCGGGTAGGCCCACTTGCGTGTCGCATCGATAAGAATCGCCGAGCAGCCGCTCATTTCGTCCATGCCGACGTCCATCCCTCTGCCCGGCGGGGCCGCGGACGGATCCATCGAGGGAGTACGGTTGCGAATAATCAGCGTATCGCGGTGGGGCTGCATGCGAAAACCCAGCGCCCAGAAGAGCGAGTCGAGGTTGCGCGGGTTGATGTCCTCGTCCACCGCGATGACGATCTTGCCGGTGGCCGGATGATAGCCGACCATGCTGTGCAGCGCCTGCCAGACGTGGGCCGTGTTCATTTTTTTCATGCGGATGACGCAGATCTGGCGCACGGCGATCGAGTGAAAGATCACTTCGAGGATGCCGGGGATGTTGCACTGGTCGCGGAGAAAACGGAGATAGTTCCCTTCCGCAGAGACTTGCCGCATGACGCTCGACTCGCTCGGGGGCAGTTGGCTCACGATGCAGGCGAAGATCGGATTTTTCCGGTGCGTGATGCATTTGACCTCGAAATAGGGGTTGAGCATCTTTTCGCCGATGTAGCCCGTCGATTCGCCGAAGGCCGCCTCCGGCTCGATCCATTCGGTCGATATCTCCCCTTCGATGACGATCTCGGCGCGCGCCGGGACCAGCAGATCGACCGTCTTGCAGCGGACTACATCAATCGGGCTGCCAGCCAGCCCGCCGGCGACGTCCAGCTCGCTCACGCCGAGCGGCACGCGCGCCGGCGCGGTGTAGGCAACCGGCGGCGGCGCGCCGATCACCAGCGCGGCCTGCAATGGGATGCCCTTCGCCTGGCATTTCCGCCAGTGGTAGCCGCCGTGGTTACTGGAGTTCAGAAAAACTCCCGTGCGCGTCGGGCTTTTGATCTGGCCGCGGTAGTTGCCGATGTTGATCTTGCCGGTCTCGGGATCTTTGGTGAACCAGTGCGAGGCGGTCGTGTACGGCGCGCAGTCGAATCCCGGCGTGGAGATCGGAATCGGGAACTCCCCCAGCCCGCCTTTGTCGAGCAGCGACGCGCCGATATGGACTTCTTCGTGGACCGGCGCGTTGTCCACGATAGTCGGCGGGATCGGCGCGGCCTCGGCTTTGGTCCAGCGGTCGACGATCTCTTCCGGCTTGCACTGGAGGCCGAAGCCGTAGATCTGGCGCGACGCCGCCAGACTGCCCACCGCGACGGGAATATCGTATTTTCGTCCTTTGACGTCGGTGACGTGAGTGAACAGAAAGGCCCGCCGCTCCTCTTCCGCAAGCCCGCGGAACTGCCAGCGGACCAGCGGCATCAACTCGGTGTCTTTGTTGACCGCCTCGTCGATCTTGACCAGCAGTCCGGCCTTATCGAGGGCGTCGAGGTGTTCGCGAAGATCTTTGAAATAGCCCATTCCGACAGACTCCTCAGAAAACCAGCCCTCGCGCACCTTGGTCTCGCCGGGAAAGACGCCGCTGGTTCGACAAGCTCACCACCCTGAGCAACGTCGAAGGGCCGGTCGGAGAGCCTGCGCATCCGATACTGCCGGTGGGAATAAGCAGCGACCCATTGCGCAGGCTCGGAGAGCGGGTGGCGTCTTTCATCGTCAAGAGCGATCGTAAACGATATGGGGCGTTCCTGCGTCCGGCTCAGCGCAAATTATCGATCTCCCAAACGGCGCGCTTCTGCGCCGCCGGCGGCGGTCCCGCCTGATCGATCATCTCGGGCGTAACAACCCACGAGCCGGCGCAGCCGCTCTCCATCATCTGCGCCGCGTCGGCGTAGCGCATGCCGGCGCTGAAGGTCAGAAAGATAGAAGCCAACCAACTGTTCAAGCCGCAGAGCCCCGAGCGCGCCGGAACAGTCACCGCGGCAAAAAGCGCCGGGCGAGGATCTATCTTAACCTCGACGGCTTCGGCCCGAGCCTGCTTGTCCTGCGCGAATGCCGATTTGGCCGGTGGCCCGCTCAAGGCTACGAGAACCGCCAGCGTAAGCCAAAACCCATGTAATCGCTTCATAAACCACCCCTTTCCGCGGGCCATTCAGCCCGCAGAGCTATAAGAGCAACGTATGTGAGCCGACAGAAAACTCCCTAAAAGTATCAATAAGCGGACGAAAAGTAAAACTACATTGACGGCGACGGCGAAAAGCTTTACTTTCGCTCCATGACGTTTCCCCTGGCTTTCGCCGTCGGCGTCTCCGTCGCCTCGATCCCCGGGCCGACGATCATCCTGATCGCCACCCAGACGCTGCGCCACGGGCCACGAGCGGCCTTGATAACTATGCTGGCGCCGCTTGTGCTGGACGCCTTCCTCATGTTGCCGCTGGGACTCGCCTTGCAAGCTTCGCTTTTCACCGGGCAAGGCGCGGTAGTTCTCGCTTTCTGCGGCGCGGCTTTCTTGTTGTGGCTCGGCGCGCAATCGATCCGCGCAGGCCTCCGTTCATCCCTCATCCCTCATCCCTCATCCCTCGGAACGCCGGCCAATAAGGAGCTGCCGCCTTTTGTCAAAGGACTTCTGACCCACGTCACCAGCCCTTACCCTTACCTCTACTGGGCGACCGTCGGCGCGTCGTTTATCCGAAAAGGGTTTGCGAGCGGAGGCATCTTCGGCGCTGCCATCTTTCCCCTCGGCTTCTGGCTCGGCGCGTACAGCTTTACGCTGGTCGTGATCTATCTCGTGTCACGGACGAAGCAACTCCTGCCGCCGCGCGTGGAACCTTACCTCCACCACCTGTCGGGCGGCCTTTTAATCGGCGGCGGAATTTACCTTGCGGTCAGCGCATGGAAAGGGCCGTTTTGAGTGGAACCGGAAATTGCCGTAAAGCAACTGTCTGCGAAGCAAGCCGCCGTCGCGGGCGCGTGGACGACCGCCTGGGAGATTCGCAATCTCGGCGCGGCGCCGTTGAGCATTCTCGCGGCCCGCTTCCCCCACGGGAAATTCCGATGGGAAGAGATCGAGTTTACGCCGGCGATAAACCTCCCAGCGAAGAAAGCGCGGACCATTGAGCTTGAAGTGCGATGCGACGAGCCTGCGGGAACCGAAGTGGAAAACGCTTTTCTGATTCTGCGCGTTCTCCGGCGCGAAGAGCCGTGGCTCATCCTCGCGCGCCTGCGGGTGCGCGTGAGTGCAGACGGCGCGCCGGCAACGACGACCGAGTTGATCACGGCGCAGCGGGTCGGGTTCCTCTCGCAGCGCTGAGGCCGGTAGTCAGGAGGTCTTATGCCGATGACGGAACGCGAAAAGCTTATTCTTCAGAAACTACGCGGCTGACACAACAACTGAGGCCTCGGCTTCGAAGAGACCACGGGCATGGTCTCCAACTCTCTCAACATCGCTCTCCCGGAACTGATCGATACGATCGAGCGCGTGCGTAAGGAGCACGGCGGCAGCGAGGAATTCCGGAAGCTCAGAAAGGAACTGCCGAAGGATTGGCCGCTCTGACGATTTTAGACTTTCGATTTTGGATTTTAGATTTCAATCGAAAATCGGCAATCTAAAATCTAAAATTGGGGATGGTCATCGGCGGCTGTCGGGGAGGCGGACTTTCGGTTGCCTGAGACTTAGCGGCGCGACGCCGCTCCAGAACTCCCGCTTGCCGGTCATCGCCTGGACGTGGCCGTCCCATTCGAGACAGAAAGCGGTGAGACCCAATTTCACCGCGCGCCCGACTTTTTCCTGCGTCGCCGCATCCGTTGCGAAGCGGCGGAGCGCGTCGATCTGGCGCTCGCCGTGGCCGGCGTCCTGCTCGGCGTGGAGCCGGTAGGTTTCCGCGGCGCGGGGTGAAAAGCCGTAGTGGCCCGTCAGCTCGCGGAATACTTTTTCGGACACCTTGCCCGCGCCGCCGAGCTGGCTCTCGACGAAGCTCAGCATCGCCACCCCTTCGAGCGCCGAGCGGCGCTGGCAGCAGCCGATAATCATCTCGATCGCCGCCGCCGTTCCCGGCGCGGGCTCGGCGCGGTCCGCCTCCTCGCGCGAGATCCCGCCCTCTTCGAGAAACTGGAGCATGATATCGACGTGCGTGCGCGGCCCCGACAGCTCCTCCATGAAATTTTCCAGCACCGTCCCCATCAGACCGTAGTCCTTCGAAGCGACCGCGTTGACCGCGATGTAGCCGAAGAAGATCGGATTGGTGCGTACGCGGAGATAGTGCTGGACTTCGCCTAAAATAATCTGTTCCCGCGTCCAGCGGTGCTGGAGAATCCCCTGAAACCACGGATGCTCGCCCATCGGGACTTCCCGAGCGCAGCCCCACAGCTCGGCGATGAATTCGTCGGGAGACATCATCCCGCTTTTACTGCAAGGTTTGAGAAATGTCCATCCTGTGGTCGGTTGTTCGCCAGCGGTTTGCCTCTTCGCTGCCCCTGTTGTATGCTTTTGCCGACTTGGCGCCTTGCGGACAGCTGAAACCGTTTTTTTAGCGCGCGGTTCCTCCGCTAAGCAGTTGGAGATTGCCCGTGAGCATGAAACTGCGCTCACACCTCATTGTCCTCATCGTTTCCACCCTCCTGCCGGTTCTGGCGTTCACGGGCCTGATGATATTCCGGTTCTGGCGACAGCAGCGAGCCATCGTCGAAGACAGCCTGCTGGAGACGGCGCGAGCCGTCTCACTGGCCGTCGACCGGGAGGTCATCGCTTGGACCAGCGCGCTTGAGGCGCTCGGGACTTCAAAGGACCTTGATTCCGGAGATTTGCGCTCGTTCTACGAGGCGGCGCAAAGGGTGCTGAAGACGCGCGACGATTGGAACAACATCTTGCTGACGGATGCGGCGGGACGCCAACTCCTAAACCTTCTCCTTCCCCTCGGGGCGCCTCTGCCCGCCGTCCGTCAACTGGAACAGTTTCAGCAGACGATTGCGTCCTCCCGACCGGTCGTGTCGGACCTCTTCCTCGGCCGTATATCGCGCACCCCTCTGATCGGCGTATCCGTGCCCGTCTCGCGTCAGGGAAAAATCAGATATGTGCTGGCGTCGAGCGCTCCGCCGGACTGTCTGTCGCGAATTCTGGCACAGCAACGCATGGCTCCGGACTGGATGGCGACGATCATGGACAGAAGGGGGCTTGTCCTGGCGCCGCCTCGTGGCGCGACGGAGCTCGTCGGTAAGTCCGCCACGCTGCTGGTCGGCGCTCCGACCGAGGGAGCCAGCCAGGGCTTGTGGCGCGCGACCGACCGGAACGGAACGCGACTGCAGGTCGTCACCGAGCGGTCGACGCTGACCGGGTGGTCCGTGCACATTGTAATACCGGTATCGATACTCGAAGCGCCCTTGCGGCGCTCGCTTCTCGCTACCGTGGGCGGCGGGACCCTGCTGCTCCTCGGAGCTGTGGGGCTCGCGATTCTTTTCGGGCGTCGAATCGCAGGCCCGATCAATGATTTATCCCTGGCAGCCGTGGCGCTTGGACGCGGCGAGCTGCCGGAAACCGCGCCGTCGCCGATCATCGAGGTGAGTCAGGTTGCGAAGCAGATCCAAGAGGCCGCAGTCCGGCGCAACGAGGCCGAGACCGAACTCAACAGGGCCAATGACGCGCTAAAGGGCGAGGTTGTCGAGCGAACGCAAACGCAACGACGCATCGAGGCCCTCTACGAGATCAGCCGGGCGGTCAACTCGACGCTTGACCTGCGCGGTGTGCTGAATATCCTCGCCGAAAAGATTTTTTTCTTTCTGCCTGATTCCAGCGGCCTCGTCAGGCTGCTCGATCGCGAGACCGGCGAGCTTGAACCTGTCGCTCGGTGGAATCTCGCGCCACAGGAGTTCGACAACTACCACAAATCGCGCGGCAGCGGCCTCGCCCGGGCCGCCTTCGAGGCGGATGAGCCGCTGCTCATCGAAAACGTCGAGAAGGATCCTCGGACCAGAGACCCCGATTTCGCCAGAAGGAACGATATCCGCCGCTTCCTGGGCTTCAGACTCATGGCCAAGGGAGAGAAGCTGGGCGTCATCGCGTTCAACCTGAGAGGAGCGCATGGGCCGAGCGGCGCGGAGATCGAGTTTTTGAGGACGCTGGCCGAGCACGCGGCCATCGCCATTCACAACGCGCAGCTCCACGAGAGCCTGTCTCATCAGGCTGCCGCGCTGGTCCACGCCAACGACGAGGCGCACGGCAATCTGGAATCGTTGCAAGCTCTCTATCGCGTCGCCTCCTCACTCAACGAGTCTCTCCAGGCCGGACCCGTCATTCATAACGCCGTCCGCGAGATCGCGGCCATCTTTCGCTTCGAGGCAACGAGGGTGTTTCTTTACAATCGCGGGAAGGATGAGCTTCATCTTTTCTCGTCCTATGAGGCGAATCCGAACCTCTGGGCGCGGGTGAATGTCTTTCGAAAAGGCGAAGGCATCCTCGGCAGAGTTTGCGACACGGGAGAGCCCATCGTTTTCGAGGACGTTCGCGGCGATCCCCGCTACCGGGAGCTGAGCCAAAGCAAGGCGGCCGACGCGGCAGGCTACGGTTTTTTTGCCCTGTACCCGATCCAGTCCAAAGCCGAAACCCTCGGCGCGATGGTGTTCATAGGCAGATCTCCCCGCCGGCTCGAACCCTACGAAGATATTTTGATCCGTTCGATAGCAGAACAGATCGGCGTAGCGCTTCAGAACGCCGAGTTGGTGCGCCGGCTCGAATGGAGCCTCGATCACGCCCGGGCACTGCACGACGTCGGCCTCGCCGTCAACTCCAACCTCGATCTCCAAGTCGTTCTGAACGTTCTTTTTGAGCACGCCGACCGCGTGATCCCGCATGCGGCTGCGGAAATCAGACTCCTCAACAAGGAGACCGGAGTTCTGGAGGCGACCGCGTGCAGAAACCTCGACGTAAACGAGTGGAAGGCAGTCCGCGCCGGACGCGGCCTTGCGAAGGTCGTGTTAGACACCAAAGCGCCTCTCGCGGTGCGCGACATGCGGCGCGATCCGAGAACAGCCAACCCTGAGTTTATGCGGAGGGAAAGCCTCCTCTCGTTTCTTGGCGTCCCTCTGACGGTCATGGACGAAGTCATCGGATGCTTCATTGTCATGACGAGGGAAGAGCACGACTTTGCCGGTGAGGAGATCGAGCTGTTTTCGGCGCTGGCAAACCAGGCGGCCGTCGCGATTCACAAAGCGCGGCTTTATGAGCACGTCAAAAAGCAGGCTGAAGCACTATCCGAGGCGAATGCGGAACTTAAGCGACACACGCTGGAGCAAGGCGTCGTCGCTCACCTTGGAAATCTGGCCTTGGGAGGCGTGGACCTCCAGTCTTTGATGGACGAGGCTGTCGTTCTGGTCGCCCAGACGCTCCAGGTCGAATACGCCAAAGTGCTCGAGCTTCTTCCCGGCGGCCACGCGCTGGCGCTGCGCGCGGGGGTGGGTTGGAAAGAGGGCTTGGTCGGGCAGGCAACGGTCGGCGTGGAGCATGACTCTCAGGCGGGCTACACGCTCCTCACCTATGAACCCGTCGTCGTCGAGGATCTCTCGACTGAAACGCGCTTCTCCGGTCCGGCGCTGCTTCGCGAACACGGCGTCGTCAGCGGCCTCAGCGCGGTGATCTACGGTAAAAACGGAGCTTACGGCGTCCTGGGCGCGCACAGCACGAAGCGGCGCGCGTTCACCAGAGAGCAGGTCGCCTTTGTTCAGACGGTCGCCAATCTGCTGGCGACGGCGATCGAGCGCAAGCGGGCGGAGGAGGCCCTGCGGGCAAGCGAAGAGCGTTTTAGCCTCGCGGCCAAGGCGACCAACGACGCCATGTGGGAATGGAATATGGTGACGGGCGAGGTGTGGTGGAACGAAGGTCCAGTAATCCTCTTTCGGTACTCGCCTGCGGATGTGAAACCCGACCTTACCTGGTGGAGTGAACGGATTCACCCGGAAGATAGGTCGAGGATCACGGCCAGCGTCAATACCGCCGTCAAGACCGGTCAACAGACGTGGCGGGACGAGTACCGTTTTCTTCGCGGTGACGGCTCCCATGCCTATGTGGTCGACCGCGGCTACGTGCTGTATGACGAGCAAGGCAAGCCGACGCGGATGATTGGCTGCATGACCGACATCACCGGCCGTAGGGAATCAGAATTGGCGCTTAAGAACTCCCGCGCGCAGTTGCGCGCCTTCGCGGCCAACCTGCAGGCCGCGCGCGAGGAAGAGAGAACGACGGTGGCGCGCGAGATCCACGACGAACTGGGGCAGACCCTGACGGGTTTGAAAATGGATCTTTCCTGGCTGCGGAAGAAGTTACCCAAGGACCAGGAGGTTCTGCTCGAAAAGGCGGATGCGATGCTCGGCCTGATGAATGACACGATCGACACGGTCCGCCGGATCTCGACTGAGTTGAGGCCCGGAGTGTTGGATGAGCTCGGACTCTCCGCCGCCGTCGAGTGGCAGGCGCGGGAATTCGAGAAGCGCACCGGCATTCGGTGCGGGCTGGACTCAAGCGTGAACGATGGCGGGCTCGACAAAACCCGCTCCACGGCGCTGTTTCGGATCTTTCAGGAGGCGCTGACCAATATCGCGCGTCACGCCAACGCCACCCGAGTCGGGGTGCGGCTCGACCAGAACAACGGGCATCTAAAACTCCAGGTCAGAGACAACGGCGGCGGCATCCGGAAAAGCAAGCTCTCCGATCCGCAATCGCTCGGGATCCTCGGCATGCGCGAGCGCGCCATGCTCGTCGGCGGCGAGCTTGCGATCACCAGGGCCCGCGGCAAGGGAACAACGGTGACCGTGAAAATACCGATAGCGGCAGAGGAGAAAGGGAGCAGGGGGGAAAGGGGGCAGGGGAGAAAGGGAGATAGGGGGCAGAGGTGAGCGTTAGAGACGGGAATCAAAATGAAACGATTCGCTACCACTCCGAGCTGGAGGTTTATAAGTTGGCCTTCGAGGTCTCCATGAGGCTTTTCGAGCTGAGCAAGCGCTTTCCTACTGAAGAACGATTCGCTTTGACAGACCAGATCAGAAGATCGTCAAGATCGGTTTGCGCAAACCTTGCGGAAGCTTGGAGGAAGAGGAGATACCGAGCCGCTTTTGTGGCTAAATTGAACGATGCCGAAGGGGAAGCGTCCGAGACGCAAACTTGGATTGAGTACGCCGTCGGCTGCCGCTACGTCGACGCCGTATTGGGCCAAGAACTGATTAGGACCTACGACCGAATTCTAGGGAAACTCGTCACCATGATAAATCACCCCGGCTCATGGTTGTTGGCAGTCCAATGATGAACACTCCAGTCGGTTCCCCCTTTCCCCCCCGCTCCTCTGCTCCCCTGCGGGTATTAATAGCCGACGATCACCCTGTGGTGCGACAGGGGCTAAAGCAGATTCTCGTGGACGAGCCCGATATCATCGTGGCCGGAGAGGCGGCGAATGCAAGGGAGCTGCTGGAAATGGCGCGCCGGACAACCTGCGATGTCATTCTGCTCGACGTGACAATGCCGGGTCGCGGCGGGTTGGAGGCGCTGAAAGATCTGCGGCGCGATCACCCGAAGCTTCCAGTGCTCATTCTGAGCATTCATCCCGAGGATCAGCTCGGCGTTCGCGCCATCCAGGCCGGGGCCGCCGGATACGTGACCAAAGACAGTGCGCCGGAGCAGTTGGTCACCGCGATCAGGAAAGTATGCAGCGGCGGGAAATACATCACCCCGGCCCTGGCTGAACGGTTGGCCGCTCACATAGCGGCAGATTCCGCAAATCCGCTGCACGAGGCCTTGTCCGACCGGGAGTTCGAGGTGCTGCGCTCCATCAGCGGCGGCAAGACGGTGAGCCAGATCGCCAGGGAGCTTTCGCTGAGCGTCAAGACCATCAGCACTTACCGAGGCCGCGTGTTGCAGAAACTGCAACTCCAAACCAATGCGCAGTTAACCCGCTACGCGCTCGACCACCAGCTACTCTAGCCGCTGTGCCGTGCCCCGTTGCTCCCTTTCTCCCCTGCCACCGTTCCCTGTCTCCGATAATCGCCTACGCGAAATGTAGGACAAACGCCTACGCAAATTTCATCAGTGTGCCGGTGTTCTCGGAACACGCACGGGTATATATTTATACGCCTAATAGTCGGCTGTCGCGCTCATCGCGGAAAGAGGTTGATAGCTTGGCGTCCGTAACTGCGTGACGAGGGTAAGCTCGATGTGGACTCTCGCGACACAACAGTTGAACAACATTTTGTTCTCCCACGACAAGGGGAAGCGGCGGCTTAAAAACCTCTTTGTTCTCCTGTTGCTCGTCCTGCCCGTGCTGCTCATCGGCGCATTCAGTTATCTACAGGCATCCCGGGACCTCAGTGCCTACGCCTACGCTCGCAGGCAGGCTCTAGCTTATGTTGCTGCAGCCACGCTCAAAGAGCGGCTGGACCACTTGCAGCATATCGGACTCTCTCTGGCGACCCGCGTGCGCTTCCGCCAATTGATCAGCGAAGGCAAGTGGGATGCCGCGGCGGAGATTCTGCGCAGCGTGCCGAACGACTTCCCCTTCATCGACCGGCTATTTCTAACCGATCCCAAGGGCACGCTCACGGCGGACATGCCCGCGTTGCCGGCCGTCCGCGGGAGAAACTTTTCCTTTCGTGACTGGTACCAAGGGGTCAGCCAAAACTGGCAACCTTATGTCTCGAACGTCTATAAGAGAACCGCCGAGCCTCAACTCAATGTGATCGCCGTAGCCGTTCCCATCAAGACCGAAAACCAGAGCGTGATCGGTATCCTGGTTCTCCAACTTCCTCTTAATGCGCTGCTCGAATGGGTAAAGGGCATCGATGTCGGTCCGTCGGGCTTTGTCTACATTGTGGACAGAGTCGGTCGCATCGCGACGCATCCGAAGTTTGCGTTGGACCGTGACGTCATTGATTTCTCAACCGTTCCCTCGGTTCGCAAGGCGCTCAGCGGACAACGAGGCATCGAGGTGGCCTGGAATCCAATTGAGAAAGAAGAACGGCTCACCGCCTACGAGCCCGTGCCCGGTTATGGCTGGGGAGTCATCGTCCAGGAGCCGACGTCCACGGCCTTTGAGGCCAGAGACGTGAACCTCAGGCGAATCTTAATCGCCTACGGCCTGATCGTTCTCGTCGCCGGCGCGTTGGCGTTTTTCATCCTGCGCGCCATGTCCGAGCGCGAGCGAGTCGCCCAAGAGATCGGCAAGCTCAACGAGGATTTAAAGCAGAAAGCCGTCGAGCTTGAAGCTGCCAATAAAGAGCTGGAGGCGTTCAGCTATTCGGTCTCGCACGACCTGCGGGCACCGCTGCGCGCCATCGACGGCTTTGCGCGCATCTTGATGGATAAGCACATGCCCCAGCTTTTGCCCGAGGCTCAGCGCTACCTGAAGCTCGTGCGCGACAACGCGACGCAGATGGGCGAGTTGATCGACGATCTGCTGGCTTTCTCCCGCCTGAGCCGCCAGCCTCTAAAGCGACAGCCGGTTAACCCGGGGGATCTGGCGCGTCAAGTCCTTCAAGAAATCCGCCCGGACCAAAACGGCCGGCATCTGCAAGTCTCGATCGGCGATCTGCCGCCGTGTCAGGCCGATCCGGCGCTGCTCAAACAGGTCTTTACGAATTTCCTCTCCAACGCGCTCAAGTTCACCCGCCGGCGCGATCCCGCGCAAATCGATATCGGCAGCCTCAACGGCAACGGTGAACCCGTCTATTTTGTCAAAGACAACGGCGTCGGCTTCGACATGAAGTACGCCGACAAGCTCTTCGCCGTCTTCCAACGGCTCCATCGCGCAGAAGAGTACGAGGGAACCGGCGTCGGCCTGGCGATCGTGCAGCGCGTCATCCACCGCCACGGCGGTCGCGTCTGGGTCGAGGCGGAGACCGAGAAAGGCGCAACGTTCTATTTTACCTTGGGAGGAACCGCCTCGTGACGGACAAAACGGTGGAAATCCTGCTGGTGGAAGACAACCCTAACGACGTGGAGCTGACCCTGCACGCGCTCGGCGAGAATCACCTCACCAATCACATCGAGGTCGTGCGGGACGGCGAGGAGGCCCTGAACTTTATCTTCGGAACCGGCGCTTATTCCTATCGCAGCCTGGACCACGGGCCCAAAGTGATTTTGCTGGACTTGAAGCTGCCTAAAGTGGACGGCCTGGAGGTATTGAAGCGCATCAAGTCCGACCCGCGCACGCGGACGATCCCGGTCGTCGTGCTCACTTCGTCGCGCGAGGAGCGTGACATCGTCGAGAGCTACAAGCTCGGCGTCAACAGCTACATCGTCAAGCCGGTGGACTTCGAGCAGTTCACCGAGGCCGTGCGCAACCTGGGGCTTTATTGGCTCCTGCTCAATCAGCCTCCAGCGTTATGACGAGCATGCCGGCAAAAAAAATGCCTCTGCGCACCCCCCTTCGGGTGCTGATCGTGGAAGACCGGGCGGCCGACGCCGAGCTGATGCTCTACGAGCTGGAGCGGTCCGGTTATGAACCCGTATGGCAGCGGGTCGAGAGCGAGGCCGACTACCTGAGCCAGCTTCAAACTGTCCCCGACATCATTCTAGCCGACCACACTCTCCCGGAATTCGGCGCGCGCCGGGCGTTGGATCTCTTAAAGGCCAGCGCCCTGGATATCCCGCTCATCGTGATCACAGGCAGCATCAGCGAGGAGGTCGCGGTCGAGCGGCTCAAGCAGGGCGCGACGGATTACATCCTGAAAGACCGCATGACGCGCCTGGGCGATTCGGTCAAGCGCGCGCTGAGAGAGAAGCAACTGCGCGACGAGAAGCGCCAGGCGGATGAGTCCCTCAAGAGCCGCTATCAGGAATTGCAAACTCTTCAGGAGGTCAGCCAGATCATCCTTACCGCGCCGGACATCCGGACTACCATGGAGAAGATCCTCGATAAAACCGCTGCTCTGGGCCCCTACGACATCGGCGTCATCCGTCTCTTGAATCCTGCGACGGATGTTCTCGAACCGACAGCCAGCCACGGCTATAGCGATCCAAAACATCTCGACGGTCATCGCAAGAAAGCGAGAGATGACGCAAGCGGACAGTTCTCTCTGCGGACGATGCAGCGGACGGGACCACGGGTAGAAGAAGACGTTCCCCGATGCGACGGGCTGCGCACGTGGAAGAAAGAAGGGGTCCAATCAGCCGTTCTCGTCCCCGTGCGCACGGCAAACGATATCCTGGGCGCTATTCAACTCGGCAGCCGCACGCCGCGAAAATTCCAGCCGGACGAAATCCGTTTGTTAGTGGCCAT
>JBGPGE010000120.1:0-13566 GCA_041483675.1 Binatia bacterium
CACCTCAAGATACGAGCCGTTCCCCTTAATTGTTAAATTTACCCTCGACATGAGAAATAGGCTTTTATAATGTGATCGTGACTGGTTTCGGTGCCTGCTCGTATCTTTTTTCGGGAGGGGCTGAACGATGAAAAAAATTATCCTGTCGATGGTCTCGTCGGTTCTGATCGGCGTGTGGCTGTTTCCCGACAAATCGGCATCCGCCCTCGATAAAGTCAATGTCACACTGCCATCCAAGTCTTTTCAGTTCATCATCTTTCCGCTCGCCAAGGAGCGGGGTTATATGAGTGAAGAAGGAATCGACCTCAACGTCGTCTTCATGGCAACCACGCCCGGCCTTCAAGCCGTGCTGGCCGGAGAAATGGATTTCACCGGTTCCGAGAGCAGCGCGCTCGTCGCCGTCGCTCAAAGCAACGCTCCGCTCAAAACCGTGCTCGCCGTCAACGATCAGGTGCTGCAGTGGCTCATGGTCAGGACCCAGTACGGCGCTTTCAAAGAGCTAAAGGGCAAAAAGATCGCCGTGACCGGCGTCGCCGCCGTAGCCACGTATATGTTGAAAAAAGTCGCCCCGAAGTACGGCATCGACGCCAACAAGGATGTGACGTTTCTCGCGCTGCCGCCGGGCCAGCGCCTGGCGGCGCTGCAGGCGGGGGTCGTGGATGCGGGGCTACTCAGCTCGGAGGAGCGCTTTGCCGCCCTCGATCAAGGCATGAAGGAGATCTTGTATCTGGGCAAGGAAGTGAAAAATTCCTGGGGCACCATCGCAACGAACGATCAATTCATCAAAGCGAAGCCCAAGGTGATGCAAGGATTCATGCGCGCCCTGCTCAAAGCGCTGCGGCTGATCAAGCAGAATCGCGAGGTCGCGATCGGTTCGATGATGAAGTTTTCCGAGCTGGACAGAGACCTGGCGACGCGCACTTACGACGGCATGATCGGAACTTTTACGACCAACGGCGTGGTCGACGAGGAAACGCAGAAAAACGATCTCGACATCGTTCGTGAGGTACTCAACCTCAAAAAGGAAGTTCCCATCTCAAGCGCCTACGATTTCAGCTTCGCCAAGAAAGCCGACAGCGAGCTGACGCAGGCGGGTTGGAAGCCTTAATATGTGCAAATTTTCGACGGAATGTTAGACTGCCCGGGTACAATTAATCCACACAACGCATGAAAAAAGCAATTTCTCTTGTGATCGCTGTCATAGTAATCGCCTTTGGCGTTTATTATGGCGTTTCTCGCAACTCGGACAAACCGGCAGCCATAGCGCCGGATAATCGGACCGCCCAGCCAGAGCGGGCATTGGTGGCATCGGGGCACCCGGAATGGCAGCCCCTCATGTTCAAGAGCGGTGAGGAAATCCAGGGAGCCGGACCGGCTTTGGAAAAAATGATTTTTGAAAAATTAGACGTCAAAACCGAATTTCCATACAAAGGCGCGTGGGATGAAGTCCAGGCCAAGGCCAAGAGCGGGGAAGTCGATTCGTTAGTGGCAGCCTACAAAACGGACGAGCGGTTAACGTATATGGACTATTCCGAGCCTTACACCACGGATCCGGTGGCGTTGTTCGTGAAAGCCGGCAGCAAACTTAAATTTGAAAAGCCGGAAGATTTGATCGGCAAAAAAGGGATTGGCACGGTCGGCGATAGTTACGGCCAAAAGTTCGATGATTTCATCAAAGCCAAGCTGACGGTCCGAACGGTCAAAACCAGCCAGGAAGCGTTCGACCTCCTCACCGGCGGCAAAGCCGACTACTTTGTGTACTCGCTGTATGCCGGAGAAAAGGAAATCAAGCTAAAGAAGCTGCAGGGCAAAGTGGAGAACCTTCCTCATTTCGTGACGGAAGAAAATTTCTACATTACGTTTTACAAAAAATCACCGTTTGCCAAGTATCTGCCTCAAGTCAACGAAATGATCAAACAGTACAAGGCTGACGGCACGATCGACCGCCTGATCGCGCAGTATAAAAATCAATAGGGGAACTGCTACGACAACGCCACAGGGCGTTCTCGTTCGCGCCGGCGCGAGTCAAGATCCAAGACCTGACCCTGAAACGGCAGTACCACCTACAGCTTGCAAAAATTCGCTTATAAGCTAAGATTGCTTTAGTGGAGATCCGGCACTACCTCACTGCGTCCGGCGACGACCTGTACCAGCAATGGCTGGACAAGCTCAAGGATCTCAAAGGGCGAGTTGTCATTCAGCGTCGGGTTGACCGGCTAAAGGCGGGGAACTTCGGTGACCGCAAGTTCTGCCAGGAGGGGGTCTGGGAGCTGAGGATCGACTTCGGGCCGGGTTACCGCGTGTATTACGCCCAGGCAGGAGACACGGTTATACTTTTACTTTGCGGCGGCTCGAAACGCACGCAAACGGCGGACGTGAAAGAGGCGGTTAGATATTGGCGCGACTACCAGCGGAGGCAAAGATGACCCGGAAATCAAAACCAGCACCGTCCCGTAGCCACGAGGAAGCCACGGTAGAGAGTTTTCACAAAGACCCGGCGTTTGCAGCCGAGTATCTGAACTCTGTCCTTGAAGACGGCGATCAAGAGGAGTTGATGCTCGCGCTCCGACGCATGTCCAAAGCCTTTGGCGGTGTGCCGAGGCTCGCGGAAGAGGCCGAGTTGAACGTCAACACCCTCTACCGTACGCTTTCGCCTAAAGGCAACCCCGAACTCAAAAGCCTAAGGGCGCTGCTACGCGCGATGGGAATGCAGCTTACGGTCCGTCCCGCGCGAAAACGCTTGGCGTGAATCAAAACCGGCGAAGCACCCTCCGGTGGGTGTTCGATGAACAAAATAAGTCTACACTCAGGCCTGACCCTTGCGACTCGCGATTCTGGAACGCTGGACCGATCAGGGAACCTTAGACGCGCACGCGCGACTTCAAAGCACTCGTCCTCCGAGGTGTGCGAATTATCAAACTCTAAATTTCACGATTTGATCCGTGGGAACCGGAAAAGCCGAACGGTTGAGT
This sequence comes from Binatia bacterium, assembly GCA_041483675.1. Lineage (GTDB taxonomy): Bacteria > Desulfobacterota > Binatia > UBA9968 > UBA9968 > 2-12-FULL-60-19. The sequence continues at coordinate 2,973 of JBGPGE010000120.1, forward strand.
CGTAGAAGCCTGGCCCCTCAGCTTGCGGGATTCCCCGCGCCTTCCAAGCGCTGGATATATTCGTCAATCTGCCTTTGCAGTTGCCGGAGTTGTTCCAACGGGCCTTCGGCCAGCATCGCGAAGCTGCGCGGACTCTTCGTCAGTATCTCGTTGCGGTAAGATTCCAGGATACGCTGCATCCGTCCCATCTGCTCGATGGCTTGGTAAACCTGTTCGGCGGTTTCAATCATAATTTTATCCTCAGGACACCTTTCTTCATTCCCGGTCGCTGCTTGACCTGCTGAAAAAATGCAATAGCCTCTTCCAAGTCTCGGCTGCCATTTTTCACAACTACTATATCAAATCCAAACCGTCTACGCACCCTCTGTTGGGACAACAGGTTGTATTGCGCCGGCGACAATTCGGCTGAGAAGTCATGGCTTGCCGCTACTACCAGAACGAAGTCGAGGTCGTTTGGATCGGGCTTTGCTGTGGCAAAGCTCCCGTCCAGCAGTACGGCTTCTATCCATTGGCACGCGGTCGCTTCACGCATGAACTCGGTGAACCTCGTCCACAGTTCCGGGCGCCGGTCGCTGGCCTGAAACGCGCCGAACCGCTCTCCTGCTTGTTGTAGCGTGCAGTCGTGGAGACCGTCAGGCAGACAGCCGTTTTCGTTAAATGGCGGGATCACGATATCTCACCAATTCGTTCCACGCACACTGCGCGAATCCGCCGCGCTCGTGTAGGGAGCACTTAGACTTCTACAAGTTGCTTATCTTTGCAAGTCCGTTGAACCGGCGCCGTGCCTTGGCCCATGGGAGAGTATCTCCGCCTTACGGCGGCAGAAAGCCGCCATTTATCCGGCGCCGGGGCGTGCTGTGGCGATAGTTGCGCAATTGCGCAAGTACGCAACATCAGCGAAAAGGTGGGATCGAAGCCAGGTTTCGACAAAGAGATATTCGAGCGCGTAATGGTTCGATCAGGCAAGAAGCGATTCCGGCGCGCAGTAGAGACCGACAGGTACGCGATTCTGGAACGCTGGACCGATCAGAGAGCCTTAGACACGCACGTGCGGCTTCAGAGCACTCGCCCTCCCTTGCGCCCCGAGCTCCGCACCGGCGACACCGAGCGCGAAGACTACAGGTACAACCGGACGCGGTAATCCGAATTTCAACGGAGGACGCTGCGCAATTTTGTCGCCAACGGTGAGCAAGTCAGTAGGGTCGAGGACTGGCGCGGTGTTTCGTAGGTGAAGCCTATCTGTTCCCGTCTCTTTCGTTTGTGATGCGTGAGGACTCTCCACTCTCGATTCAGAAAAGAGGAGGAGCAAGGAGACAAAGTATGCTCGCCCCATCCTACGCATTTATCGTCGCCGCGCTCGCGACATTGGCTTCTCCAGCCTCAAGCACCGCAGCGGAGTCTCCTTGTCCCTCTGTCCTCAATCACGAATTCTCAAATCTGCGGGAGGACGCGGTTTCGCTCTGCCAGTTCCGCGGGAAAATCTAGAATCGAAAGCCTGACCCCGTGCATGCTTACATCGGACGTTATGCGTCGTTGTTTTGCGCGCCAAGTGAGCAGATGTTACAATCTGGTATACTAGATACCAACACACGCAGTTCAGCATGAATCCCGAAGCCCCATACGAACCAGATGATCCGCGACGCCCACGCCCGCCAAAAAATGTCTGCCCTATAGAAATGTATAACCATCGCTTTTGCGGACGAGCACTTCACACGAGTCCTAATGACCCGGACAACACACCGATCTGCTTGATGCATTCGAATGATCCTAAGAAAGATAAAGAAAAATTTCAATTGGAGTTCGACCGCATTCTGCAACAGCCTGACGTAGTTGTTGACTGCACGGCTTTTGTGTTTCCGGCCGTGGTTTCCGTCATAAGCCAGCATTTTCAAGTTGAGTGTCTATTCGCAGGAGCCAAGTTTACTAGTGATGTCACTTTTTATCTGTCGAGATTCACGCGTGGTGCAGACTTCTCTAGAGTTGTATTCGCAGGAAATGCCGATTTCCGAAATGCGGAATTCAGAGGTTCGAATTTTATAGATACTGTTTTTTTGCAGCGTTCGGAATTTGACTATGCCCTTTTTCATTCCATACCACAGTTCCAAAATGCCCGATTTCTGGGGTCCGTGAGCTTCACTGGAACAAAGTTTAGGTCGTGGTCCAATTTTGTTTCGACGACATTTGTGGAAGACGTTAATTTCAACGAGGCCGAATTCGCAGACGTAGTCAATTTTAGATTCGCGCGTTTCGGTCGACGAGTTGATTTCCGCGAAACGAGGTTTCACGAAGGTGGCGAAACGACCGCGAAAGCTCTATCTCCTTCCCTGATCCTGACGCTGTCATTCTTCGAGCAACCTGAGAAAGTGACTTTCTACAGGACGTATTTGGGACAGGCTCTACTCCATAATTGCAATGTTTCGAAGTTGTTATTTTCTGATGTTCGTTGGCTCTGCCGGACGCTTAAGCGCAAATCCATGGTCTTCGATGAAATTGTCGATCTCGAAGATAACCATGCAAAAGACTTAAGGCCGGCCAACGGCGACAGCAACGATCGCAACTATGCAGTGATCGCTGAGGTCTATCAGCAACTGCAAAAGAACTATGACGACCGAGGTGATTATTGGACTGCCGGTAATTTTCATTACGGTGACATGGAGATGAAACGCCTTGCGAGCCAGCGACACAACGGAGTGGCGCGTTGGTTACACAGCAATCTCGGATTGGTCGCCTGGTACAGATACGCGAGCGAATACGGCGAGAGCTACTCTAGAGTCGGATGGTGGTTGCTTCTTATCGTGGCAGTTTTTACTTTGCTCTATCCACTAGCAGGCTTGCGTCACGTACATCAGCCTTCGACGCCTCAAATTGGTCATGTTGACCCTCGTGAGGTAGTTACTTACGCGCGTCCCTTCCGTCAGGATATTGATGCTCCACGATCCTGGCAACGAGCTGAGATTTACCTCGTTGGAAACAGTTTGATGACGACGCTGTATGTGGCGGCTTTCCAAAAAGACTTGGAATACGAGCCGAGCTATCCTTGGGGACGCATTCTTGCGCTACTGGAGGTATTGCTTACTTCGACGTTTATTGCGCTATACCTGTTGGCTGTTCGCCGACAATTCCGTCGTTGACATTGCAACGCGCGGTTTCTCTGAAATCGGTTTTTGGGGACTACGTTGACTTACCAAAATGGCAAATCTGCCGAATTTTAGCTTGCCTTCCTCATCTCCTGCGCCAAGATCTGATTGACGAGCGGCTGATAAGGCAGTCCTTTGTTTTCGGCCATCCTGCGCAACCGGCCCGGCACTTTCGGCGCACGGCTGTAGTCCAACGCCGATTAGTATTTAGCGAGTATTTCCGCCTCTAAGCGGGTGAGCTGATCGGCGATCGCTTGCTGGTCGATCTTGTCGGCGATTTGCTCGTATCCGGCTTGTTTGATCATGGCCGGGAACCGCGTCTTGAGCTGCTCTAAAGTCCAGCGGACCGGGTCTTCCACGCCTTCCTCTTTCATTTTGTGAGCCGCATTTTCGCCGCCGGACGGGCCGACGTGATAATGAGGGTTCTTGTAAAAGCAATCGAAGCGGAGAATTCTCTTCCCCGCGTGCTCGGAACCGGCCGTCGTGATGTCGAAGGTCAGCCCTTCATCGCTGCCGCCGACGCCAGGGCGGTGAGCGACGGTCATACGCATTCCGGCCTGCTCGATAATAATCGCATCGCTCTTCGTCTTTTCCATCGATCGGCCCTCCTGTGATGATAGCTTCGATTCTTCAGAAAAAAAATATCAGATCCCTTCGATCGGACAGACGACGTCGAGAAGGGACGGCTTTCCGAGAGCGAGCGACCGCTTGATCGCGGCTGGAAGATCGGGCGGCCGCTCGACTCTTTGCGCGTCGACGCCGTAGGCGGCGGCGAGCGCGCACAAATCGGGGAGATTGAGGTCGGTGCCGATGAGGCGGCCTCCCCAATGCCGGATCTGGTCGCGCTTCATGTTTCCATAGGCGTCATTCCGGATCACGATGATCGAGATGGGAAGGTTCCACGCGGCGGCGGTGGCCAGCTCCTGGGTTTCGAGCATGAACGAGCCGTCGCCCGTCATGCAGGCGACCGGCCTGCCGGGGAAGGCGAGAGCGAGACCTATCGAAGTCGCGAGACCGCAGCCGATCGCGCGGAAATCCCCGGAGTGATACGCGTACGACGGCGCGATGAAGCGCCGGACAAGCTCCGTGGTCCCTCCGGCCCCGACGACGATCGTTTCCTTGCCCATGACTTCCTTGAGCGCGCGATAGACGTGCCACTGGTCGATCGGGGCTTCCGCGCCGTAATCATGCGAACTAAGTTTCTCGCGCCAGGCGTGCTTCTCGCCCGCGAGCCGCTCCAGCCGCGCGGTGTTTTTTCGTCTCTCCGATCTCTTTAACCGATTGATCAGCTCGCGCAGGACGATCTTAGCGTCGCCGACCAACGCGTGGCGGACCGGATAGATCTTCCCGATCTCATCCCGGTCGTTGTCCACCTGGACGATCCTCGCGCCTTCCGGTATCACTTTGTTGCCGTAGCCGAGCGTGAGCGCCTCGCTGAAGGTCGCGCCGACGGCAAGCACGAGATCCGACTCGAGAGAGAAGCCGACGGCGAAAGGAAACGCGCCGAAGCCGAGGACGCCAAGCGAGAGAGGATGCTCTTCGGAGAGAAGCCCCTTGTGCGACGGCGTGGTGGCGAACGGGGCGCCGAGAATTTCGGCGAGTTCTTTCAACTCCTCCTCGGCCCGCGCCCAGTAGACTCCGCCGCCCGCGATGATGACCGGAGCGGCGGCCTTGTTAAGTTCCTCGGCCGCGCGCTCGACCGTGGCGGAATCGGGCGTTGCCGGAGGAGGAGGCTGCGGCAGCCACGGCGGCTCGGGAAGCTCCACTTCGAGAGTCTGGACGTCGCGCGGAACGCCGATGTAAACCGGGCCCTTTCTTCCCGTCGTCGCCTGCCGGAACGCTTCGCGCAAAGAATCCAGAACGTTCTCGCCTTTCAGAGTCACGCTCATCTTGGTGACCGGCGCGAACATCTCGCACTGCGGGATTTCGTGCCAGGAAGAGGCGCCCTTTCCCGCCTCCCGGCTCCGGACGTCGGACGAGAGAGCGATGAGCGGAATCGACTCCTTGTGGGCGTAGGCGATCCCGGTCAGAAGATTGGTCGCTCCGGCGCCGGCGGAGGCCAGGCAAACCCCGAGGCTCCTTTTTCCCTTGGCGTAGGCCGCCGCCATGTAGGCGGCCGGGCATTCATGCATCGCCTGCACGAACCGGATCTCGGGATCGCCGTAGAGCGCGTCGGTGATGTCGAAGACGGAATGGCCGGTGAGGCCGAACACGTGGCGCACGCCGGCCTCTTTGAAAAATTGTACGATGAGCCGGGCGACGGAGGATTTCATCCCTGTTTCCTTTTCTTCCACACTTCGCCAACGAAGCGGCGCACCGTTTCGAGGTCGGAATAGGCGGGATCGTCGAGCATAGCGTACTTGGCGCCGGGAACGATGCGCGCGTGCTCGGGGACGTCGTCTTTCGGGATGTCGATGCGCAGCGAGTTCCTTCCGGTCTCGACGAGTTTCTGATACGCGATCTGTCCCTCGCGCGACAGCAGCCAATTGACGAAAACCCTGGCGGCGTTGGGATGGGGCGCGCGGTTGATGAGCATGATGTTCCCTCCGCCGGAGCCCACGAACCCTCCCTCTTTGAACCGATCGGTTCTAAAGGCGTCGATCGGAAGCCCCTTGCTCTTGGCGTCCCAGATGTCGAGCCGGTCCGCGTTCTGCAGCGCGGCGATCGCGTACTTTCCCTGCGCCACCCAGTCCACCATCTGCCGGATGTCCCGGCTTACCGCCGCGTCCATCTCGGTCAAGAACCGCTTCACCATGTCCGGCCCGATCTCTGGGTTGTAATAGAGGAACTGGAGCGCCTCCTGCGTGCCGCCCGTCATCGGCTCGGCGATCACGATCTTTCCCTTCCACTTGGGATTGACGAAATCCCAGTACGATTTGAACTCCTGCGGCTTCACCAGGTTCGTGTTGTAGTGAAAGTAATGGAGCGGCGCGCCCGAGAACGAAAAGATGTACTTATCCTCGTCGTCGCCGTAGATGTGCCGGCCCAGCCACCATTTGGATTGGTCCAGCACGTCCGGGAGCAGCAGGGCCGGCTTGATCGGATCAAGCACCCCGCTCTTCAACAGGCCGGTCACGGCGGAGCCCGCCCCGCCGATAAGAAGATCGGCGATATACTTTTCGGCCCGTCTCTCGGAAAGAATCCGGGTGACTCGATCCGATCCCCGGACGGTCACGTCGATGACTTTCATATCGGGAAACTTCTTTTGAAACTCCTGAAACAGCCGTTCGTGGCCGGGGAAGGTGTAGATGAGGACCGTCCCTTCCTGCTTCGCGGCCTTGGCGGTTTTCTCCCAGTCCTCCCTCCAGTCGGAGCGGGACGCCGCAGGGAGGAAGAGCGCGAAGAGCAGGACGGGAGTAAAACCGACGCGGGGTCGCATGACAGGCATTGCCTCGTTATCGAATTGTGGCAGCCCGGCGGCGGGCTTGCCACCGTGCTGCTCTATACAACAGTCGCGAGTCGTGAGGCAACAGGCCGTCTCGCAATTGACAACCCGTTTTGCGGTCTGGTATGGGAGCGGTGGCCGAAGTCTCCAAAGGCAGAAGATGGTCCATCTCTCAAAGCTCCGCTTTCCGGAAGTCGAGAGCCTGGCGCGTTCCGGGCGTGCTCTCGTGATTCTCCCGGTCGGCGCCGTCGAGGAGCACGGCCCCCACCTGCCTCTCGGGCTCGACACCTTTGCGGCCGAGGCCTACGCCGAGGCGGCCGCGCCTCATCTCGAGGAGAGCGGCTATGCCGTGGTTCTGGCGCCCGCGGTTTCTTACGGAGTCGCCCGCCAGGCAATCGACTTCCCCGGCACGCTCACGCTGGAGCCGGCGACGCTCCGCGCGCTGATCGTCGACATCGCGCGCTCTCTGGCGCGGACGGGCTTCCAGCGGCAAGTCATCCTCAACGGTCACGGCGAGCTCCCCCACGTGAGAGCGCTGGAGGAAGCCGCCGGGGCTCTGGCGGAGGACGGGGCCGCGCGGATGATCTGCGTCGGATTCACGAGCGATCCCGCGGTTACGAAGGCCTGCGTTCGGGAGGGCATGCAGGGCCTTTCCCGCAGCCCGCGTCCCGATCGCGAAGGCCACGCGGGAGAGTGGAAAACATCGCTCGCCCTTTACTGCTTCCCTAACCTGCTGGACACGCAAAGCTTGCAAAGGATCGAGCCGAACTTCGACTACGACGTCGACGCGCTCAAGGCCGAGACGAAAGATTACCGGACGCTCACCGCCGGCCGTGGATACTTCGGCTCCCCGGCAGCGGCCAGCGTCGAGACGGGAAAGGCTCTCGTATCCATAAGAGGACGCAACATCGCGCAGGTCATTTTGAACGCTTTCCGTTGAATCTTTTGGGCGACCTTGTTAACTACGGTGCCTTGCCAAAACGGTTAAGCCGACGAACTTTATCTTGCCTTCCTCATCTCCTCCGCCAGGATCCAATTGACGAGCGACTGACACTTTCGGATCCAGCCGGATGGCGAGCCGGCGCTGACAAACCCGATCTTTGCTTTTATCGTTTCAGCCACGGACCAATCTCCCTGGAGCGGAACGGCGGTCAGGTATATCCGTTCGAGCGTAAAATAGGGCGAGTTGCGGAGAAAGGTCAACGGGATCGTCGTTCAGAGATGGTTCTTCGGACATAATACCAGTTTTCGCTTGACTCGAAGGAGAAAAGTCAAATAACTTGCCGTCGAGGTTATGGCGTGGCGTTCAAGCAGTTGGTAAATTTTATTGCGGGAATGCTTGCGATGCTGGCGGGGTGCGCAGCGGGCACCCGCCTTGCGATCGAAAGCCTCACGCTGCCTGAGCCGCGGGCTATGATAGGTAAGGGCCGCGAAGGATCGCCTGTCGTGATCTTCGGAGAACTCACGCTGCCTCCGAGAGCGACGGGCCGTGTTCCAGCGGTCATCCTGGCTCATGGCTGCGGTGGCTTCGGGTGGGCGCACAGCGCCGCGTGGACCGACGAGCTGGCTCGGCAGGGGTTTGCCAGTCTCAGCCTGGACAGCTTCGGCGGCCGCGGCATCCGGGAGGTCTGTTCCGGTCAGGAGTTTCTCAATATGGGAAGCCGCATCACCGACGCCTATCGGGCGCTGGAGGTGCTGGCGCGCCACCCGGCCATCGATCCGTCGCGGATCGCGCTCATGGGATTCTCCCACGGCGGCGTCGTCGCCCTGTGGCGCGGTACGCCCTCTTTCAGCAACGCTGGATGTCCGGGGCGGCACGCTTCGCGGCCTACCTGTCGTTCTACCCGGCAGTATGTCACATTCGTTTCCTGAACGAGGAGCAGGATGAGCGGCCGCTGAGGATCTTTCTTGGAAGCGAGGACGACTACAACTCGGTGGCTCAGTGCCAGGAGTACGTGGAGCGGATCCACAAGCCCGGGTCGGACGTCGCCCTGCTGGTGTACCCGGGAGCCCGACATGCCTTCGACGCCCCCGACGCGTCTCCGCTACAATACCTGCCACAGAACGTGAACTCGCGAGGCTGTCGCTATGTCGAGCGACCGGACGGCACCTTTGCGGCGCTCCACGCGGATACCGGACGGCCCGTCACGCCGGACGCGCCCGTGTATCTCCCGGGGGATCACCCGAGGTTACGAGCCTCGCGCTCACCTACAGGCCGTCCAGGACGTGACGGCCTTCCTCGAGACCGCTTTCGGTTTCAAGGTCAAACCTTGAAATGTTTTCACCCCTCCTCCCCTTCGCCCGTCGAAGGGTGAGCGGAGGGTTTTCAGCAGCGTGCCGGGCAGGCGTTAAGTCCCGATCATTTTCTCGATGGCCGAAAGCAGTCTCTCGTGTTTCTCGCTGTCGAGGATAATAGTGTCCAGGATGGCGTCGAAGAACTCCGCGTCTTCGGCGGGAAGTTGGCTCTTCAGTTGGCGGCATGCTTCGATCGTCTCGCGCTCGTGCCGCCGTAGTTTCTGCGCGTGCCGCGCGACGTCAACCCGGTCAACCACCCAGGACAGTTCTTCCCCTGCCCGCGGCGGCGACGGCTCCCTTAGCCTTTTGGCCATCGTGCGAAGCAGGAAGTGGTGCTGTTCCTCCTCGGTCAGGATTAAATCTACAAGCATGGCCACGGGACCTTCGGCGATCTTTTCCGTTAGGATGCGATATTCTTCTAAGATCCCGCTCTCCGCCTCCGCGTGGCGCTCCAGACTTTCGGCGAAACCTTCCCGCTCTCTTTGGTCCATCGCGTTTCTCCCTTTGCCGTCACGGCAACGAAGCGTCAGTAGTTTTCCGGCGGTTTCGCGGGATTTTGAGAGCGAAAAAGATCCAGTGCCAAGCGAAAGATATTCCCGCCCCTGAAAGCAAGGCCGATGAATCCTCTCAGATCCTTCGAGGTCATGGCCACGCGAATTCTCCACCTGACCGGTTCCACCGTCTTCATGCAGAGAATCCAGCAATCGCCGTCCCGTTTGATCTCCTCAAACTCGGCGACGAGATCGCTTTTCTTTCCCAGCCCGGTCGATCTCACCCACACTAGAGCATCCCCTTGGCCCGCGCCTTCGTGACGATCTCCGGCTCGTTCCACCACTTCTCCACCCCTAGATCCTCGGCCACCGCATTTGCCGCCAGGTAGCCCGGCCCAAGAATCACGAGGCCGCCCGGATGGCAGCTTGCGCCGCCCAGGTAGAGACCCGGGACGGGAGTCCGGGTATCGGAACAGTCCTCGTTGGGTCTAAGGTAGCCCAGTTGGAAGGGCAAATAGGCGCCCTGTTTGATCGACCCCTCCTTCATATCCAGGAACCGGTTCTCCGTATCGGCGGGCGAGGAGACGGCCGTCCACAGAACCTTCTCGCGAGTGCCGGGCGCATATCTTTCCAATATCTCAAGCCGATGCTCGGCCTCTTTCTCCTTGCGCCTGAGATCGAGCCAGTTCCCGGCCTTCCCGTCGAGGGCGTAGGGCGCCATCTGCGAAATGAGGCCGGTGCACTTTCCCGGCGGAGCCTGGCTGGGATCATGCACGCTGGGGAAGGAGCAATGAAATCCGGCATTGGCATCCAGTTTCCCTTGCTCCATTTCTTGCCACTGACGCAGTAGATCCCCGGTGTTTTCATAGCCCATCACATAGACCAGCCCCTGATTCAGTTCCGGATCTCCTGCAGCAACCTTGAAGTTAGGAGGCACCTCCAGAGCAAGGTGAATCTGTAAGAGGCTCCACTTCTCCCACTGCCAGAGCTTGATCTTCTCTACAAATTCGTCATCCAGGGTTTTATCGCCGATGAAGGAAAGAAAAGTTTGCTCCGGGTTAAGAGTGCTGATGACCGCCTTTCCGGCCTCCATTATATCGCCCGACGCTGTTTCAACGCCGCAGGCCCGCCCGTTTTCAACGAGGATTTTTTTTACCTGTTGGCTTCCTAAGATGAGCCCGCCATGTTCAAGCACAATCTTTCCCAGCGACTGAGCGACCATGTGGGAGCCGCCCACGCAGAGGCGGTAATGGACGGCTCGATTGAGGTAGAGGGGGACAAGGAAA
>JBGPGE010000121.1:0-13231 GCA_041483675.1 Binatia bacterium
AAGCCAGCGGATACGAAAGAGAGTCGAAGAGATATTTGGGTGGATGAAGACGGTTGGAGGATTTAGGAAAACGCGTTTTAGGGGAGCCGAGCGAACCCAACTCGCGGCTTGGTGGGTCGGAGCTGCTTATAATCTGTTGCGGATGGCGAAGTTGTTGGGGCAAGCGGCTTAAAAGTGAGCCGAAAGCGATGGAGCGAGGGGTGAAAACCGAGTTTGTAGAGCATTCCATGCTCATCTTTTCATCCTCTGTCCTCGACCACGCCACTATCTTCTCTCCCCGCAGCAAGATTTGTTCTCCTAAAGTGTATTTTTCAGCAGCCTGCTAGGGGCCCTTATCTTCGTAATATAAAAAGTCTGGCCCCTCCTGCATTTACTTTCGATACAGCTTTCGACGCGTACAGTTTTGCCGGAATGTTACCAGCTGCCGCATATACCGCATTCGCTTTTAACGGCACAAGCTATTATTATCCGGCAGAGCGTCTGCGTTGATTATAATCAGACATGGTTTTGGGGAAAGAGTTCCTAAGGCGGCAAAGTTTGAATGAACTCTACGCTTGTACGTTCGTTATGGGTTACATTTCTCGTCGGCGTTTTTCTAGGCTGTAGTACAGCAGAGCGCGAGCGGAGCAAGGCAACGATCCTCCCTGATTCGGATTGGATGATAAAAGAGGATTACAACTATCCGGAGGGCTACACAGCGGATTTTTTGATCGGAAACAATCTCAGTATCAAAATCACGCCTTGGAACGATCAGTACAACATTGAGAGATCTATTTTTGTTATCCAACTCATCTTTAATCCTGAAAGGGACGGGGAGTTTCGGTTTGACCCCTCACTGGTTGTCGTTCGAAGTGCCAACCATGATCCGAAGAACCCAAAAGGACTTCCGTGTTCTGGTACAATTTTGGATCGCCACTACCTTCGATCTGCGCCTGCACTTAATGGACGGCTGTCAATAAATAAGCACAGTTGTTTCCTCTTGTTTGTCGATTCCCCTCCCCCCACGGTCAAAGATGAATTCACCATGAAGTTAGGTGGCTTAACAAAAGATGGGGAATCTCTGAATATTCCGGAAATCCTGTTTCGAGAGGGGTTTAGCAGATAACTGCTGAGATACCCACAATTAAAGATCCTTGCTGATGCAAGTATAACAGAACGCTATGACTCGGAATGCGATCAGAAGCTCAAATACTGCTATACCTATCACCTCTTGGAAGTGCTCAGATATTGATTTCAATAAGATTGTCCGATCCCAGGTGGTACCGGATAGAAGGATGTTTTTAATCCTTGTCGCTTCTTCCTTCTTGGAGATTACTGCGCCTTTGTACACCCAACATCTAGTTGCTTACAATAACAACTGCCAGGAAATCGTGGATTGGCTCGACGGGGTCTGGCTGCCGGAGGAAGTGGAGCATGGCCGGGCAATGAAAGCATATGTCAACGCAGTATGGCCAGAATTCGATTGGGAAAGCTCTTACCGGCGCTTCCACCATGAATTCGAGCCGTACTGTGGTGCCGAGCGCTATCAACCAAGCCGAGCTCTCGAAATGCTAGCGAGATGCATTACAGAGACAGGAGCGACAACATTTTACAAAGCTCTAAGGGATCACACAAGAGAACTTGTTTTGAGGGATATCCTCGACCAGATGCAGAGGGATGAAGTAAGGCACTACAAGCATTTCTTACGGTATTTTCGCCACTACAACGAGCAAGAAAAAAACAACAAATGGAGGATTTTCGTAACCGTGCTTCGTCGCAGCTCTAGGGTCCATAGCGAGGATGTTTTTATTGCTTGCAAGCATGCCTACGAGGGGTGCCAGAATGGTTCCGTCTTTACACGCTCCTTCTATAGGAGAGCGATCTCGGACATCAAAAAAATGGCTTATACAGATTATCCTTACGAGCTAGCTGTCAAAATGCTGGTACAGCCCCTAGGCTTCAGCCAAAATATTCGGAAAATTTCCATCGGCGTCTTATCTCGGGCTCTCAGATCATCTTTATCCATTGGATTTCTGGGATAATCAAACCTGGGCCATAACAGATTCCTGTCGAATCCTGATCTCTAGCCAATCTCTTCTCACTTCCGCTTCCACCTCTACTACAAAACTTTACACCGCAGACACCAACGGCAACACGCTGACCGGTGCAGGCAGAAGCTTCGCCTGGACGGCGGATAACAGAGTGGATTCCGTCACGATGGGTGGCACGACGACGATGGATTATGACTACACCGGGCAGAGGGTCAAGAAGACAAACGGGAACTCTGTTACCCTCTACCCGTTTGCCGGCTATGAGATCGGACCGGACGGGACCAAGACGAAATTCTTAAGAGCCGGAACCGAGCTGTTGGCGGCAAAACAGTCTCCGATTTCCAACCCTGAAAATGAAAAGAGGCTCTTCTATCACAACGACCACCTGGGCGGAGTCAACGTTATCACCGACGATGTTCCTGCTAACAACGGCGCTAGAGTTCAGCTCAACGAGTACGACCCTTGGGGCAAGGTATCGTGCACCGAGGGAAACGTCGATCCTGAAAAGAGATTCACCGGCCAGATCCTCGATCCAGAGTCCGGCCTCTACTACTACGGCGGAAAATATTACGACGCTGAGCGGCGAGATTCATTTCCCCTGATATCTTTGTTCCACAGCCCGACAACCCTCAGAGCCTCAATCGCTACTCCTATGTCCTTAACAACCCTCAGAAGTATACTGACCCGAGCGGTCATTCTTTCTGGGATATTTTCAAGCATATTTTCAATTTCATTCGAGTAGCTGTTGCTATCGTCATGCTCCCGTTCAACTCAGTGTATAGTTTCCTTGAATTCACCTCAGTGATGAGCAGTTACATGCCGGGGAAAAACGCCGCCATGGCGAGTATGGTCACCGGCTATATGGCTGCGGCCAGTCTAGTCGGGGATGCGCTCTTGAAGGCCAGCGCCCCGGATCCAGGTGGTGTTGATCTATTAGTAGAGAACCGCGGGCTCCCCGGTAATGTCTTGTGCATTGTCTGCGAAGGCATGTCGCTGACAGGAACCGCAACTTCGCCGAACACGGGATCTGGCGAAGAAGATGATTTTTGGACCATTCGGCAGCCCAAGTATGATGGATCTCCACCAACCTGGGGTGAGGCCACCTGGCATTGGCGGAATAAAGGAGGTGAACCTTTGACCGTCGACTTGAATAAGGTAGACCTGTCCGGATCCCACCCAGAGGATTTCAAAGGGCCAGGATCTAAGTTATTATATACGTTGCCAAAGCAACAATTCTACGTTTTTGGGCAAATTACTTTGCGCATGGAAGCAAACGGACAGGTTACTGCACTTCCGGATACATACAATTTCGATATGAAGTATCCCTTCATGGATCACTTGAAACGCAACCTTCTAACGCTTGGTGACAAGGTTTTGTCGGGGCCGGGGACTCCGTTTAAGATTTTTTCTGGGACAGCGTCGAACTCAAGCCCCGGCAATAGTGAGGCCAGGAGTGAAACAGAAAATCGGCTGGGTTATTTTCGTGGGTGCCCTAATTCTTCTGAGCGTGGGGATTTTTTGGCCGAATGCCAAAATCACCGCTGAAACGGCGCGTGGACGCGCGGTCGCGCAAGTACAACGATTCGGAAGAGACTTTGCCGTAGATATTTCTCGGTTCGACGGCCCAAGACCGACAGTCCCGCCAGTTAATACGCCATATGGCTTCGAATGGACTTTCGCCGACAATGACGGAACAGTTACGATTTATGTGTGGGTCGACAAAGATGGATGGACCGAGGTGACCTGGGAAGGAAACATTGACCGATTGCAGACTATACCAAAGTAAGCCAAGACCGATCGAAATATTTCTCTGCTGTATTCCGGATTCTGATTAGTGAACATGGCCTACTCGACAAAAAACTCGCGAGACTTATTTTGCTTGATTGGGTTCGCGGGTTTCGTGAGCTCTGTTTGCTGGACGGGTCTATTTTCCTTTGACAATCCCGGCGTGTTCATACGGAAACTATGGGCAAGTAGTTATTTCGTCCTGTGGCTAATTTCCACGGCGATGACTGGGGCTGTCTCGGCAGTTCTAGTCGCCCCGTTTTTCCTTCACGACATGCTTTCAGCAATTAGGAGCGGCTCGAATCAGGCAAACAAAGCAACTGTTTTCGGGATGTGCATTGGCGGGGCGAGTTGCCTGCTTTTCCCCGTGTCGTTTTTTTTCAGAGACCTCGTCGCCAAAGGATTCGAACAAGTATACGGGGACGAGACCATTTTCGCGGTCGCGATTCTTTCATTTTTTCTCGCGGTTCCTGGAATGCTTGTTGGTGCGCTGCTTGGGAGAATCTCTGAAGCTGTTTTACGTAGACGTTGGCTCGAGACTAAGGACGGCCAGACAGTGGGCAGATAAGCAGCAAATCAACCAGGCAACCTCCGGCCCCGGAGGAAACTTTCAAAACCTCACCTACGATTACGACAACGTCGGCAATATCCTAACAATCACCGATTCTCTCTTCACCGCTACCCGGACTTTCACCTACGACGGCCTCAATCGGCTCAGCACGGCCAGCGGCAATTTTGGCCCTGACCAGGGCTATACGATGAGGAGCTACACCTTCGACGCTATCGGGAATATTCTCTCGAAGGACGGCGTCCAGTATTTCTACGAAGATCCCAATCACCCCTCCTTCGTCACCAGGACCTATGATCCTGTGACTTTTATCGAGAAGCTCTACACCGCCGACGCCAATGGTAACACGCAGACCGGGGCAGGCCGGAGCTTCGCCTGGACGGCTGATAACCGCGTCGATTCCGTCACCATGGGCGACACGACGGCGATGGACTACGATTACACGGGACAGAGGGTAAAGAAGTACGGTCCGCTGGGCCTCGTGCTCTATCCGTTTGCCGGCTACGAGATCGGTCCTGACGGGACCAAGACCAAATACTTCAGAGTCAGCGACGAGATGCTGGCCGCGAAGCAGACGCCAGGTGCAAGAGTTGCGCTCGCCAACTCCAGCCGGTGGCCCGGCCGGCTAGGCGCCGCTGCGAGCTATCCGCCTTGACAAGACGTAGAAAAGCGAATAACCGTTGCGCATTCGATACGCTAGGAGCGGAGTTTCGTTATTGTAAACAGACAGGGCCGGCTTTTCAATCTTGCTTAGCGACCGATGCTATTCATCAACAACGACGAAGTCGCGGAGGTCCTCAAGATGGAGGACACGCTCCGGGTCCTCGAAGAGGGCCATAGAGAGCTGGCGCGCGGCGAACTCGCCGGACGGCCGCGCCTGGACATGTACACCGAGACTCGCGACGGCGAGAAGTTCCATCGCTGGGGAACCATGGAAGGAGCAAGCAAGGGCCTCCAAAGGTTCGCCATTCGAATGAAATCCGACGTCGTGAGCTGGCCCGTCCGCCACGGCTTGCGCGTCGAAGACAAATATTGCGTTAGGCCCGGTCTTTACTGCGGACTCGTATTTCTCTTCAGCACCGAGGACGGCGCGCCGCTTGCGATCATCAACGTCGGCGCTCTGTACGGCCTGGGCGCCAAATACCTCGCGCGGAAGAACGCGTCCGTCGTGGGCATGCTGGGCTCCGGCGGGATGGCGCGCGCACACCTCATGGCCTTTGCCAGCGTTCGAAACATCAGGCAGGCGAAGGTCTTCAGTCCGACGAAAGAACATCGAGAGCTGTACGCTAAGGAGATGGAACGGAGGCTCGGCTTCGAGGTGCTTCCTTGCGCAAGCGCCGAAGAGGCGGCGCGCGGAGTCGATATTCTCGCCACCTGCACGAACGCCAAGGAGCCGACGCTTTACGCCCGCATGCTTGAGCCGGGGATGCATCTGACGCAGGTTTCAGGCGAATTTGCCACGGATGTGAACCCCAAGCTCGACGTCTGCATCGGCGGCGGTCCGGCGAGCCAGGTCGTCGAAGGGGCCGCCATCGACGATTCGCAAGGCTTTATCACCTATCTTGCCGGCAGCCTCGAGGCGTTGAAGCGGGCGATGGGAAACGCGCGGGCGCGCGGGAATAGGAACCAGAATTTTCGCGGGCGATTGGTGTCGCTCCCCGACCTCATTACCGGCCGTTCGGAAGGTCGCTTGAACGACGGGGAAATCTCCGCCTCGAGCGGCATCAAGGTCGGCGGCGAGGACACCGTCAAAGGTCTTCAGTTCGTTACCGTGGGCTCTCTCGTCTATGACCGCGCGCGGGCGGCCGGGTTGGGCAGAGAGGTTCCGAGCGAGTGGTTTTTGCAAACCATTCGGGATTGAGAGGCCGTTTCCTTGATAGCACGATGCTTCGCGGTCGTTCTGCTGTTCTTCTCTGTTTTTGCCGCCGACCCGGCCGCGGCCCTCGAGCGGGTCATGATCAGCCATTCGGTTCGCGGCGGGCTGTCGATCGGCTCGCTGCTCTACGGCATCGAGCGCGGCTTTTACCGCGCCGAAGGCATCGATCTTCTCTACGTGTCGATCCGCGCCGATCTGGGCATCAAGGCGATGCTCGCGGGCGAGATCGATTACATCTACAGCGCGGGCACGGCGCTTCGCGCGGCGGTTCGAGGCGTGCCGGTGAAGGCGCTGTCGTTCGACTTCTACAAAGTCTTCCATTCGCTGATGGCGCGGCCCGAGATCAAATCCGCCCTCGATTTGAAAGGAAAGAAGGTTGCCGTAAGCTCCTTCGGGGCGACGGCCGATCTCTCGGCGCGCGTCTCGCTCCGTGCCATCGGCCTCGATCCGGCCAAAGACGTCGCCATCCTGGCTCTCGGCCCCGACGCGATCCGCTACGCGGCGATCCAGTCGGGCGCGGTTCAAGCCTCGATCATGCCGCTGCCGTGGAATGTCAGGATGAAAAGGGAGGGATACAACGAGCTGTTCTACGCCGGCAAAGTTTTCCATCAGCCGCTCACGGGGCTCATGACGACGACCGACAAGATCGAAAAACATCCGGACCAGGTCCGGCGCACGCTGCGCGCGTTCATGAGAAGCTCCCGGGCTTTGAAGGACGAGAAAAAGGAATTCCTCTCTTTCGTCCAGAAAAAGCTCGGCATCGCGCCGGACGTCGCCGAGGAGGCGTACGGTTATCTCATCGACGCGATGTCGCAGGACGGCTTCGTCGAAGACGCGCTGCTGCAAACGATGCTGGACGACGAGCGGAAGCTCGCGGGGGTCGCGAAATCGATCAGCGCGGGCGAGGTCGTCGATTACCGCTTTTTGCGCGAGGCACTGGCGGGCTTGAAGGGGCGGCGTTGACCATGGCGCTCTTGATCGACTTCGACGAGGTCGAACGGCAAGGCCTCATCGACTGGAAAGATATCATCGAGCTTACCGAGAAAGCGCTCGCCGACCTCGGCGTTTACGGCGAGCAGGTCAATCATCCGCGGCGGCGGCTCCACTGCCCGTCGCTCACGAGAATCAGCCTGCACGCCGGGGCGGCGATGCCCTACGGCCTTCTCGGTATGATGATCCACAGCGAGCTGCCGATTGTTTCCGCCGAAGGAAAAGCCCTTCCGGCGCAGGTGGTAAAAGGCCGAGGCGACTATGTCTATGTCCTCTACGACGCCGGGACGGCCGCGCTCGCGGCGATCATCCGGCGGCGGCGCGACCAAAGGGGCGTCGACTATCGTACTGCCGCGACGAGCGCGGTGGGAACACGCCGCCTGATGCGGCGAGACAGCAGCAACCTCGCTTTGTTCGGCAGCAGCCACCAGGCGCGCTCGCATCTCCACGCCTTAAGCCGGGTCATGGATCTGAAGCGGGTTCGGGTTTTCAGTCCAAATCCGGAGCACCGAAAATCCTTTTGTCGCGAGATGGAGACCGCGCTCTCGCCCGCCATGGAGCCGGTGGAATCTCCCTCCGACGCGCTGGCCGATGCCGACGTGGTTCTCGAAGCGAGCAATACGACGGTTCCCGTTTTTCCCGGACGATTGTTGCAACCCGGCATGCACGTGACTTCGATCGCTGGTAGCAACCGCGAGCTGGCCGCGCAGCAAGGCGTCGTGCGAAAAGGAGTGGACGAGGAGAGCATCAAGAGAAGCGACAGGATTTTCGTCAACGTTAAAGAGCAGACCCGCCAGGACCGGCAGGGAGAAATTTTTCAGGCGGTGAGTCGAGGCGACTTGACCTGGGAGAAGATCGGAGACATCGGCGATCTCGTCACGGGCGAGATCGAGGGGCGAAAGAATCGATCGGAGATTACCTTTTACAACAACAACGCCGGCATGGGCGTGGTGGACGTGAGCCTCGCCGCGCATGTTTATCGCCTGGCAAAGGAGCATGGTCTGGGCCGAAATCTATAAAACGACGAGGCGAGACATATGACGCTCATACTCAACAACGACGATGTTCGGCGCGTTCTCACGATGGACGCCTGCCTGAAGATATTGGAGGACGCGTACCGCGAGCAGGCCGCCGGCAGAGCGATGAACCAGCTCCGCTACGACACGGAAATGCCGCTGCCGGAAATGCGCAACGACGGACGGTACGAGTTCAAGACGATGGTGGGCGTCTTGCCCAAGTACGGCGTGAGCGCGCTCCGGATGAGCTCCTCGGTCGTGCACCATACATGACTCTCATTATTGAAGGACCAAAATTATGGCACGACTGAGACTGACATTGGCCTGCGACAAGTACGATTATCTCCAGCCGCTGAGAGAGGGCGGAGTAGAGCCCGAGGGGATCGACCTCAATCTGGTTACCGTGGAGAGCGGCATTCGCCACGAGCGGTTTTACCGCTACGGCGAATACGACGCCTGCGAATTTTCCCTGTGCTCTTATCTTACGGCGCGCGGCCACGGCATCGATTGGTTTCAGGCGATTCCGTTCTTCACCCGCCGCATGTTCGGCCATAAATTCTGCTTCGTCAAGACCGGCGCGGGCTTCGAGAAGCCGTCGGACCTTCGCGGCCGCCGCTTCGGCATCCGGACGTACGAGAACACGCTCGCGTTCGTGGTCAAAGGCATGTTCATGCACGATTACGGATTGCCCCTGGAGGACGTCACCTGGGTATGCGTAAACCGCGAGCTTGTCGGCGCGAAGCTTCCGCCCGGGATCAAAGTCGAGCACGCAGGCGGCCGGAAACTCGAAGATCTTCTGGTCGCGGGCGAGATCGACGCGGAAGTGGAGCCCGATCTCCCCCACGGCTGGCTTCAAGGAGAACGCGCTGTCGAGCGATTGTTCCCGGATTTCGCAAGCGCGGAGAAGGAGTACTACAAAAAGACGAAGATCTTCCCGATCATGCATCCGATCGTGATCAAAAAAGAGATCCTCGAGCGCGACCCCTGGGTGGCGACGAGCCTGTACGAGGCGTTTCGCAAAGCGAAGGGGCTGTACAATGAATTTATGGAGCAGCCGCACCGTCTGAGCTTCGCCTTCGGCCGGGCTTATTTCGAAGAGGAGCGGGTCTTCTTCGGACGCGATCCGTTCGCGCAAGGAGTGAAGGCCAACCGCCACGATCTCGAGACCATGCTCCAGTTCGCTGAGGAGCAGCGCCTCGCGCCCCGTCGCCTCACGGTCGAAGAGATGTTTACGGAAAATACTCGGGCAACCTGAAGCGCGATCGATCTGTCGAACACAAGCGCCAAGGCAAACACCGCGACCCTACACTTCTGCAAGGATGCTCATCATAAACTGTTGGAAGGAGAAATCCGGCAATGCTCATTCTCAGTAACGACGAGATCGATTCTCTTCTTTCCGTGGAAATCGCCTTCCAATCCCTAGAGCAAGCTTACCGGGAGCAAGCCAAAGGAAGAGCGATCAATCGTCCGCGGTCGGATCTTTACCTCTCCGCCGGGAAGGAAGGGAGGGTGTACGCCTTCAAATCGATGGAGGGAGGGATTGCGGAATCGAAAGTCGTGGCTCTCCGCCTCAATTCCGACGTGATTCGCTGGGAAGAGCGCCATGGGAGAATCGTCAAGGAAAAGATTCCGGCGGCGCCGGGAAACAAGTGGGTCGGGCTGATTCTTCTCTTTTCCGCGGAAACCGGAGAACCGTTGGCGATTTTTCCAGACGGAGTTGTGCAGCGCATGAGAGTGGCGGTTACCAGCGCGCTCGCCGCTCGGGAGATGGCCCGGGCGGATGTTTCAGTGCTCGGCATCTTCGGCTCAGGTTGGCAAGCCGGAGCTCACGTTCTCGCCTTCTGTAAGGTGCGCAAAATAGAGAAGGTTCAGCTCTACAGTCCGACCAAGGCCAACCGCGAAGCCTTTGCGCGGGAGATGGAGAAAAAAGTCGGAGTCCCGGTCGTGCCGATGGACCGACCTGAATCCGTAGCCGAAGCCGCCGATGTGCTTATCGCCGCCACCAACGCCATCACCAGAGTTATTCAACCTGAATGGGTTGCGCCAGGAATGCACGTGACCTGCGTGAAGGACTGCGAACTCGGCGAGGAGACGATTCGCAAGGCGGACCGCATAGTGATTCACGCCCGAAAATTCGCTCCGGAAAATTACATCGAAGGTTTTGGCGATGAAAAAATCGAGGCTCATGATCCGATTGATTTCCTGCGGGGTGATAAGAGGCCTCGCGAGAATCGTCCGCCGCCGCCGTTTTGGGTCACGGCCCCCGAACTTCAAAAGGTGATCGGCGGCGAGGTTCCCGGCCGGCAGTCCGCCGAAGAGATTACCTGCTTCATCAACAACATCGGTCTGGGCATCCAGTTCGCCGCCGTCGGGAGCGCCATTTACGCCGAGGCCAGAGCCAAAGGAGTCGGGAGAGAGATCCCGACGGAGTGGTTCTTGGAAAGCGTCCATCCGTAGCGCGATGACGCGATTCGACCATTCTTGACTTAAAAAGAGCTACCGGGCCAACAAAGGCTGGGTGCCTGAGATTCCCTACCTCAACCGTACAGGAATGGAGAGCGGAAGATCCTGGAAGATTGAGTTTATAATGTCCAGGTTGTAAGGGATTGACACGGAGCGAAAAGCTGGCTTGGTCCCTGCGTTGCATCGCCGCATGCGCGTAAGGAGGGAAAATGCTTTTGATTGACGATTCTGAAGTGCGCCGGGTGTTCAAGATGCGCGAGTGCATTGAGGCAATGGAGCGGGCCTTCGCCGAGGAGGCGCGCGGCATCGCGGTCAACCGGCCGCGCACGCGCTACAAGGTGCCGCCCGATCTCGACAAGCCCGGCTACATGGCGAACATCATTCCCGGCGCCGTGCCGAGTTCGGGGGTGGCGGCGCTCCGCTATGATTCCACCATCGTGCAGGAAAGAGTGGTCGCCGGGACGAAGCGAATGGATTTTCCCTCGCCGACGAAGCGGAGCTGGGGGTTCGTGTTGCTCTTCAGCTTGCAAACCGGAGAGCCGCTCGCGCTGGTCCATGACTTCAGCCTGTCCGCGATTCGAGTCGGCGCGACCACTGGAATCGCCCATCGAGCGTTGGCAAAAAAGAGCGCCAAGGTCGTCGGCCTATTCGGCTCGGGCAACGAGGCACGGACGAACTTGGAAGCCATCTGCGCCGTTCGCAACATCGAGTCGGTGAAGGTCTACAGCAGCACCAAAGAGCACCGGGATCGGTTTGCCGAGGAAATGACCGAGTTGTTGGATATCGAAATTCAGCCGGTGAGCAGTCCGGAGGCCGTGATCAAGGGATCGGATATCGTCATGTGCGCGACCAACTCCAGCCAGCCCGTGTTCGACGGCAGCTGGCTGGAGCCGGGTCAATTGGTCACGACCATCGTCAACACCGACGGCGTCCACCGCCGCACCGAGGCGGATGCGACGACGATGATCCGGAGCGACTTGATCGTGCTCAACAACAAGGAGACGGCGATAACCAACCAGCAGCGAGAGCTTCTCGATCTGATCGATGAAGGAAAGTTCGGCTGGGAGAAAATCTGCGAGCTGGGCGAAGTTCTCATCGGCAAACGCCCTGGACGGACCGACGATCGGCAAATCATCTATTACAAGAGCAACACCGGCGTCGGCATTCAGTTCGCCGCCGCCGGCGCTTTGATCTACGAAGCATGCAAAAAACAGGGACTGGGACGCGAGCTTCCCACGGAGTGGTTCGGCGCCGATATGAGCGAGTGGATGGACAAAGGCTTCATGCCGTCCCCGTGATTTTTCATCAGGCGCTCCGATTGAAGAAGAGAAGCGAGGCATTAAATGAAACACGCAAGGTTTCGTCTGTTTCTAACAGCTTTTGTATGTCTCTCTCTTTCTCAAGCCGCACGGGCGGAGAAAATCCAGATGGGCTACTCCGCCATCAGCGGCTCCATGCTGACTCCCTGGGCGGCCCTCGAAGCGGGGATCTTTAGGAAGAATGGTCTTGACGTAGAGCTGATTTACATCGCGGGGGGAACTACAGCCGCGGCCGCGCTATTGGGAGGAGACGTCCAGGTGATCCTTGCGACCGGGGATGTGGTCGTGCGCGGAAGGCTGCAGGGAGCGGATTTGGTCTCCTTCGCCGATGCGACCTCCACTTTGGTTTTTTCTCTCATCGCTCGGCCTGAGATCTTGCGGCCAGAGGACTTGAAGGGAAAGAGGTTGGGAGTTAGCCGCTTCGGGACCGCGACGCATGCGGCTCTTCTGGCCGCGCTGAATCATTTCCGCGTGAGTTCTACCGAGGTGACGATTTTGCAGATGGGGGGCCTCCCACAGATTATGGCCGGGATAGAAACCGGCGGGATTGCCGCCGGCGTGCTCTCGCCGCCGACGAACATCAAAGCGAAAAAGCTGGGAATGAAAGAGCTGCTTGACATCGGGACGCTCAACATCCCTTATCAGCAGAGCACGTTTACCGCGAGGGCGGGCTGGATCAGGAAGAGTCCTGAGATCATGAGGAAACTTACCCGGTCCATCGTGGAGGCGATCCATAGGATCAAGACCGACAGACCCATGGCGCAGAAGGTCCTCGCAAAATACACGAAGATCGAAGATCCCTGGGTCGTGGAGGAGGCGTACCGGATTTTTGCGCTCAACTACCTCCCTGAAATTCCTTATCCGAGCGAGCAGGCGGTACAGCAGCGGCTTGAGGAGCTTGCGCCCAAGGATGAAAAGGCCCGCGCGGCCAACCCGAAGGATTTTATCGACGCGAACTGGATCAGGGAGCTTGAGAGCACCGGGTTCATCGCCAGGCTTTACAAGCGATAATGGCTTTCATGAAGCAAGAGATGATCGTTGATTCCTAGCAGGTTGCTGAAAAACTCGTGTTTGGCAAATATTTCATACTCTCAAGGGCGTTCCGTATGTTAAGATGCCTGAAATTCCAAAATGGGAGGCATCGATGAGAGGAACCCAGGAGAGACAAGCAACCATGCTGGCGC
>JBGPGE010000122.1:0-13229 GCA_041483675.1 Binatia bacterium
ATGTTGACAGGCGAGCGCCATATCGGATAGGCTCCGCCGCAGTTAGGATCGGTTTTTTCGTCAGTCCATAAGGAGGATATCCATGAGCGCTAAAGGTATTGATCGCCGCTCGTTCCTCAAGGGCGCCGCGGCGACCGCGGCGGCGGCCCTCGGCACGCAGCTCGTCCAACAGAGCGTAGCGGCACAGACCGCGAAACCCGATGGCGACGAAAAAGAGTCCGGAAAGTCCGGCGACAAAATTATCGCCCGGCCCGGCTCGGACTTCATGGTCGATTGCATCAAGGCGACCGGCATCGACTACATCGCGTCGAATCCGGGCTCGAGCTTCCGCAGCCTGCAAGAGTCGATCGTCAACTACGGCGGGAACAAAAAACCCGAGTTTCTCACCTGCATGCACGAGGAGTCGTCCGTGGCCATGGCGCACGGCTACGCCAAGGCGGCGGGCAAGCCGATGGGCGTGCTCGCCCACGGCACCGTCGGCCTGCAGCACGCGGCGATGGCGGTGTACAACGCCTGGTGCGACCGCGTTCCGATCATGATATTCGCCGGCAACTTCCTCGACGCCGACAAGCGGCGGCCGGGCACCGAGTGGTATCATTGCGTGCAGGACCCGGCGCTGCTGCTGCGCGACTTCACCAAGTGGGACGACCAGCCGGTTTCGCTCCAGCAGTTCGCCGAGTCGGTGATGCGCGCCTATAAAATCGCCACCATGCCGCCGATGGGCCCGGTGGTCATCACCGCGGACGGCGACCTGGCGGAAGAGCCGGTCCACAACGAAAAGAAGCTGCGCATGCCTAAGCTCACCCGCTCGATCCCGCCGCAGGGCGACAGCGGCGCGCTCGGCGAAGCGGCGAAGCTGCTGGTCGCGGCGGAGCGCCCGGTGATTCTCGCCGACCGCGCTTCGCGCTCGCAGGAAGGCATGAAGCGCCTGGTGGAGCTCGCCGAGGCGCTGAACGCGCCGGTGGTCGATCTCATGGGCCGGATCAATTTTCCCACCACGCACTATCTCTGTCGCGGCGATGACAAGCGCGCGCTGGTGGCCGAGGCCGACGTCGCGCTGCTGCTGGAAGTCGCCGACCCATGGGGCCAGTTCAATACGATCAGCGATCCGCACCACGAATACCGCCGCCTGGCGAAGCCTGACGTTAAGGTCGTCCACATCTCGCTCGGCGACAGCCTGACAAAATCGAACTACCAGGACATGCAGCGCTTCATGCCGGTCGATCTGGCGATCTCCGGCGACGCCGAGGCGTCTCTGCCGGCGCTGACGGAGGCGGTGAAGTCCGCCACCAGCGCGATGCGGCGCGCGGCGTTTGCCGACCGCGCCACGAAGCTGCGCACCGACTATCGCCGGATGAAAGAACGGGCGCGCGCCGCCGCCGCCAACGGCTGGGACGTGACGCCGGTCAGCACCGGGCGGCTCAGCGCCGAGCTGTGGCACACGATCAAAAAAGAAAAATGGTGCCTCGCTACCTCCAGCGTCCAGTGGAACCGGAACCTATGGCCGGCGACCGAATATTACAATTTTATCGGTAGCTCAGGCGGGTCGGGGGTCGGCTACGCCGCGCCCGCGGCAGTCGGAGCGGCGCTCGCCAACCGCGACAAGGGTATTGTCACCGTCTCCATTGGGGGCGACGGCGATTTGATGTACGCGCCCGGCGTGCTCTGGACCGCGGCGCATCACAAGATTCCGATCCTGATGGTGATTCATAACAACCGCGCCTATCATCAGGAATTGATGCACCTGCAGAAAATGGCGGCGCTGCACAACCGCCGCATGGACACCGCAAGTGTCGGCACGACGATCGAGAACCCGAACATCGACTTCGCCAAGCTGGCGCAGTCGCAGGGCGTTTGGGCGGAAAGTCCGGTTGCGGACCCCGCGAAGCTCGGCCCGGCGCTGGCGCGGGCGCTCGCGGTGGTCAAGCGCGGCGAGCCGGCGCTGGTCGATGTCGTGTGCCAGGGACGATAAAAGCGGGAATTAGGGATTGGGATTTAGGGATTAAGGGAATGAAAACACAAAAACTTTTTTTCGCGGTGTCGTTAATTTTCGCCGCCTTCGCGGCGCAGGCTCAAGATAAGGCGCCCGCGGGTTCCGCCGAGCGCGGCTACCAGGCGTACACAAAGTACCAGTGCTATGCCTGCCACGGCACCATCGGCCACGGCGCCGACCGCGGCACCGGCCCGAAGCTCGCGCCCAATCCGATGTCGTGGGCGTCATTTGCCGACCAGGTGCGCGCGCCGCGCCAGGACATGCCGGCCTATCGCAAGCAGTTTGTCAGCGACCAGGAGCTGGCCGACATGTACGCTTATCTCTTAACGATCAAGCCCTCGCCCGCCGTGAAGGACATTCCGCTGCTGGACTTCGGCCAGTAATCTCGACATGTTTTTTATGTCCTCTCTCCGGTCTGCTTTCGGTCAATGTCTTGGACTTTCAAGCACTGGTCGTTCGCGCAAAGCCACAGCCGTCCGGTCAGCCGATCGATGCGATAGACGGCCGCAGCCGCCTCGCCGTCGCCGTCGGCCACGGTGATGATGTCGAAGCGCGCCGCCAGCGCGTGAAACACGACGGCCAGCGCCAATCCGATGAGCCCCAGTAGTATCTTGTTCTCCATTGCCGCTATTCTCTCCTCGGCGCCGCCGCCTGCGCCGCCCTCGTCACTTAATGATCCTATCCGCCTTGTTCAGCACGGCCTGAGGAACCGTGAGGCCGATTCGCCCCGCCGCCTTCAGATTGACGACGAACCGGGACCGTATCGGCTCCACCATCGGCAGGTCGGCGGGCTTGGCGCCTTGCAGGATCCGATCCACGTAATATGCGGACTGGCGGGATAGCTCGGCCAGGTCCGGCCCGTAGCTCATCAGCCCGCCCGCCTCGACAAAATCGACCCGATCGTACATGGCCGGCAGCTTGTGCTTCGCCGCCAGCTCCGCCATCCGCGCCGGGTAGCTATGGAACAGGGCGTCCGGCATCAGAATGATCGCCTCCGCGCGTTCTTTGGCGGCGGCGCCGAACGCGCCTTCGAAATCGTTTGCGCCGCGGACCGCGAGCGGTTGCAGCCTCATCCCCGACGCCTTTACCGCAAGATCGAGCTCTTTTAACCTCGCCTCGTATCCCGGATTGTCCGAGTTCATGAACGCGCCCAGGCGCGCCGCCTTGGGAACGGACAGCTTGAGCAACTCCAGCCGCTTGCCGAAAAAGTCCGGAGAAACCCTGGACACCCCGGTCACGTTTCCTCCCGGCGAAGTGAAGCTGGTAACGATTCCGGCCTCGGTCAGGCTGCCGGCGCCCGCGACAACGATCGGAATCGTGCTGGTCGCCTGCTTGGCGGCGGACGCCACCCGGGTGCCGCCGGCGATGATGACGTCGACATTGAGACGGACAAGCTCCGCCGCGAGCTCGGGTAGCCGCTCGACTTTGCCTTCGGCGTAACGGTAAACCACGGTCAGGTTCTTGCCCTCTTCGTAGCCGCGCTCGCGCAGCCCCTGCCATAGCGGCTCGTCGCGCGACGCATTCAGCGCCGCCGAGCTCGAAACGAGCACTCCGATCTTCCAGACTTTTCCACTCTGCTGGGCCGGTGCCGGCGAGGCGCAAGCCAGCATCAGCAGAACGAGCGCGAACGCAGCGATCTTGGTCATAGGACCTCCTTGTGTTTACGCAAAATTGTCCGAGCCGCCGTCGGGGAAC
This sequence comes from Binatia bacterium, assembly GCA_041483675.1. Taxonomy (GTDB): domain Bacteria; phylum Desulfobacterota; class Binatia; order UBA9968; family UBA9968; genus 2-12-FULL-60-19. The sequence continues at coordinate 3,689 of JBGPGE010000122.1, forward strand.
GCCATGATCTTTTCTGCCGGGAGGCGCGTCACGGTTCCCCCGTCAGCTCGTAGGCGGCCCAGTAAAACGGCTCAGGAAACTCTTCCATCGTCTTGAGTTGCGCCTGCCTGAGCGCCTCAGACTTCTTTCCGTCCTTCAAATGCTGGTAAAACTCTTTCATCAACTCATAACTCGCCCGGTCGTTCACTTTCCATAGCGTCGTCACGATTGAAGGAGTGCCAGCGTAGATAAAGGCGCGCGTGAGACCGACCATCTCATCCCCATTGCTTAGCTTCCCCAACCCAGTCTCGCAGGCAGACAAGACCACCATCCCTGCCTTGAGATTCAATGAAAATATCTCACCTACATTGAGTCTCCCGTCATCTTTTCCTTCAGGAGCCAGTAACAGAGCCGAGATCATCGGGTCCTGCTCGTTAAGTTCCGCATGCACTGCAAAGTGCAGCATGTCGTACTTGGGACTGAGCGAGATCGCCCTCGGTTTGGTCGCCTCCGCTTCAATATAGACTGCGCTCGTGGGATAGACCCGCGCTATCTCCTTGGCCTCCCTCTCAGCAAAGCGAAGATTATACGCCTGATCTCCTAAACTGGGATTGCCCATCACTAGAGCCTGCTCCCCGCCGGCCCTCTTCTTCTCCTTAGTGAACTGCATCAAGCTGGCGCTGGAGAGATAGTAGATGGGATAATCCTGGATCAGATACTTGCCCTGAGATGAGAGCAAAGCTTGAAACGGTAGGTAGTGCAGCACATCGTGGGGAATGATCAAAAGCTCCTTGCCCCGAATATGCGGCAGCCCCGGCTCGATCAGCAGCTTGTAAAGCTCCTGGGATGAAGCCCTGAATTTCTCCTTCTCCCCGAGCTGAAAGACGCTCTCGCGCAAGGAGCCAACCTTGCTCAGCAGATCTCTGCGGCTTAAAGCAATGTTGACAAACTCCGCCCTCTCTTTCTCCACCACCCACAAAAGCACCGCCTGCTGCGTCACAAAATACTCCAGCACCGTCACCCCAGGCTCTAACAGCTCCTGCACCTGCTTCAACGTCAGCGGCTCGACGTTCATCAACGACGCCTGCTCTTTGTTCTCCTTTCTCACTTTCGCCAGAAAATCATTGTACGACTTCTGCGCCGCCTCTAAGTCCTTCCTCACCTCCGGCCTGTCGGACGCACGGGATTCCTGTCCCGCCATCATCGCCTGCAAGGCGCTGATCTTCGCCTGCAAGGCCCGCTCCTCCTCTAACAAGCTTCCATGAGCCAGTTGCACCTTGCTCCCCAGAATATCTAGAAAGGCGCGCGAGCGCGCCCGCTCGCTGTAACTGAAAGCCTCTGCTGTGTGTTTGTTCTCCAGATAGGCGAGGATCATCCCGGAGTAGGTCTCTCGCTTGTCATCAAAGAAAGAGCTGCGAAATTCCTCCGACTGAAGCAGCGAGCGGATGGACTCGATGCTGTCAACCGCCTTCTTGTAATAGGGGATAGCCTCAGAGGACTTCTGAGTTTGGCGGAGCAGATTCCCCATCTGGCCGCTGGCCTGTTGGATTCCGCTTGTATCCTGGGCCCTCTCGGCTATCTCCAGCGCTTTGTTAAGATTCTCCCGGGCGCGCCCAAAGTCTTTTCTTCCTAAGTAGGCCTGCCCTAATCCTCGATAGAAGTTTCCCTCTTGGGACGTCTTTAACCGTGTTTGTTTGATAGTGTCGAGGCCCTTCTCGTAGACTTTTATCGCCTCTTCAAATTTGCCCACGCTCTGATAGGCATTGCCGAGGGGACTAATGGTGCCAACAACCTGGTTCGCCCAACTTTGAACGACGCCGGGCGGATCGCGACCGGCATTTCTTTTTCGAGTCTCCAACTCGGAATCTACGACTTGAAGAGCATAGGAGATATAGTCAATGGCCTTCTGGCTCTCCCCGCTACGCAGCGATTCTGTCCCTAACTCTCTGTACATCAGAGCATGGAGGGCTATCTTCGAGTAACCAGTGGGCACTTTCTCTACGATCTCGATTCCCCTTTCCAACCATTCTCTTGCCTTGGCGTATTGTCCTAGTCTTCGATGGGCATTGAGTAGTTGGACGGTAGCCATTGCCTGGAGACGTGGATCCCTGGCTTTTTCCCCCATCTCGAACGCCTTGCTTCCATAGGAGAGAGCCTTTTGCAACTGGCCGCTAACCCCGGCTGCGCTCGCGGCATTGAGGTAGAAAAGATTTGCCTCGTCCCAGTTACCGTTTTTCTCGGCATCCAGAGCTTTGGTCTCCAAGGAACTGAGAGCCTCTTTAACCTCTCCTTTTCGGATCGCCTCCCTGGTGAACGCTGTCACGTCGAGTTCATGGGGGGTAGGCTGAGAGGATCCCATGGGGGATTCATACTGCGAGGCCTGGCCACGCGCGGCGCCATAGGCCGCGACAAAAAATAGCGCAAGAAGAAAACGAATCGGTGCCGCTTTCATGACTGTGCCCTCATGGGGACTTCGCGGGAATGGCTGTGGTTATCATTCTCACGGTTCGACCTGTCAGTCCATAGGCGACCCAGTAAAATGGCTCTGGAAACGGCTCCACCGTCTTAAGCTGTGCCTGTCGGAGCGTCTCCACTTTCTTGGATGTCTTTAAATGCTGATAAAACTCCCGCTCACCTACCGCGCCTCTTGAGATCTGCCTCGTCCGTGACTAACGCTTTCTGTGCTACTGAATCTCAATCGCCTTCACCGGCCGCTTGCCCAGACGGCGCGCCCCCTGCGGCGTGCAGACCACGCAGTCGCCCCAGTAGAGCCGCTTGTTGCCGTCCGGCGTGGCGACGGTCGGCTTGAGAATAAAGACGACATTTTCTTCGAGCTTCCAGCGCGCATGGGCGTCGGTCGTCGAGCGCGCGGAGACCGGCGCGTCGTCGCCCAGGCCGCGCCCGTGAAACAGCGGCCGGACCATGAAGGACGTATGCTTTTTGCCCCAATCGACGCAGAACCGGTTCAGCTCGCCGACGGTCAAACCCGGCTTGAAGATTTCGTAGGTCGCCTGCACCGCTTCCTCACATGTGCGGAAGATGTCGTGCCAGACTTTATCCACCCGCCCGATGAACATCGGCTGCACACCCTGGCCGACGTAGCCCAGCCAGCGCGCCTCGATCTCGTTCATCACGATGTCGCCGTTCTGCAACGGGCGCAGCGTCGGCATGATGTTGTTGCCGTGCGGCTCCGGCCCGGCGGACCACTGGAGCATCGTCGGCAGCTCGCCGCCCTCTTTGACCATCGCGTGGATCATCGCCGCGTAGACTTCGCACTCGGGCACGCCCGGCCGCGCGGTCTCGGCCATCGCGTCAATCGCCTTCTCAACCAGCTCGACCGCCTTCGTCAAAGCATCGATCTCCTCGCGGCTCTTGACGTATTTGGCCCGCTCCATCAAGTCAGTGGCATCGACGAACGTGGCGTGCGGGAAGGCTTCTTCGATTGCGCGCATCGTGCCGTAAGGCATGACGCCTTCGGGCGCGCGGCTGATATTGTAGAGTCCCGCGATGCCGATGCGCCCCTTCTCCACGTTCAACTCGCGCAGCCGCTCGACGATGCCTCTGCCGAAGTAGCGGTTGCAGTTGCGCACGTCGGTGACCCAGTCCTGGAAGCCGAGCCAGTAGTGGATGGGAGGAATGGCCATCGCGATCGCCGTGACTTCGCCTTGCAACGGGAAGACGGCGGAGGCCTCGCCGCAATTGCCGCCGACGCCGGTCAGATAGCGCGTGTTTGCCTGAAAGTGGTCCCAGTGGCCGGTGTTGACGGCTGTGACGATCGCGTCCAGCCCTTCCGCGGCCATGAGTTGCCGCACCAGCCGCCAGCGCCGGTCCCGCTCGGCGAGGGAGAAGCGCGGAACGATAAGTTTCTCTACCTGATCCATTGAATGATGTGGAAATATCCGATCGGAAGCTGCGATGTCAACCTCACATCGGTTTGGAGGCGGGTCTGTCTGCCGGGCACGGGCGGCGATGGACATTTCCTTCAGGCGGAGATAAGCCTGCTTTTAAATCAGCTGGCTGTAGAAAGGGCCAATTTTAGGGTGTGGTTAGAGGCCGTGCGATGCAATCATTGTTTGTTGTTTCGCTTCCCCGCTCCCTTTCCACATTTGTTTATCAGACTGCGCATCAAGCGCTACACCTGCAAGCGCCGTCGTGGGTGGAGGACGGCGAAATCCTTAACGTAGATCGCTACCGGCATTATCACGGCCTGCGCTTTGATGAGAGCGCCAAGTTCACGACGCGTGCACGCGACTCGGAGTTGTTTGAACAGCTCCTCGAATTTTTAGATCACGTCGCCATCACCGAAGGATTCGTGTACAAAGATGTGATTCAACCCTTTGTGCTTGCATCCTGGCCCGGCATGGAAACATTTCGCGTGTTGAAAATTCAACGCGAACTGACGGACATTGCGTATTCGATGCTGCGGCGCGGTTGGTTCTACCCGCGGTTCGCAACCACACACGCTATACCGATGGTGCCGGGCGTTCTCGCGGTTCTGCGTCGTATCACGCCGTTCCCGCACATCGGCCTGCTTCACCGCGCGTTTCGGCGCAATTTTGAATCGGCTGTGCTTGAAGGTTTGGCGCGGGCCGAACGCGCGTTAGAGACGATCCCAGGCGTCACGGTCGCGTATGACAGTCTGGTGCGCGACGAGATGTGTTTGCAGCAGGCGCTTATGACGTTGTATCCGCAGCTACCTGTTGCGCCGCTCAAATATATTGATGAACGATTCGCGGCGCGTCGGGACGCGATCGCGCGCCGGCGCAGGACACCCTATTACCAAAAACTGCAAGCACGCATCGAACACATTCGCGGACGCGTCATTGCTCCGTCCTGAATCAGCCTCTGTCGGCTTATCGCTCTCAAGCCGCGACCAGCATTTCAACCTTCCGTTCGCCATGATCCCGGTAACCGGTTTCGGTCACGACCAGCGACGTGCCGCCGAGCAGCGTGTCGTTGCCCTCTTTGTTGACGATGGTCGGCGAGATGCTGTAGATCATGCCGCTCTTTAGAACGAAATTGCCCGCCCCGCCCATCCCGCCGGCGTCAGGCTTGGGATCGGCGATCCGATACGCCGGCCCGGGAAATTCCGGCACGTCGATGCCGTACTGGTGGATCTGCGAATGGGCCGACGCTTTGAAGCCGGTCTCTTTGCAAGCTTTCTGGTAAGCGTCGATCAAGTCCCGCTGCGTCGCGCCCGCCTTCACCTGCGCCAGCACGGCCTTTCTTGTGTGGATCACCGCCTCGAACATCTCCGTATGAACCTGTTTGGGCTTGCCGAAGCAGATTTCCTGATCGCTGTGGCCCGCGTAGCCGCAGTAGTGCGCGTGCGCCGTGAGCGTGCCCACGTCGCCCGACTGAATCTTTTTGTCGAGGCAAAGCTCGGCCAGCACCGGATTCTGCGCCGGCACCGGACCGAAGTTGAAGCCCAGCGTGGATTCTAGATCGCCGCCCGCCTCCCACATCCCGCGAATCCCCTCCTGCACGACCTGCTTCCCGGTCATCCCCGGCCTCGCGACCTGGTGAAGCCGCACAATCGCCGCGTCGAAAATGCGGTTCGCCTGGTCGATCATCGCGTTCTCCTCCGCGCTCTTGATCGTCCTGACATCGACGAAGGCGTCGGATAGATCGACGATCTTGGCGGATGAAAGAGATGTCTGAATACGGTTGTAAAAGCGGTAGTCGAGCCCGCCGGTGACGCCGATGGGCGAGTTCTCCAGATGAAGCTCTTTGATTTTGTCGACCACCGCAGCGGCGTCGAATCCCGGCTTCACGTCCGTGACCCACTCCTGGGAATCGAGTAGCAGGCGCGGCGAGATATCGATCAGATGGCGCCGGTTGACGATCACCGAGAGCGGCCGCTCGTCGGCCGGAAAGACGCCGTAAAGCTCTCCGGGCACGCCGTTGCTGAGATAAAAGAGGTTGCTTCGGCTTACGACCGCGCAACCTACGCCCAGCGCGCGCATCCGTTCCCGGATGGCCGCGTACCTGCGATCCCGTTCTTTGACGGACAGTTGCGGAAGCTCTTGAGCCATAGCATCTCCTCCTCTTAGTTTAAGTCTATTTCCCGCCCGAGGCCTCGACGCCGCGCTTCCTCATAGAGCCAAGCCGCAAAGGCGACGTCGCCGAATCCTCCCTGAGATTCTTTGAAAATAGTTATCTCCACCGCGCTTTTTCTCCCCGGCGCCCGCCCGGCAACGAGTTCTCCCATTTCCGGAACCTTGCTCCACGGGAGCCTGCCGTCGGCGTCGAGATCCACGAGCGGCCGCGTGGACGAGCGGTCCCAATAGTTCTGCTCGTGCTCACGGCAGCCGATAACGACGCGGTCTGCCTTGAGATAGACGGCGTGGCCCAACTCGGCGGGCTTCCCCATGCTGCTGATGTGCATGCCCGGCTCGAGCCATTCCGCGGGAAAGACCGGCGACGGCGAATTCGTCGCGGTGAGAATGATATCCATTTTTCGGACCGCCTGCTCGGCTTTGTCGGCGGAGACGAACTCAAGTTGAAGCTCTTCGGCCGCTTCCTTGCAAAAATTTTTTCGCCGCTCGGCGTCGCGGCTCGACACCACTACCTTTTCCAGACTGCACAGGGCGGCGATGCCCTTCACCAGACCCAGCGCGTTTCGGCCGATCCCGAACAAGCCGACTGTCTTTGAATCCTCGCGCGCCAGATAGCGCGCCGCCAGGGCAACAGCAGCGGCCGTGCGCAGCGTCCCGAACGGATAGCCCATGATCGAGAGCAGGCTGCCGCTTTCGGCGTCGTAGAGCAGCGCGACCATGCTTTCGCCGCTCAACTGCGAGTTGGGTCCGAGCCGGATGCCCATGCGCCGCGATTCGATGAGCGCGCCGGAGACGACGCGCAGCGCCTGCTCGCCGCTCACGTGGACGTGATAGGGCGCGTGCGCCGTTACCCGCCCGGCGGCCTGCTCGCGGTGCGCCGCCTCGGTCAAGTCGATGGCTTTGCCGAGATCGAGCAAAGGTTGAGTTTCTTCGCGCGTGAGCAGTAAAGTCATAACGTCCCTCTGCCGGAAATTTCCACCGGACGCTGGAATCAACTTATATCGAACACGGGGTTTGAATCCCCGTGTTCGACCAAAGGGGAGAGCTGCCGCTTCTCCCCTTTGGAAACCCCATCGGTTTTGTGCCCGCCTCAAGAGGCGGGGTTTTGCTGGAATCTAACAAACCCTAGGAGAGACCGTCAAGGAGCGCGCGCGGGCTTACGGGCCGCGGCAGCTTTAAGCTCCGTCTCGATGGCTTGCTCGAAGACGTCCAGCGGCTGCGCGCCGACGAGGAGCCTGCCGTTCAGCATAAAAGTCGGCGTGCCGCGGACGCCGAGATAGGTCCCGAGCGCGGTTTGCTCTTCGACCTTTTTGGAATATTTTTCCGCATCGAGGCAGCGGTTGAACTCCGCCGTCTTAAGTCCCAAGTCCCTGGCATACTCCTTGAGCCTGGCCGCGCGAAACGCCAGGGGATCGCCGGCGGCGGCAAAGAGCTTGTCATGGAAGGGCCAGAATTTGCCCTGCTCGCCGGCGCACTCCGAGGCCTCAGCCGCCGCCGCGGAATACTGGCTCAGGATCGCGGCGTGACGATAGACAAATCTCACCCTGGCCGTTTGAAAGTATTTTTTGTCGAGCTGGGGTAACGTTGCCTGCCAGAATTTCCGGCAGAAACCGCACTGAAAGTCGGAGAACTCCATGAGCGTGACCGGCGCTTTGTCGCCACCCCTCGCCGGCTCGCCCTGGGCGATGCGGGCAGCGACCTCCGCCCGCGTGATCGGCTGGGCGAACGCTTCGCCGCCGGCGACCAGCGTGAAAGCAAGCAGCAGGACTGTCTTTGTGGCTTTATCTACGGCGTGGAAAAGTCTGCATCGCGTTTGCGTGGAGAGGTTCGCCATCTGCTGTGACGGGTACTTATGGAGGCTTGCGGCCTCAGGCGCCGCTTAGTTGGAAGCCGAAGCGGATTCCGATGTCGTTTTCGTCGTGCTCTTCTCAGCGGTGGATGCCGACTTTGCGTCGGAGCCTGCGGCCGCGGATTTGCTCTCGCCTTTGCTCTCCGCCGCCGGCGCCTTTGCGCCCTTGGACGAAGTCGAAGCCTGGTCTTTCCGCGCGTAGTCGGTGACGTACCAGCCGGTGCCTTTCAGTTGAAAAGAGGTATTGGAGATGAGCTTTTTGACTTTGCCCTTGCAGGTAGGACAGCGGCTCAACGACTTTTCGGTAATCCGCTGCGTGATTTCAAACGTGCCGCATTTGCCGCACTGATATTCGTAAATCGGCATTGCCAACCCTCAGAAATCGCTCTGTTCAAGAATAACCGTGCGCCGCCGTATTGTCAACGCAAGCGAGCAACGTGGCCGTCACCGACTCTTGAATCACTTGAACGTTTTGAACCTCTTGAACGCAGCGAAAGTTCAACCCGTTCAAAATAGTTCAAAATGGTTCAAGCGGCTGCGGAGATCCCACACACGACCGCCGTTACTTAATACTTAACTCGTCCAGCACCCCTTGCAGCATCACGCCGTTCAGGTCGCACGGCGTCACGGCGCAGTACTCCAGCCCCATGCCGACCCGCTCGTCCACATAGCCCTTTTCCAACATGTATTCGAGCACGCCGCGGACGATCGAGGCGTGCGACGCGGTGCCCTCGTGCTCTTTCAGGTCCGCCTCGTAGTGCGTGGAATAATAGACCACCTGATTGAGGTCGAGGTTGTATTTCTTTATCAGCGCCTCGCGCCAATCCTGGGAGAAATAGCCCATCGCCTCCTCCCAGACAACGGAGGCCCAGTAGTCGCTGAGACCGCCGTCCCACACCACGACTTTGTGAAAATCCCCCAGGGCGCGCGCCGCCGGCAGCAGCTGCGTGTCGAGGATCTCTCGCTCCGTCAGTCCCAGCGCCTGGCCGGTGCGCACCAGAATGAGAATATGGCCGGGAGGCTCCGGCTTGCCGAATTCGTCCACCAGCTTGGAGGCGAACGCCTTCATCAGCCGGATATCTTTCTTGAGAAAGTCGATCTGTTTGTAATAGACCGCCAGCCCGAGCGTGTTGATCGTAAGCACGAAGCCCGCCCAGTTGCGGTAGTAGAGCCGGATCGCCTCCATCGGCAGCGTCCCCTCCTGCAGCCGCCGCATGAACAGACTCTGCGTCACCTTCTCTTTCCAACGCTCGTGCATCTTGCGATAGAGATCGTCCACGATCCGCTTCGCCTCTTCCTTCGACATCGGTTTGCCTTCGATCACGGCTGTTCTCTCCTCCCTGTTCGCTTATTTCACCGGAACCCGTTTCGTCGCGGCTTTCTCGCCGGTTTGATAATGCTCCCCCTTAAGCGCAAGCCGGGCCTCTTCCTCATCCTCCTCGGACCAGGCGCCGAGCTCGTAGCCGAACCACGGCTGCTGGGGCCGGAGCTTGGGCAGCTCGAGCCGCTCCCAAATCTGTTTCGCCCGCTCCATGAACTCCTTCTTCGGCAGCGACACCGGCGGGTAGGCCCACTTGCGTGTCGCATCGATAAGAATCGCCGAGCAGCCGCTCATTTCGTCCATGCCGACGTCCATCCCTCTGCCCGGCGGGGC
>JBGPGE010000123.1:0-13094 GCA_041483675.1 Binatia bacterium
GCAGGAAGTCCGCTTTCACTCAATACCCAAGTCTTTTTGCGCCTCCCTGAGCAGCGTCATGTCACGGGCGACGGAGACAGGGACGTTGGTCTTCTTGGTTTCCTGCTGGATGAAGCCCCATTCGATGCTGAGGTCGTCGTCGGAAACAGAGCCGTTCGCGCTGAAGCCGACTTTCGAAAGATCGTAAGTCCGGGCCGCGTCCCGCTCGTTGATATTCGTCATCGCCATAATCATGCGCACCGTTTCGTCGCGGTTGCCGCGGACGAACCGAAGACCTTTCAACGCGGCGCGGATCGCCTTCTTCACGATCTCCGGCTGGTTTTTGATTTTGCTCTCGTGCGCGCCGAGCCCGGCGACGGGATGGACGACGATTTCCGCCGTGTTGCCGAGCAGGCGATAGCCCTGATTTTCCATCATCACGTTGGCCGGCGGAGGCATCAGGCTCCCCTGGGCGATGTTCTGCTCCATCGTGGCCAGGCGCGCCGCGGTGCCGCCGACCGCGATCAGTTTGTAGTCCCCTCTCTTCAACCCGAGGTGCTGAAGGTGTTTCTCGGTCAGGATCGCCTGGGTGTTGGCGAAGGCGTTCACCGCGAAGGTTTTTCCCCTGAGATCGGCGGCCGTCTTGATTTCCGGGCGCACCATCAACGAGAAGAGCGGGCGGGTATTCAGTCCGGCCAGGAGCTTTAGCCCCAGGCCCTGGATCGCGCCGTTTAGAATCGGCGAAATGTTGAGAGAAAAATCGAGATTCCCCGTAGAGAGCGCCGGCGTAACGATATTTCCGCGCATCTGAACCAACTGAGGCTCCAACCCTTCCGCCCGAAAGAAGCCCTTCTCGACGGCGACTTTAACGGGCAGCCACGTCATGCTCACGGCCGAGTAGGACAGGGTTATTTTCTTGAGTTCCTGCGCGGCTAAGCGTGTCGCCGCCGTCAACGCGACCGTAATGGACAGCAGCGTCAGGATGAGGCCGGGCAACCAGGGGCGGCGATGGCTCACTTGTTCTCCCAGGGCTTTTCGATCGGCAGATCGAGCCGATCTCCCCATTCTTTCCACGAGCCCAAATAGTTGCGGACTTTTGGGAAGCCGAGCAGCCTGAGCGCCAGATAGGTGTGGGCCGCGCGGTAGCCGCCCTGGCAATACGGGATAGCTTCTTTGTCCGGCGTCACGCCCAACTTGCGGTACATCTCGCGCAGCTCCGCCTCCGGCTTGTACCTGCCCGTCGCGTCGAGATTGTTTGTCCATTCAAGATGCACGGCGCCGGGGATTGCGCCGCCGCGCGCGGCGCGGACCAGCCGTCCCATATATTCGTCAGCGCTGCGCGTATCGACGATGCGAATGTCTTGCTTGCCGAGCGCGTTGAGCACGTCTTCGAACGTCGCCAGCAGCTCGCGGCGCTCGGCGGTCTTGAACTCCGTCGCTTTCGGCGGCGCAGCGACGGTTGCCACTGGGCACCCTGCCAGCGTCCAGGCCAGGAAACCGCCGTCGAGGACGGAGACTTTTTGGTGGCCGAAGTATTCGAGGAACCACAGGCCGCGCGCCGCGCGCATGCCGGAATTCTCCTCGTAGAGGACTATTTCCTTATCGAGATCGACCCCGCGCATCTCGAACAGATGGGCGATCATGGCAAGAAATGCCTTGAGCGGCGCCGGGCTGGTGTCTATAAGGCTTATGCCGAACAGATCGAAATGCGCCGCGCCGGGAATATGGCCCTGGGCGAATAACTCGGCCGGGCGCGTGTCGATCACGCGTAGGTTGGGCCGGCCGAGCTTGTTCGCCAGCTCCTGAGGGGTTGTGAGCAAACCTTGACCGGTGTATTCTCTCTTTTCCATAGGGAGCTTTTATAACACCATGAAGAGACTGTCTCAAATCGTCCGGTTGCGATCGCAGGCCCTCGTCGCTCTGGCGGCGCTGTTGCTCCTTGCCTCATCCTTCGTCTATCAGCCGGCCTCGCCGAAGCGGAAGCTTGTCTTCCCGCAGGACCACTTTTCCCACCCGGACTTCAAGACGGAATGGTGGTACTACACGGGCCACTTCGAGACGGAGTCCGGCCAGAGCTACGGCTATCAGGTGACCTTTTTCCGGTTCGGCCTGCGCGACCGGCAACCGCAAAAAGGCGAGCCGCTCTTCACCGACCTGCATATGGCTCATTTCGCGCTCTCGGACAAACAAGGGAAAAAGTTTGTTTTCTGGGAGCGAGCCAACCGCGGCTATCGCGACCAGGCCGGCTCGGCCACGGACCGCTACCTCGTCTGGAACGAAGACTGGAAAGTGGAGGCGCAAGGGCAGAATCACGTCCTCCAGGTGAGGCATCAAGACGTGGCATTGAGGCTGAATCTTACGCCGCTCAAGCGCCCGGCGCTGCATGGCAACGCGGGCTACAGTCAAAAGGGAGAGGGGGAAGGGAGGGCCTCTCATTATTATTCTTTCACGCGCCTCAAAACGGAGGGCGAGTTCGAGATCGCCGGCAAGACCGAGCGAATCCGCGGGCAGAGTTGGATGGATCATGAATTTGGCAGCAACCAGCTGGCGGAAGATCAGGTCGGCTGGGATTGGTTCAGCATCCAGCTCGATAACAACGTCGATCTGATGCTCTATCTCATCCGGCGCAAAGACGGCTCCGTCGATCCCCGTTCGAGCGGCACGCTGATTTATGAAACCGGCTCAACCTCGCCTCTCAGATTCCGCTACTTCCAGGTCGAAGTGCTGGACCGGTGGACGAGTCCCAGGAGCGGCGCAACCTACCCGATGAAATGGCGGGTCACCTCCCCGAGCGAAGGGATAGACCTGGAGATCACTCCTTTTTTCCCGGAGCAGGAACTCGACCCCCGCCGGAGCACCAAAGTGACTTACTGGGAAGGGGCGGCGCAGGTGCGCGGCGTGTTTCAGGACGAGCGGGTGAAGGGCGTCGGCTACGTCGAGATGACGGGGTACGCGGGGAAGATGAAGATGTAAAACGCTATTGACTAAGGCTATGGGCTTGCATAAAACCAGCGGCAAGACGGTCTTTATGACGTGCCTCGATGACGGAGACGGAGAAAAGGCTGATTGCCGGCTGCTGCAACGGAGACAAGGGCGCCTGGGACGCCTTCGTCCATCAGTACTCTCCTCTCGTCTACCACACGATCAAAAGAACTCTCGCCCTCCATCACACCGAGCCGCGATCTGATCTGGTCGAAGATATTCACCAGGAATTTTTCGTTTCCGTTCTTCACGACGACTGCAAAAAACTGCGGCAGTTCAGGGGCGATAACGGCTGCACGCTCGCGAGTTGGCTGCGCGTTATTGCCGCTCGGCTGACCATCGACTTCCTGCGAGGCCAGAGGCCGGCCGACGCGGAGGTCACGGACAGAATAGCTTCCAATGATCCCGATCCTTCCGATCCAATGCTAAACGAAGAGCAGGAGGGGTTACTTAACCAAACTCTTCAGATCCTCCCGCCTCGTGACCGCATTCTCATCGACCTCTCCTTCCGCCAAGGCCTCCCGCCAGAGGAGGTCGCTACAGTCCTCAAGACCTCGGTCGGCGCTGTTTACACTCAGAAGAGCCGTATCCTGGCTAAGCTGCGAGAAATACTCAAAACATCCTAGCCGCAGTAAGAACTCGCCCACCCTCCCGTCTATTGGGGCAGAGATGCGAGATGCCTGGTTTTAAGGAGGCTGTCTTGGCTAAGCGAAACGAAGAACAGATCGGTAAGATTCTAACCTACCTTGCTGGTAAGGCGCGGGCCCAAGGGACAAGAACGGCCTGCCCTGATGAGGAGGAGCTGGCAACTTATTTGAGTGGCGGCCTCGGTCAACCAGCAAGGGAAGAGCTTGAATCCCATCTGGCCGCTTGTACGGCCTGCCTCGATGACGTTACCGCCGCTCACGCATCCATCCCCGGCAGCGAAAAGGAGGCTGTCCCACAACGGCTGCTGGAGCACGCAATAGCCCTCGTGCCCGCCGTGTCGGAAGAACCGAACATTTTCGACTTGGTTGTGCGTTTGGTGCTGAACTCGATTCAGCTTGTGAGCACGTCAGGCGAGTTGGTTCCGGCCACGGCGCCGGCAGGGATACGGGGGAAGCTGAAGTCATCGGCTACAGCGATTGTCCAGATTGAAAAAGAGGTTGGAAAATTCAAGGTCGGCGTCGAGGTCGAGCGAGTCGAGGGAGACCTGTGTCAGGTTGCGGTCACGGTAAACGCACGGGGAATGTCGATTGACGACGGTATCCGAGTGAGCCTATTGTCCGGTAGGCGTGAGCAGGCTTCCTACCTAACCCGCCAGGGAACGGCGATCTTCGACCGGGTTTTGCCGGGCGAATACCGGCTGGCGGTTTCTCAACTCGGTCGTCACATAGGGTCGATGCGGCTGGCAATCAAGGAGGCTCATCATGAGTGACAGGGAAAAGCCCGGTGAACTCGATGAGATTCTGCGCAAGCGCGCGAAGTTGGATGAAATGCTGGACGCGCGCTTCAAGCGTCCGGCGACGATCCTCTTTACCGACATAGTCGGCTCCACTACTCTCTTTTCGACCCGCGGAGACATCGAAGGTCGGCTCATGATCCAGCGCCACAATGATCTGTTGATCCCGTTGCTCGACCAGTACCAGGGGACCCTCATTGACACGATCGGCGATGCGATCCTCGCTGCGTTTGAGGAGCCTTCTCACGCCGTGGTTTGCGCCGTGAAAATGCAGGAGGCCTTAGCGCAGCACAACCAGGGGCGGACTGAAAAGGAGCATATCCTGGTTCGCATCGGCATCAACCAGGGATTGGGTTATGTCGAGGCCCATCATGTCTACGGCATCGTGGTGAATATCGCCGAGCGCATCAAGTCGCTTGCCGGCGCCTACCAGATTCTCATCTCAGAATCCGTCTACCAGGCCCTTAACCCGGGCACTGCTCCGCTATGCACGTTCCTCGATAAAGTTCGGGTCAAGGGAGTGGAGGAGGAGATCAAGGTCTATCAGGTGGTGTGGAGACAGGAGCAGCGTGAGGAAGGGTTGCGCCGCAACGCTCTTCGAGTCGGATCGGCCGGCGGCGACCTCGTCCTGGAAGCTTCGAGGGAGAACGGCCATGTCAAAGTCTGTGTGTACGAGCGAGGCGAAGGCAGCGAAAGGACGCTGAAGCCATATGAGAGCCTTGAGGTATCCTGGGACCAGGTTGAAGCCAACCGGCGGGAAGTGATCGGCCTGCTCAATCGCGCGAACCGGCGCGCTAAGATCACGCCGGAGATTCTGGAAAGCCTCAAGAAGTCAGGGCAGATTCTTTTCGACCTGCTGATTCCTCCAAAGGCCAGGGAAAAGATCGGCGCCACGGACGCGAAAAATCTCATTCTCTCTGTCGACGACAAACTGGTCCACATCCCGTGGGAGCTGCTCTTCGACGGCAAGCAGTTCCTCTGCCGCCGCTTTGCGATGGGCAGGATCGTGAGCACGCGCCAGGCCCCGACGTCCCAATCGAGCCGCGCTTCGAAGGCGCCCTTCAAGGTCCTGGTGGTCGCAGATCCGCGCGGCGATCTTGAGGCCTCTTACCGCGAGGGGATGGAGATCAAGAGCTTCCTCGATGAGAAGCGGGATGTCTTCCACGTCGATTTCAAGAGCCATCCGGTAGATATTCCGTTCGTCAAGAAAAACTTGCGCGACTACGACATCGTTCACTACGCCGGCCATGCCGACTACCATTCGGACAATCCTTCCGAGAGCGGCTGGCTCTTAAAAGACGGCCGGCTCAAGGCAAGCGAGATCTCGGCCATGGGCGGGCTCCAACCCATGCCATCGCTGGTATTCTCCAACGCCTGTCAAAGCGGTCACACCGGGGAATGGCGGATTCAAGAAGAGTACGAGCAGCAAATCTACGGTCTCGCCAATGCCTATCTGCTCGCCGGCGTGCAGCACTATATCGGCACCTTCTGGGAGATTCTGGACGAGCCGAGCTGCTTCTTTGCCAAGCGGTTCTATAGCTTTCTTGCGCAAGGCATGAAAGTTGGCGAGGCGGTCCGCAGGGCCCGCCAGGACTCGATCGATGCCTACGGTGAGGAGACGATCGTCTGGGCGACCTACATGCTCTACGGAGACCCGACGTTTGAGTTCTCTCTCGCCGAAAAGGAAGCGTCCGCGAAACCGGCCCGCGTCAAAGCGCCACAGGTTGAGTGGAGTCAGGTGATGCGCGGGGAGGAGAGACCCGATCTGTCCGGAGAAACCAAAACAGCCGGTCATCCGTACCTCTATTCGCTGATCGGTGCTCTTGTTCTCGGCTTAGCTTACCTCGGCTACCAGTTCTATTATTCCGGGGAGGAGCCGGCGCAGCAGTCGGCGTCGGTCTCGACGGTGCAAGCGCCCGTTACGCCGGTTGAAGCGGAGAAAAAAGTTGAAGTCCCAGAGATAGCCGAGCCAAAGAGTCCGCCTGTCGTCGCCGCGCTGAAGAAGAGCGCTGAACCGGTGAAAGCCAAAGATCAGCCCGCGCCCGCGAAGGGTCAAGAGGTCGCTTCCGTGAGCAAAGCTGCGGAAGTCCCCGCCGCGCCGGTTGCGAAGCCTCAAGAACCTCCGCCAGCAGTCGTCGTGCCGGATCAGGTCGCTGTAGCGAAGGCATCGCCGGCGACCGCCATTGCCGCACCGCTGACTCTCAAGATGAACATCATCGGTCAAAGAAAAGAAGCCGACGGCAGCTATACAGAGGTGTTGGTGAGCGAGGGGAGCGTGCTCCGCTCTCTCGACAATTTCCAGGTGCACCTGGAGGCCAACCGGCCCACATACGTTCATATCCTGATGTACGACAGCCAGGGCAAAGCGAGCCAGATCTTCCCCGATCCCAAGATCGATCAGCCAGGATTTGTCGAGGCGGGAAGAAAGCTCGTCGTGCCTGCGAGAGACCTCTGGTTCTGGCTCGATGAGAACACCGGCACGGAGACGATCTACGTGCTTGCCTCCGAGAAGCCCATGTCCGACCTCCGTGGGCTGCTGGCTAAGATGGAAGGTGGAGATGAGGCGGGACAAAAACGCGCCTCTCAGGAGATCAAAGAGCGGATCGCCGTCATGCAGCGCGGCGTCGGCGGCATCACCAAAGGCCAGGCGGTGACGTACACGTTGAGCGACGGCAAGAAAATAGAGAAGGTCACCGACGTGGTGGCAGGAACTGGATCCGTCGTGAGAGCGGTGAGTTTTCTGCATAGGTAAGTTTTCCGTCAACTGCCCGAACGAGGAGAAACTATGAGAAAGCGCCTTTACAGTATCTTTCTCCTGCTATTTTTGCTTGCTAGCCCTAGCGTCGGGAACACCGCAGAGCGTCAAGCAGGAAGCCAGGGAGGAGCGGCCAATCCCTTCAGCGCTCTGGAAGCGATGGGGCAGGAGGCAGAAAAGAATAACAACTGGGAAGGGGCTCATTTTGTCTATCGCAGGGCTTCGGCGGAAGCGAGGACTAGTGGCCGATACCAACAGGCAATTTCATTTGCGAGTAAGGCTCTGGAGACGGCAGAAAAAGCAAAAAAACCGGATCTTCGTGCGCGAGCGATTTTGCTAATGGCTCTTGCCTATAGTCGCGTAGGACAAGTCGCTAAGGCGATGGAGCTCTTGGAAAGAGGGGTCGAGGTTTTGAAACAGGTGCCCTCTGGGAACACAAAGATGGGCCTCGAAGGTAGCATATACACAGAGCTGGGCATCAATGTTTTGCGTACCGGCGATATCCAGAAGGCGATCGAGTACCTCAGACATGCTCTTCAGGTCCAGGACCTACTGTTATCAATCTATTTGAGAGCAAAATCGCTACCGGAAATGGCGCGTGTTGGAGGGGCACAGGAAGGGATGGTTTCCACTCTCGAGCGCCTCGGAATTGCCTATAGGCGTGCCGGTAACAATGAAGAGGCGATGAAAGTCTTACAGAGTGCGCTGAGCATGATCAAAGGTTCTATGCTTAACACGCCTCAGACAGAGGCGCGCATCTATCAGGGTTTAGGTGAACTTTATCGAGGACAGAAAGACTTTACGCGGGCGCTGGACAATTTTCAGAGCGCCCTTGGTCTGGCTGAAAAACTCGAGTATGCGGATGCGATCCAGCGGGTCAGTAGCCAGATAGGCGATCTGCTACGTCAGACTCAGAAGGGTCCGGAAGCAATCCCATACTACAAAAAATCGATCGAGAGCATCGAGTCTACTCGGTCTTTACTCGAATCCGAGGAGTTTCGCACCTCCTTTTTCGAGGACAAAGGGCAGATCTATGGTGGAATCATTCTGGCCCATTTGGGGGCGAAAAACGTGGACGAGGCTTTCAACTATAACGAGCGGGCACGCTCGCGGGCCTTTCTGGATATCCTGGGAAGCAAGGTACAACTGACCACTCACGGAGCTCTAGTCGAAGAAGAGAGGGCGCTCCAGGCAAAGATCAGCCTCCTCAAAGCAAGGGTCGGGGCTAGAGGAGAGGAGGGAGGCGAGGGTCGAGGCGGGCAATCGAGCCAAGAGTTAGAATCGGCACAGAAAGCGTATAACGACTTCCTTGCCAAGGTGAGAAAGGAGAACAAGGAGCAGGCGTCGTTGATGAATGTCGAGCCGCTGACCTTAAAGCAGGTGCAGGAGCTGTTGGAGCCCGGTGTGACGATGCTCGAGTACTTTGTGATGCCGCAAACAGTTCTGCTGTGGGTCGTTGAGAAAGACAGGTCGGAGTTGGTGCAGACTCCCATCGACAGAAAGGATCTGGTCTCCAAGGTCGGTTCTTTCCGGCAAGGCGTCTTTCAGCTTGAGGAAATAGAAAAAGTCCGGGCCTCGGCGCAGGAGCTTTACCGGCTTCTAATCGAGCCTGCCGTTCCGCATATCCACGGCAAAGAGTTGATCATCGTCCCGCACGATAGCCTTCACTACGTTCCATTTCATGCGTTGCTCTCGCCCGAAGGTCGGTATCTGGTGGAGAGTTATCCAGTTTACTATCTCTCCAGCGCGAGTTTGATGCAATTTACCAAGGCGAAGAGCAGGGGAAGGGGAGAAAAAGTCTTAGCTTTTGGGAATCCAGACCTGGACGATCCCGCGATGAACTTAAAGTTTGCCGAGTTGGAGGCCAAGCAGATTCAAGCGCTCTATCCCGAGTCGACGGTTGTACTGAAGAAAGACGCCACGGAGGCCAAGGCCAAGGCACTTGCGCCGCAAAACGACATCATCCACTTTGCCACGCATGCGCAGCTAAGCGAAGACGATCCTCTGTCTTCCGCCATTCTCTTAGCGAAGGAAGGGAAGGAGGATGGGAGATTAGAGGTGAGAGAGATCTTCGGCATGGACCTCAAGGCAAATCTTGTGGTGCTGAGCGCGTGTGAGACGGGGTTGGGGAAGTTATCGAGTGGGGATGAGTTGGTTGGCCTGACCCGTGCCTTCATCTACGCCGGCACGCCGTCGGTGGTCGCGAGCCTGTGGAACGTGGAAGACAGCTCCACGGCGGCACTCATGGCGAGCTTTTACAAGAATCTCAAGACGATGAGCAAGGTGGAATCACTCAGGCAGGCGCAATTGGCGTTGATCCGAGGAGAAGCACGCAGCGACCTCTTAGCGAGGCGCGGCATCGGCGGGGTCGGGAAGCTGGGCGAAGTCCCAGCCCCTAATTCCCAATCCCCAACCCCTAATTCCATCTCAACGTCTCACCCTTACTTCTGGGCGCCGTTTATTTTAGTCGGAGATGGGAAATGAAGTCTGTTCCGTTGGTTTGTGATTTCAACCGCGGGTCAGGAGCCGGATGCTGCACGCTGCGTTGCTCTGTTCGCCGTAACAAGACGTTGGTTAACGATCCGCCAAAACGTGGCGACTGCCTTGGGTTTGGCATCAAAAAAGTCCTCGAAAAATCCAGCGGCGTTAAGCGGCGGCGGATAGGCGTACGATTCCCCCTCCTCACCTCGTTCCGCGACCCAATCGTGAGGTTTGGAGGGGTCGATAATCTTAAAGAGGCGCGCGGGATAGAGATACGGGCGGCCTTGATCGTTCAAAATACGGTAATCACCAGCTTCGATTCCGATTACGACATACGACAGACCGCGGGTGAGGTCCGGATATCGCGCGTTTTTGCGACGGAGCTTAACAATCATAGCTGTTGACGGCATGGTTCTATCTCTCTGTGGGAGCGAATACAATAAATGCGAACGCGAAGAAAGCCCAGCAGAACGCGGCGTCGGCGGCATCACCAAAGGCTAGGCGGTGACCTACACGCTGAGCGATGGGAAGAAGATCGAGAAAGTGACCGAGGTGGTGACAGGGACGGGGTCGGTGGTGAGGGCGGTGAGTTTTGTGCATAGGTAAGCAGATCGTAGGGAGGGACTAGAGATGAAAGTCTCAAGGACAGTTGAGGTCTTGCTTTGCGGTTTGTTGTTGGCCCTTTGTTTTGCTTCGGAGGGTTTTACTGCGGAGTACCAGGCCGACTACATCTCTTCTATCAACGCTCTCGCTAGGGGAGAGGCAAAAGAGTTTCTCAGCGCTATGGAAGCTACGGCATCAGTGGCGGAGGGTAAGGGAAACTGGTCGCAGGCGGCAGCAGCCTACAACGAGGCTTCGTGGGTGGCTGAGCGTAGCGGCCAATTACAAAAAGCTGTCTCTTACGCAACCAAAGCTTTGGAATGGGCAGGAAAAGGCAACGACCCGACTCCTCGGGCGCGAGCTATATTTTTCTTGGCCATTTCCCACGGAAGTTTACGGCAGTACGCAAAGGCAAGGGAATGGATAGAGACGGGGCTGGGAGCTACGAAGCGAATACCCATTGGCCCGGAAAGAGAAGCGTATGAGGGGCTTTTTTATAGGCTTTTGGGATCGGATTACCTGCGCACCGGAGACCTAGAGAAAGGGATTGAGAACCTTTCTTATTCACTGTCGGTCCAAGAAAGCCGGTTATCGTACTTTCAAAAGACAAGCGCCTATGTAAGTCGCGAACTTATGAGAGGAGCTCAGTTCAACGTGCTCCTATCTCTCAACTCCCTCGCTTCTGCGTATCAACGTGCAGGTAGACTCGAAGAGGCGATAAAAACTTACGAGAGTGGCATCGCTCTTGTTAAGAAGTCTGGTTTGAAGAGCTATGCGGAAGGCAATCTTTATCAGGGGCTGGGCCAGGTATATCTTCGCCAAAAAGATTATCCTCGCGCTCTCGAAATTCTTACAAAGGCGCTTCAATTGGCCGAGGCACAGAGCCAAGCTACCTCGGTACAAACGACAAGCAGAGCCATAGGCGATCTGTATCGCCAGACCCAGAGGCCTTCTGAGGCGGTCGGTTATTATCGGAAAGCGATAGAAAACATCGAATCCACTCGCTCCCTGCTTACGTCTGGAGAATACAGGCAATCCTTTTTTGAAGGGGGACTGGCTGCGTACGTCAGCATGGTCGGTGCCCTTCTAGATTCGGGTAAAACAGAGGAAGCATTCAACTACAGTGAGCACGCTCGGTCACGGGTTTTTCTGGATGTTTTGGGCAGCAAAGTTCAGTTGTCTAGGGCAAAAGGTGGGTTGCTGGAGGAGGAAAGAGCGTTGCAAGAGCGGATTGCGGCGATCAAAGCGAGACTCTCAAGCGATGAGGAAGGGGAGGCGGACAGGGGAGGTCTAAGGAAGCAGCTTGCGGAAGCAGAGCAAGCGTACAGCGCATTCCTTGCAAAAGTCAGGACGCAAGACAAAGAGCAGTCGTCGTTGATGTCGGTCGAGCCGCTCACGCTGAAACGGGTTCAGGAGCTACTTGATCCCGAAACAACTCTCATTGAGTACTTTGTGACCGGACCGGTCACTTACGTCTGGGTGGTGGACAAAGACAAAGTTGACGTTGTTAGAGTCGAACTTCCTAGAGAAAAGCTCAGCAGTCTCGTGAAGACGTTGCGCGACTCGATCTTTGCAATCGGAGAAAGGGAGAAGTTCGGCGGCGCATCCGCAGCTCTGCACAAGCAACTCATCGAGCCGGTTCTTCCGCACATCACAGGTAAAGAGTTGATCATCGTTCCGCACGACGTTCTTCACTATCTTCCGTTTCATGCCCTACTTTCTCCTGACGGGAAGTATCTGATCGAGAAGTTTCCCATCTACTATCTCTCTAGCGCGAGCTTGCTCCAGTTTACGAAGGAAAAAAGACGGGCTGGGAAAGCAGATAAGGTCCTGGCCCTGGGGAACCCGGACTTAGGCGATCCCAGGATGAACCTTCAGTTTGCGGAGCTTGAGGCGAAGGAGATTCAGGGACTTTATCCGCAGTCTACGGTGCTTCTGAAACGAGAAGCTACTGAGGGGCAAGGCAAGGCGCTGTCACCGCAGCATGACATCATCCATTTTGCCACGCACGCCGAGTTGGATGAGAACGATCCTCTCTCGTCAGCCGTTCTTCTTACGAAGGACGGCAAGGAGGACGGAAGATTGGAGGTCAGAGAAATCTTCGGCATGGATTTGAAAGCCAGTTTGGTGGTGCTCAGTGCGTGTGAGACGGGGTTGGGAAAGTTATCAAGTGGAGATGAGTTGGTAGGACTTACCCGCGCGTTCATCTATGCCGGAACACCGTCAGTAGTGGCCAGCCTTTGGAACGTGGAGGACAGCAGCACGGCGGCGCTGATGGCGAGCTTCTACAAGAACTTGAAGACGATGTCCAAAGTCGAGGCGCTGCGGCAAGCACAGCTAAATTTAATCCGCGGTAACATCAACAGCGATTTGTTAGCGCGTAGAGGAATCGGCGGCGTCGGAAAACTTGGTGAAACGCCAGCAGTGAAAACAGTTGCCGAATCCGGCGACGCGCCCATGTCCGTTTCTACCTCTCATCCTTACTTCTGGGCGCCGTTTATCCTGGTGGGAGATGGGAAGTAGGGTGCCAGGCGGTGACTTACACGCTAAGCGATGGGAAGAAGATTCAGAAAGTGACCGAAGTCGTGATAGGGACAGGGTCGGTGGTAAGGGCGGTGAGTTTCCTGCGTAGGTAATCCTCCGAGTAATTCGGTAATCGAAACTGAGGCCTATGAGACAGAACTTCAGAGGAAAGGTGTCAGCCGTTAAGCAAGGCCTAGCAGCCCGTGGTAGAAGTCCGATTTTTACAAAACGCACGGAATCAATGCGAAACGGTGACTTGGGATCGCAAATAGTCTCAGATCGAGTCCTCGGCGCCGATGAGCGGTCACCTGGTCGCGCAAAAGCACCCACAGA
>JBGPGE010000124.1:0-13079 GCA_041483675.1 Binatia bacterium
AGATCTTCGAGCGCGCTGCCTTCATAGAGAGGAACTCCCTCTTGCCGGGCAAAATTCTGGTACGAGCTCTTGACGTACCACTCATCAAAGGTCTTCGGCGCTTTGGCCATGTCTCTTCCCCCTCTCTTAAAGCTTCGAAGGCTCAGCGAGCCGGTTTCACGCTTTCCGCCTCGACTCGTTGAACAAAACTGTTGTCGACCAGCTCGGATAACTTCAGCTCTCGTAGCTTGGGGTTGCTCTCGGCCAGATCCGAGAGGTTCGAGCGGAGGTCCTCCATATTTGTGTAAGGAAAAAGCGGCAGTGGATCGACATATAATCGGTAATTCAAATCGAGCACCGCCGGATCGTCGATCCTGAGGTTGCGGCGGAAGACCTTCAGCACACCGTCCCGGTTCTTCGGGTTTTTCGTCCAGTGGCTCGCCTCGACCAGAGCCCTGATGAACCTCAATAGAATATCCCGATTTCGATCCCGGAAGGTCCGGCTGGTAATGACGGAGCTGCCGATAATTCTCACCCCCAGACTGAGCGCGTCGGCCAGAACGTGGTAGGGGACTTTCGCCCGCTCGAATCGTTCTATCGTGGTCACCACGGCGGCGAGAATCCCCGAGTGGAAAGCCGCCACTCGCTGGGAGCCTCCGCCCGCCACCTGCAGGAACTCGACGTCCTGCGGCTTGAGCCCCACCTTTTCCAGCATCCGCCGCGTCGCATAGTAGCTTGAGCCGCCGATCCGGTCGATGCCGACTTTTTTCCCTTTAAGCTCTTCGGCCTTTTTAATCGTCGGCTGAACGATTAATTTATACTGCGTCGGCTCGTTGCTCGCGATGATGACCAGATTAATTCCGCTGACGGCCGCCTGAGCGGCGGTTTCCGGAGAGCCGGAGAACATCGGAAACTCCCCGGCGATCAGCGCGGGCACGCCCATGCTCGAACTGGCGATAAAAATAAGCTCAGCCTGGAATCCCTGGCGCGCGAAGAAGCCCACGTCCTGCGCGGCCCAGAGCGAAATCCGATTGCCGGTGACGGAGGCGTAGGCGATTCTTAGCCGCTCGCCTTTTTGCGCCTCACCGGCGAACGCTTGGAAGCTGTTCTTCGACGGCGCCGGTACGACCAGCCAAGTCAACATTACGACCGCAAGCGTTCGAATATGCTTCATCGGAGACCTCCCTCCAAAAATTCGTTAGCCCGGTGAAAGGGGCGATCTGAATAACCCGAGCTAAAAATTTTCGATCTTCGCGCCCGCCTTGGCGAGCCGCTCGGCTACTTCCTCATATTCTCCGCGCGCCGCCATCTCCGCTTCTTCTTCGTTCTCTTTCGACCAGCGGCCCAGGCTGTAGCCATACCACGGCATTTTCGGGGTCAAGGCCGGAAGCCCCAGCTCCTCCCAGATTTTCTTCGCCCGCTCCATGTATTCCTTCCCCGGCAAGGCCACCGGCGGGTAGGGCCACTTGCGCGTCGCGTCCATGAGCAGCGCCGAACAGCCCGACGGCGAGGGGAAGCGGGCCTCTTCCACCGGCGAGCCGGGCGGCGCGGCGGACGGATCGAGCGCGGCGTATTTGTGCGTGATGACGCGGCTGTCGCGCTGGGGCTGCATGCGGAAGCTCAGCGCCCAGTTGACCGCATCCGCGTCGTCGGGATCGATATCTTCGTCGACTACAACAACGACTTTTCCCAGGTTGGGGTCGAAGGCCGAGGCCGCCATCAGCGCCTGCCAGGGCTGGGCCGGCGTCGTCTTGTTCATCTGGATCACGCAATATTTCCAACTCCCGCCCCACTCGTGAAAAGAGACTCTCTGGATGCCGGGGATGTTGCAGTCCTGGTGGAGAAACTTCCAGACGACCGCCTCGTAGCTGAGCTTGCGCATCAGGCTCGATTCGCTCGGGATGCCTTCGTTGAACATCTGAAGGATCGGATCGCGGCGGTGGGTGATGCACTTGACGTTG
Organism: Binatia bacterium; assembly: GCA_041483675.1. Lineage (GTDB taxonomy): Bacteria > Desulfobacterota > Binatia > UBA9968 > UBA9968 > 2-12-FULL-60-19. The sequence continues at coordinate 1,941 of JBGPGE010000124.1, forward strand.
AACACCCGGTTCAGCATCTTGCCGCCCATGTAGCCGGTGTACTCGCCGAACGGCCCTTCCGGCTCCGCGTAGTCCGTGGGAATCTCGCCCTCCAGGACGATCTCCGCCCGGGCCGGGACTTCCAGATCGACCGTCTCGCAGCGGACGAGATCGATCGCTCTCCCCGCCAGCGCGCCCGCCACGGCGTACTCCTCCATGCCGTAGGGGATTTTCGAGACGCTCGTGAGCCCGATGGCCGGCGCGGCGCCGAGAATCACGGCCATCTCGAGCGGCTTGCCCATCTCCCTCGCCTTGTGAAAGTGGATGCCGATATGTTGCGCGGGCGGGACGCTGATGCCGGTTTTGGTTCTTCCTTTGAGCATCATGCGGTAGGTGCCGACGTTGAGCTTCCGCGTCTCGGGATCGCGCGTGACGCAGAACGGCGCGGTGAAAAACGGCGCGCCGTCGAAGCCGGGATTGCTGATCGGGAGAGGCAGCGCTTCCAGGCCGCCGGACTTCTCCAGCGCCTTGCCTTTGAGGATGACTTCCTTGACCGGCCCCGTTCTGACCTTTCTCGCCGGAATCGGGCGGGAGAGCGCCCGAAGCCATTTCTCTTGAATCCGCTCCGGCGCCGCGTCGGCCGCCAGAGAATAAATTTTCTTCGACGCGCCGAGCAGGCCGACGGCGACCGAGCCTTGGTATTTTCTGCCGCTTCCGTCGGTGACATTCTCGAAGAGGAAGGCTTTGCGCTCGTCGGATTTGAGCCCGTGATATTGCCAGATCGTGAGCGGCATCAAGTGGCGGTTTTTGTCGATCGGCTCGCGGACGCGCACGAGCAGGCCGCTCCTTTCCAGCCGGGCCAGATACTCGCGGAGATCTTTGTAGTGACGAGCCATTATTTTTTGGCCTGTCGGGTCGCGGCGAAATAGTCGCCCTTCGCAACCGCGTCGGCGAGCGCATCATCCTCGCTGCTCCACAATCCCAGCGGGTAGCCGTACCAGGGCGTTTTAAGTTTCACGGAAGGGAGGCCTTCCGCCTGCCAGATCTCCAGCGCCTTTTCCATAAACGGCCGCTTCGGCAGCCCCACCGGCGGATAAGGCCCCTTGCGCGTCGCGTCAATCAGCATACCGGAGCAGCCGACCGGCGGCGGAAAGCTGCGATCCTCCGGCTTGCTCATCAACGAATAGGCGGACGGGTCGAGCAGCGGCACGCGCCCGGTGATGATGCGAACGTCGCGGTGCGGCTGCATGGCGAAGCTCATCGCCCACATCACCATGTCGGCGTCGGTCGGATCGATGTCCTCATCGACGACGATGATCACTTTGTTGGCCGGGTCCATGCCCGAGGCCGCCTGCAGCGCCTGCGACGGTTTGCTCGGATGGCTCTTGCGCATGCGGATCACCCACCAGTTCCAGCCGCCGCCCATCTCCGGGCAGCAGACTTCAAGAACCTCGGGCAGATTGCAACTGTATTTGAGAAAGTTATAGAGCATCATCTCGCGGCAGGTGCGCGAGATCGCGTTCGACTCGCTCGGCGGCAGGCCGACCAGGATCGCCGTGAAGATGGGATCGCGGCGGTGCGTGATCGCCTTAACGTGTATGACCGGCCGGTGGTCCCGCTCCGCCATCAGATAGCCGGGATAGTCGCTGAACGGCTCTCCCTGCTCCGTCTCCTGAGTTGACATCTCTCCCTCGATGACGATCTCGGACTCGGCGGGGACATCGATGGGAATAGTCTTGCAGCGCACCATCTCCACCGCTCGCCCGCGAATACCGCCGGCGACCTCCAGCTCGTCGATTCCATAGGGGAGATTCGCCGCCGCCACATAGGTGATGTCGGGGAGCGTTCCCAGGACGAAGGCCACGGGCAGAGGCTCGCTCCGCCGCCGGGCGCTCTGGTAATGATAGAGCATGGCGTGGTGGCTCTTGGCGATCCCGGCGAGCAGGCGATCCTGCGCGCGAAAGTGGCCGCTGTACATCCCGACGTTGCGGACGCCGGTTTCCGGGTCTTGCGTGATGAAGGGCGCCGTGACGCGGATGCCGCCGCTGAAGCCCGGCTCTTCTACCGGGGCCGGCAGGCCGGCCAACCCGAATTTTTTCAGCTCATCGCCGGTGTAAATGACCTCCTGGGCCGCCGCCCGTTCTACCGTCGTGGGCGGGATCAGATGCGCCAGGGCGTGACGCCATTTCTCGTAGATCGCCTGCGGCGCTTCGCAGCCTAACCCCAAAGCGATGATCTGGCGCGAGGCGCCGTAAACGCCGGTGACGACTTTACCGTAACGGCGCTGCTCGCCGTCGGTGACGTTGTCGTACAGGAATGCCTGCCGGGCCTCGTCGGGCAGGCCGCGGTATTGCAGCCGCATGAGCGGCATCAGCTCAGTGTCTTTGTTGACCGGCCGCCGCCAGCGGTAAAGCTTGCCGCGCCGCTCCAACGACTGGAGAAATTCCCTGAGGTCAACGGGATAGTTTTCGTTCATCAATTTTCTCCCTCAGCGCCGGCGTGGTGTTTCATAAATTCGTTACCAATTCCCAACGTCATTCCGGCCAAGCCAGCCGAAGGCTGGCGCGAGCCGGAATCCATACCCCCTCTTTGTCTCCCCCTTAGCAAGGGGGAGATTTAGTGGGGGTTCTGGATTCCCGCTTGCGCGGGAATGACGAGAGGTGCCGCAAGCTCTCAACTCCTCACGCTTATCTGTCCACCGACCGCGCGCGCCACCAGCGCCGCCACGGTGACCAGGGCGACGATCATGACGGCGACCACCGTGGCCTTTTCAAAATCCGCGCCCACGGTGTAGTCCAACATCAAAAGCGACAGCGTTCTGGACTCGCCCCTGCCGAGCAGCACCACGGTGCTGATGTCCCGCGCCGCCGAGATAAACGTCACCAGCCCGACGGTGAGGAGCGCGGGATAGATCAACGGGACGACGATCAGCCAATAAGTGGAGAGCCAGTTGCCGCCGGATATCCGCGCCGCCTCTTCCATCTCGTTGCCAAGCTGCATGAGCACGCTCTTGATCAGCTGCACGCCGATCGGCATGCTCTTGATGACCATCGCGATGATCAAAAGGTAGATCGTGCCGTAGATCGGCCGGAAGAGGGGCGTTTGCAGGAAAGTCCAAAACAGCGCGACGCTGATCAGCACTCCGGGGATCGACCAGGGCAGCCAGGAGAGAAGATCCAGGAGCCAGCGGCCGGGAGCCCGAGTCTTGGCGACGACGTAGGCGATTAGAGAAAATAAGATCGCTCCGGCAAGGCCGGCGCCGAGGCCGACCGCCACAGTGTTCCACAACGAGCGCAGCAGCACCGGGTCGTTGAAGATGTGTCGCCAGTTGTCGAGCGTCCAGGCGCCGCGAATGTCGAAATGGCCGAAGAGCTTCATGAAAGTCCCGAGGAGGAGAAAGAGGGACGGCACCACCGTAATCACCAGCCCGAGCGCGGCCACCAGGATGAAGGCCGGGGTGCGCCACCGGCCGAGCGCGATCGGCCGGGTGCTGAAGCCGCGGCCGGTGAGCGTGGTATAAATTCGCCGCCCGATGTAGAGGCGCTGGAGAGCGACGAGCAGCAGGAGAACCGCGAGGAAAATCGCGCTCAAGGCCGTGGCGGTGGAAAAGCGCGGCGGCGAATGGCTGACGAACTCGTAGATCTTGGTCGAGTAGACATTAATCCCTGCGGGGACTCCGAGAATCAACTCGATCTCAAACGCCTCGAGAGAGCGGATGAGGCCGAGGATGGTCGAGACCAAAATCGCCGGCATCATCACCGGCACAACGACATGGAAGAGGGTGCCCATAGGCCCCACTCCCGCGATCCGCGAGGACTCCTCCAATTCGGCGTTCAAATTGCGGAAGGCCGGCGTCAGCAACAAGACTTTTACGCCGATGGAGCCGGTCATGTGGGCCCAGACGATTCCCCAGAAAGAATAGATGTTGAACAGCGGCTCATGAACGAAGGGGAGATTCATGAGCCATTGATTGATGAGCCCGAACTTAGGGTCCAAGAGCAAAATCCAGCCGAGCGTCAGCGGCAGAGGGGGGAAGAAAAACGATAGCCAGAAGGCAAACTCCAGCCAGCCTTTCGCCGGCAGATCGGTGCGGGCGATAAGCCATGCAAGGATGATCCCCACGAACAGGGCGATGATCTGGCGGATGATCGCGAGAGAAAATGTGTACTCGACGGCGCTCAAAATTCCCGGACTGCTGACCGCCTCTCTCCATCCCGCAAGTCCGAAAACCGCCGGCGCCCCCGGCCTGGCGAGCTGGAAGCTGTTGACGATAAGGATCGCCAACGGCAGCAGCACCGCGAAGGCCACGAGGGCGAGCAACAGCGTCGTGAGCAAGAGGGTGAGATCGACCCGAATCGGCTGCGCCTTCGTCGGCAGAGCGCTCTCGTGAATCATGAGCTTCGCTTTCTACTGGAACAGTTTCTCCGAGATTGCCAGGGCCGGCTTGCGCACCGTCTCCACTTTTTCCTCCGATTGGTTCTCTTGCGCGAAGAACTGCTCGGTCGTTAAAAAGTCCTTTGCCGCCAGCACGCCGAGCTCTTTGAGCCACTTGGTGTCCACGTCCAGCCGTCGCGTCCCTTGTCCAAGACCTTTGCCGAAGATATCCTGTCCCTCTTTGCTGAGCAGCCAGTTGACGAACACCTTGGTCGCGTTCGGATGGGGAGGGTTCTTGATGATGGTCAGGTGACCGCTGCCGCCGGTGGTGTAGGTGCCCTCACGCGGCGTGGGAAGCGGCTTTACGGGGAGACCGGCTTCCATGAAGGGCAAAAAACTATATTCCGTGAGCCCAAGGGTGAGAGCGACCTTCCCGCGCGCGAGGGCTTCGGCGAGCTGGCGCTGGTTGCGGTCGACGAGCAGCTTCTGCGCAACGAGCTTTTTGAGATATTCTTCTCCCTTCACCATATAGAGGTAGGACCAGGTCGAGTCGCCCGCGCCCGGAGTGCGCGGGTCGAGGATGCCGATTTTTCCCGACCATTTAGGATTGAGAAAGTCGTCGTAGGAAAGGACCTCTTCCGGTTTCAACAGCTTGGCGTTGTACCAGACGTTGGCAAACGTGTAGGCCTGAAAGCCATAGACATATTTCCGCGCCCGATCGATCCACATATGGCCCGCCCACCAGTTCTTAGGGTCCTTCACCTCCGGCAGGAGAAAATAAGGCTCGACCGGGTCCAACATATTTTCCGGCAGGAACTCCATAACAACCGAAGTTGTTCCGCCGACGTGAATGTCGAAATAGCGCACCCCGGCCTTAAACTCGTCCACGATTCTTCTGGTCGCTTCTCCGCCTCTGGCGGTAAACAGCTCGAGCTTGATTCCGGGGAACCTTCGGCCAAAGGCCTCCTCCATCCCTTTGCGCAGATCGGCGCTCGCCGGAAGGGAGACGACCACTTTCCCCTCCTTCTTGGCGGCCTCGATTGTTTTCGACCATTCTTCCTGCCAGCCGGCCTGCGCGGCGCGCGCGCTCCCGGAGGGGAGAAGGGCGCTGATCAGAATTAAACAGGCGACTTTCAATGCAACGCGGGAGCGTTCATGAATCGCTGCGCTTCGCCCTTGACCAGGAAAACCCTCACCCCAACCCTCTCCCTCTGGGAGAGGGCGAGGGTGAGGGAATCTGCCTGAGATGAAGGCTGATCGTTTAGTACTCATGGTTCCATTTTCGCGGGAGTAACGCATCGACGTATCCTCCTTTTTTCTTCAGTCCGTGAGTCCCTTGGGCTTGGCCCAGATAAAAACCGAGTCGGGCGGCAGGCAGAGGCAGACCTTCTGGCCGTTGGAGAAGCTCTCCGTTATCGGCGTCACCAGAGTAAATCTCGCATCGCCATATCGGAGATGGCATTCGATCCGGTCGCCGAGAAAAAGCCGCTTTTCCAGAAAACAGGGCAGTTGGTTCGACCCGCCTGCGATCTTTTCCTTGGCGAGCGTGATGCTTTCGGGGCGAATCCCGACGATCACCTCATCTCCCTTTTTTACGCCCTCGCTCATCTGTCGGCAGAGGATAGAGGTCGGTTCATCCCCCGCAAGCTCGACGGAGGCGCCGGCGGGCTCGATCTCCGCCAGCCGCCCCTCCAGCCAGATCACACGGCCGATAAACTCTTGCACAAAGCGAGTGCGCGGCCGCTCGTAGATCTCGCGCGGCGGAGCGATCTGATGGATCTCCCCCAGGTTCATCACGGCCAACTGGTCCGACAGCGTCATGGCCTCGATCTGATCGTGAGTCACGAAGATGACGGTGATCGACAGCCGCTTCTGCAGCTCCTTAAGCTCCACGCGCATCTGTTCCCTGAGCTTCGCGTCGAGATTGCTCAGCGGCTCGTCAAGCAGCAGTATTTGCGGCGAATAAACCAGCGCCCTCGCCAACGCGACGCGCTGCTGCTGGCCGCCGCTTAAAAGCGTCGCCGGACGGTTTTCCATTTTTCCCAGCCCGACCAGCTCCAGGACTTCGGAAACTTTTTCCTGGACCACCGCCTTTTTGACACCGCGCCGTCTCAGCGGATAGGCGACATTTTCAAACACCGTCATGTGGGGCCAGATCGCGTAGGATTGGAAGACCATTCCCATCCGCCGTTTTTCCGGCGGGACAAAAATCCGCTTCGCGGCGGACACGATCACCGTATTCTCGATCGCAATCTCGCCCTCGTCGGGCTGCTCGAAGCCGGCGACCATGCGGAGCGTGGTGGTTTTGCCGCAGCCGCTCGGCCCAAGCAGCGTCAGCACCTCGCCTTTCTTGACCTCGAAGCTGACGTTGTTGACGGCAGCCGTCTGGCCGAAGCGCTTGACGAGATTGCGGGCGGTGAGAAACGGCTGGCTCATAAAACGTCGCCCAGTTTAAAGTCCATACTCTTTCCACCGTCTCTCGACCAGCGCCTCGTGCTCCGGGTCGATGTCCGTGGCCAGCGGCGGATAGCGCTTGCCGCCGTACTCGGCCCTCGGCTCCAGCTCCCAGTTGATCGTCGCGTCGGTGAGGACGCGGGTCCATTTTCCCATCCCGTATTTCTTCGCGTCCCGCGTTTCCAGCGGCACGCTGGGGTCGAGCATCGAGCCGATCGTGTCCGGAAAAAAGGAGACGTCTCCCATTGCGGCGTTGACGCGATAGGCGAGCGCCCACTCCACGGCGGCGTCGTCGAAGATGTCGATGTCGTCGTCGACCACGATCAAGTGCTTGGCCGCGTAGTTGCCGAGCTTCGACGCCCAGATCGCGTTCGCCACCTGCTGGGCGTGGCCGCGATAGAGCTTTTTGATCTGCACCCGCAGGTTCTCGCGCGCCACGGGAGTCCACACCCCGGTGACGTTCGGCACGATCTGCTCCAGAGCGTTCCACACCGCCGCCGAGAAGGTCGCGCAGGTGAAGGTCGCGGTCTCGGCGTGGCGGCCGGGACTCCGGCTGGTGATGCAGCCGGTAAAGACGGGATCGGAGCGGTGGGTGACGCACTCGACGCGGAAGGTGTGGCGCGGCGCCCGGTCGCCGGCCATGTAGCCGGTGTACTCGCTGAACGGACCTTCCTGCTCAAAAGTCTTGGGGTCGCCGGATATCTTTCCTTCGAGGACGATCTCGGCCCCCGCGGGAACCAGCAGGTCGGAGGTCTCGCAGCGGGTGAGCTCGATCGGCCGCTGCTTGAGCGCGCCGGCAAATTCATATTCGGAACAATTGGGATGGATAATCGGCGCCGCCGCGCACATGAAGATGGCCGGGTCCTCGCCGATCACGACGGCCATCGGCATCTCCTCGCCCCGTTCCTGATACTTGGCCAGGTGCGTGCCCCAGCCCTGACTGGCGGCGAGCAGCATCGGAATGCTGTTGCGCGTCGAGAGCATCCCGCGATAGACGCCGACGTTCAACTGGCGGCTGTCGCGGTCGCGCGTCACGGTCGCGGCGGAGGTGACGAGGTAGCGGCCGCCGTCGCGATAGTGCCAGCGGGGAACGGGGAGCTGGAAGAGGTCCACTTTGTCGCCCCGGACCACGTTCTCTTTGACCGGGGCGTCTTTGACGACGATCGAGTCGAGCGGCTTGGACCAGCGCTCCTTCATGACCCGCACGATTTCCCTGTAAGAACTCTCGGCCGGCAGGCCCAACGCGAGGTTCAGGCGCGCTTTCGTTCCCAGCCCGTTGGTGAAGAGCCGCCGGCAAAGCGTGCGCTGGTAACCGTTGATGTTCTCAAAGAGCAGCGCCGGCCCTCGTTGATTGCAGACCTTGCGCGTGATCGCGCCGATCTCCAGGTCCCAATCCACTTCGGCGCGAATGCGCTTCACCTCGCCGAGCCGCTCAAGGAGGTCGATATATTCACGCTGATCGCGATACGGTTCCATCGCTTGTCATCCTCCGTGATGAAGGCCCACGCGCAGGCCGAACAGGCGCGCGGCCAGCGCGACTCCGACGGTCAGCAGCACGACGATCGTTCCCACTACCGCGGCCGCCTCGTAGCGCGCGTCGGCCATGAAGTCCAACTGGAGCATCGCCAACGGCCGGTTGGCGCTCGTGACCAGCAGCGCGATGTGGCTGATGTTGCGCGTGGCCGAGATAAAACTCATGATCCCGACCAGCAGCAGCACCGGTGTCAATAAGGGCAACACCACGCGGCGAAAGGTGTACCAGCGCGTCCCTCCCGTCACCCAGGCGGCCTCTTCGAGATCGAAGCCCAACTGCACCATGTTGCTTTTGATGACCTGCACCCCCAGCGTCATGCTGTTGAGCGAGCTGGCCAGGACCAACAGAAACAGGCCGCCGTAGAACGGCCGGAACAGCGGGACATCCAGGAAGAGCCACAAAAATCCCAGGCTCAAAATAATTCCGGGAAGCGTGAAGGGGAGCCAGGAGAGCAGGTCCAGGGCCGCCCGGCCCCAAAAGCGCGTGCGCACGGCGATATAGGCGACCAGGGAATAGACAAACACCGCCAGGACGGCCGTGCCGAGTCCGAGCAGGAAGGTGTTGCCGAAGGAGCTTAAAAAAATTGGATCGTGCAGCACGTCGCGCCAATTCCTGAGCGTCCAGGGCTCGGCCAGGTTGAAAAATCCGTAAAGCCGCATGAACGTCCCCATCAACAAGGAGAGCGCCGGCACGACCGTCAACAACAGCACGACCGACAAGACCAGCGAAAAGGCCGGCCACTTCCAGCGCCTCAAGCGCAGCCGCTGACTTTTGCTCTGTCCGGTGACCGTGGTGTAGCGTCGCCGCGTGGTGACCCAGCGCTGCAGCGCGATCATCGGCAGCATCAGCGCCAACGTGATCACGCTAAGCGCGGTCGCCGGCGCGAAGGAGGGAGGCTCCTGGCGCAGCAGGCGAAAGATCTTGGTGCTATAGACGTCGATGCGTTTGGGCGCGCCCAGAATCAATTCGATCTCGAACGCCTCCAGGGCTCGAATAGCCGACATGAGCGCGACGATGGTAATCGCCGGCGCCATCACCGGCACGATGACGCGCCGGAGAGTCTTGAGCGGCCAGGCGCCGCAAACCTGCGCCGCCTCCTCCAGCGACGCGTCCATGTTGCGGAACGCCGGCGCGAGCAGCATGACTTTGACGGAAATCGACAGGCTCATCAGGTGAGTCCAGACGATGCCCCACCAGGAGTAGATGTCGAACGGGTTTTGTTTGAGAGAAAAGAGCCGCGCCACGGCCGTGTTGAGCAGGCCGTACTGCGAATCCAGCAGCAGGATCCAACCCAGGGTCACGGCCAGGGAAGGGAGAAAAAAAGAGAGCCAAAACATGAAGCCGAACCACTCCCGGCCGGGAAGGTCTGTGCGCGCCAGCAGCCAGGCCAGCACGATCGCCAGCGGGAGCGCTATCAGCTCGCGCGTGAGACTGAGCCCGATCGTGTTGGCGACCGCCGCCCGCATGCCCGGCTCGGTCAGGGCCGCGCGCCAGCCCTTAAGGCTGTAGGCGATCGCCTCGCCGGGGAGCGCGGTCTGAAAACTGTTCAGCACGATCAGCATCAGCGGATAGAGAACCACAAAGGCCAGCGTCGCCAGGACCAGATTGAACAACAGGGTCTGCATCTCCCAGCGCCGCAGGCGGGCGGGCAAAACGGTTGCGCTTACGCCGGCCATATGCTCACTCGCTCAGGGGGAAATTTGACGTAGATCACGCGGCCCTCTTCCAGGTCGGCGCCGCGCGGGAGGTAGAAAAATATCAGGCCGCCGCCGTCGAGCCGGAGGTGGACCTCGTAGTGATCGCCGACAAAGAGGCAGGTTTCGATCGAGCCTCTCAAAGAGTTCTCGTCGTCGCCGGGAGAGAGCCGGGCCGCGATGTCCTCGGGGCGGATGGCGAGGCAGACTTTCTGGCCGACGGCCACGCCGGGCGAGGCGTGGTTGAGGCAGCTCAAGTCGCGTGGAGCGCCCGCCATCTTGACGGCGATCCGCTCCCGCTCCTTCGCGGCGACCGTGCCTTGAAGGATGATCGTCTTGCCCAAAAAGTCGCGCACGAAAGGAGTGCGCGGGCGCTCGTAAAGCTCCAGCGGGGCGCCGAGCTGCTCGATGTCGCCGTCGTGCATGACGGCGACCCGGTCCGACAGGCTCATCGCTTCGATCTGGTCGTGCGTGACGAACAGCGCGCTGATGCCCAATTTTTTTTGCAGCAGTTTGACTTCGACCCGCATCTGCTCGCGGAGCTTGGCGTCGAGATTGGAAAACGGCTCGTCCAACAGCAGCAGGTCCGGCTCATAAACCAGCGCCCGGGCCAGGGCGACGCGCTGTTGCTGCCCGCCGGAGAGCAGCGGGACGGGCCGTTGCTCCAGTTGGCCGAGGTTCACCAGCTCCAATGCGCCGCGGACTTTTTCCCGGATGATTTTCGACGCCACTCCGCGCAGCTCCAGTGGAAAGGCGACGTTCTGGGCCACGGTCATGTTCGGCCAGAGGGCGTAGGATTGAAAGACCATTCCCATGTTGCGCTTGTAAGGCGGGGTGAACAGCCCTTGCTGGACGGAAACGATGAGCTTGCCGGCTTCGAAAATCTCGCCCTCGTCGGGCTCCTCCAATCCGGCGACGAGGCGCAGCGTGGTGGTCTTGCCGCAGCCGCTGGGGCCGAGGAGCGTGGCGATCTCGCCTTTTTTCACTTCCAGCGAGAGCGAACGCACCGCCTTGAGCGGCCCGAAGGTTTTGGTGACCGCCGCCAGTTTTAGGACAACCTCGCTCATCTTTTGAATCTCTGCCGGTTCAATTCCCCGCAGTCCC
>JBGPGE010000125.1:0-12901 GCA_041483675.1 Binatia bacterium
GGTCCGCGGAGATCGCCGCGCTTGCGAGGGAGCGCCGGGCCGGGGAGGAGGAGGTCGCGCGAAGCTCGCCCCGGCTCGCGCGGGGGTGCTATTCGATGACGATCGGTCGCGAGACCGAGTACTGCTTCGTCGAGCTCCCATGAAGCGCGTCGGCTTAGTCACAATTGTCGTGGCGGTCCTTGCGGTGGGAGCGGGGATCGCATACTTGCGGCGCGAGCCCGCCGACCCGCGCAAGCCCCACCAGATCCGCGACGAGGGCATCGCCGCGCTCAAGGCCGGGGACCTGGCCGGCGCGCAGTCGCTCCTCGAACTCGCGATCGAGCGAGCTGACAAGGCCGAGATCGGACCCATCGAAATCAACGCCTATGCCGTCCCGCTCTTCCAGGCATACGCGCTCCAGGACAAGGTAACCGAGGTCGTAAGGATCCATCCGCGCGTGCAGCAACCGCAGGACAAGTACTACTTCCCTTATCCCCGCGAGGCGAACAACTTCGTCACTCTGCTCGTGAGGTCCGGGCGGTTCGAGGAATCGCTCGATGTCGCGCAGAAGCTCGCGCACACGATGCGCAATCTCGGCTCGAACTTCAGCGAAACGATGAATCTCGCGGTGTGGAGCAACGTGGATCGGTTGCTGTTCCGGGCGGGCGACAAGGATGGCGCGCGGGCCGCCTTCGAAAAGGCGCGTGAGGAGCTGCAGACGCTGTCGCGCTTTCGTTTGTCACGCCACTGGCCCCTTGAACCCGGCCTGCGCGCGTGGCTCTCGCGATACGAGTCCTACCTCACGGTGACGGGGAGGCCGGAAGACGCGGCCGCGGTCGCTAACCTCGTCGCGACGATCGAGGCGAACAGCCCGTCGGAGCCCGGGGAGCCGGCCTGTCTGAGCGTCCTCGATCCGCCGCCTTTGGGCTGCCTGCTGGAAGTGCCGGTGGCGGCAATTTTCCCGGAGGAGTCAGGGCCGAAGACGCGCTGAAGCAATCACGGCGAGCGCTGCTAAATTCTTCATCGGCTCTCGGCGCGATCCGCCTCCTCTAAATGGCCGCCGGTCTCGGCCTGCTTTAAGACATCCAGAATGGTTTGCACGAGCTTGCGGGCGGACGTCACGTCGAGTTCGACGGCGACGCGCGCGCCGGGGCCCTGCGCCTCATTGACGAAGTCGATATTGAGCGCATGCTCCAGCGGGACATCGTAGGGGTGGTCGTAGGAGACATTGGCCTCGGCGACTTTGAACCAGCTATCCGCCCCCTTGCCGCTGCCGGCGATCTTTATCTGCTTGGCGATCATCGTGCACATCGTTCGTCTCCTTAAACGTGTTCGTGTCACTACGAAGCGCTACTCAGAAGTTTCGTGTTCGTGTTCGGGCCCCCTCCTCACGAGCACGAGTCACGAGCACGAACACGGCTTTGCGTCGATTACTTCGCCAGGTGCTTTTCCAGGAAGGCGAAGACTTTCTTCCAGCCGTCCATCGTCTGCTCCTGCCGGTAGGCGGCCCGGTCGTAGTAGAAAAAGCCGTGGCCCGCGCCGTCGTAGCGGTGGAATTCATAGTTCTTGCCGTGCTTTTTAAGCTCCTCTTCATGCTTGTTGACCTGCTCGGGCGAGGGGCTTTTGTCGTCGTTGCCGAACAGCCCGATCATCGGGCAGGAGAGATCTTTGGTGTAATCGATCGGCGCGACCGGCTGTTTAGGCGTAAGCTCTTCCTTCGAGGCCGCGACCCGACCGCCCCAGCATTCGACCAGCGCGGATATGCCCTTCAGACGGCATGCGGCGAGAAAGCCGTGGCGTCCGCCCGAGCAGGTGCCGAAGACGCCGATCTTGCCGTTGAGATTGAATTGCCCGCGGAGAAACTGCATCGCCCCGTCGAGGTCGCCCAGGACCTGCTCGTCCGCTACGCCGCCCGCAGCCCGCACTTTGGCGCCGACGTCTTCCGGCGTCCCGTGGCCGTCGCGAAAATAGAGATTGGGCGAAATCGTGAGATAGCCGTGATGGGCAAACCGGCGTGTGCACTCCTTGTACCATTCGTCCCAGCCGGGAGCATGGTGAATCAGGAGCATTCCCGGAAAGCGCCCCTCGCCCAGCGGCTTGGCGAAGTAGGCGTTAATTTTGTCCCCTTTGAACCCCTGCACGGTGACGGTCTCGGCCGTCATGCCTTCGTACATGTTGGTTTGATACATAACGATTCCCTCCCTGGTTTGTTTTCGAGGCCGAGACTAGTCGCGCCGCCGCGCGATGTCAATACCGCTCGTTCATCCCACATCCTCTTCGCCGCGCTTGCGTGGGCGCGCGCTTTGCTTGAGAATCTTTTTCCGCAGGCGAATCGACTGCGGCGTCACTTCGACCAGCTCGTCGTCGCCGATCCACTCGATGCCTTGCTCCAGCCCCATCTCGCGGTGGGGCGTGATCAAGATATTCTCGTCGCGGCCGGCGGCGCGGATGTTGGTTAATTTTTTCTCGCGCGTGATATTGATGTTGAGGTCGTTGTCGCGGGAATACTCGCCGACCACCATGCCCTCGTACACCTGCGTTCCGGGCGCGATAAAGAGCGCACCGCGCTCCTGGAGATGAAATACGGCGTACGGCGTCGTCATGCCTTCGCGGTCCGCCACCATTGCGCCGTTGCTCCGCGCCTGGATCGGCCCGTGCCACGGCGCCCAGCCGTCGAACAGGGCGTTCATGATGCCCGTGCCGCGCGTGTCGGTGAGAAAGCGGGAGCGAAAGCCGATCAGCCCGCGCGACGGCACGGAGAATTCCAGCCGCACCCGGCCCGAGCCGCCGTGGACCATCTTGGTCATCTTGCCGCGCCGCGTCGCGAGCAGTTGGGAGACGATGCCGATGTGCTCCTCCGGAATGTCGATCAACAAGAGCTCCATCGGCTCCTGGACCACGCCGCCGTTCTCGCGAGTGATGACGGTCGGTTTCGATACCTGTAGCTCGTAGCCTTCGCGGCGCATCGTCTCGATCACGATCGCGAGCTGGAACTCTCCCCGCCCGGTGACTCGAAAGGCGTCCGGCGAGTCGGTCTCTTCGATGCGCAGGCTCACGTTCTTGCGCTGCTCGTAAGCGAGCCGCTCGCGCAGCTTGCGCGAGGTGACGAAATCTCCCTCGCGCCCGGCCCACGGAGAGTTGTTGGAGCTGAAGATCATCGCGATCGTCGGCTCGTCGATCCGGAGCGGAGGGAGAGGCTCGGGCTTCTCCCGGTCGGCGATGGTGTCGCCGATCTGAATCTCCTCGATGCCCGCCACCGCCACGATATCGCCGGCGCCCGCCGACTCCAGCTCCATCCGCTTAAGCCCTTCCCAGCCATAGATTTGAGTGACTTTTACAGGCTTGAACGAGCCGTCGGCGCGGCAGAGAGTGTACTGCCCCGGAGCGAGCGTGCCGCTCCTTAACCGTCCGATCGCCAGCCGCCCGACGTAGTCGTCGTAGTCGAGGTTATTGGCCTGGAGCTGCGTGGTCGCCGACGGGTCGGCCGGCGGCCCCGGGATCGCTTCGAGGATCAGATCGAACAACTGCTTGAGATTTTCCGCGGGTGTCTGCAAGTCGCGGCTCGCGGTTCCGGCGCGCGCGTTGGCGTAAACGATGGGAAAGTCGAGCTGCTCGTCGTTGGCATCGAGATCGATGAACAGGTCGTAGATCTCGTCCAGGACTTCCGCCGGACGGGCGTCGGCGCGGTCGATCTTGTTGATGCAGACGATGGGCGGCAGCCTCGCCTCCAGCGCCTTTTTGAGAACGAAGCGCGTCTGCGGCAGGGGACCCTCGGAGGCGTCGACCAGCAGCATCACGCCGTCCACCATCGCCAGGGTCCGCTCCACCTCGCCGCCGAAGTCGGAATGGCCCGGCGTGTCAACGATATTGATCTTGACGCCGCCGTAATGGATGGAGGTGTTCTTTGCCATGATGGTGATGCCGCGCTCCCGCTCCAGGTCCAGGGAGTCCATCACGCGGTCGACCAGCTGTTCGTTGGCGCGGAAGATACCGCTCTGGCGCAGCATGGCGTCGACCAGGGTGGTCTTGCCGTGGTCCACGTGAGCGATGATGGCGATATTGCGGATATCGCCGCGACGATCGGGCGCAGTCGGTTTCATAAGTCCTCTGCCGGTTGTAGGATTAGCTACGACGAACGGCTCGTCAAGGGACGAGCCGATCAAACAGGAATCAACACTTTAACGTATTTACAGCCGGGATTCTATCCTTTCCGACTTGCCGGAAGCGATATCCCCGCGATTGGCGGCCGTCGGGCGGGCGACCGGGCCTAAAATAAATGTTCGCCCGGCCCTTGCGTGAGGACAGGAAATAGACTACATTACAATCTCTAGTTCGGTATAGGGCCTCCTGAAATAGTAAGTACTGAAAGTTGAAGGCCCAGACAGTCTCTCCTTGCGAAACGATAGCTAGACGGAAACCGACCAGAGCGTGGTCCCAGCCTTTACATTCCCCATGTTCTGCTCCAGACGCTGATCCGGTTCCAGGGTCCAAGACACCAACAATCTCTGATAGGAGGAGAACATGAGTAATAAACTATACGTAGGCGGCCTGCCTTATTCCGTAACGGACGGGCGGCTGCAGGAAATCTTCGAGGCACACGGGACCGTTGAATCGGCCAGAGTGATCTCGGACAAATTCACCGGCCAGTCACGGGGCTTCGGCTTTGTGGAGATGGCTTCCGGGGGCGAGGCTCAGAAGGCCATTGAAACCCTGAACGGCACCCAGCTCGACGGGCGCACCTTGGTGGTCAACGAGGCCAAGCCGATGGTGAAGCGCGATGGCGGTGGCGGTGGCGGTGGCGGTGGCGGCGGTGGTCGAGGCGACAGGAACGGCGGGGGCGGACGCAACCGCTGGTAGTTCCATAGTTCTTCGATAAACAGAAAAGGGGGCAACGGGTCGGTTTGCCCCCTTTTTTTGGTTTGAGTGCGGTTAGAAATCTTAGCCGCAACGGTTATCGGGAGAGGGAGTCCAGGGAAAGATGAGGTTCTTTTTGGCCGAAGGTGCGGGCTTTGTCGGGTTGTTTCTCTACGCCAGTTTCTTTGAGTGGGTGCTGCACCGTTTTATAATGCACCAGCCGCTGTGGTGGTATCCGTTTCGCGCCCATGCCTTGATCCACCATGGAATCTTCCGCTCCGGACCCAGCTATTTTCTCCGCGAAGGGCAAGACCAAAAGAACATCAGATTCGCCTGGTGGAACGCGCCCTTGATCATCGGGCTGCACGCGCCCCTGATTTTCTGGGTCCAGCATCTGCTCCAGGCGGATATATTTTTCGGCGGGATCGCGGCCTTGGGGTTTTATTACTTCCTTTACGAGTATTTTCACTTTTGCATGCACGTGCCCAAGGGCCGCTGGTTTGAACAGACGGCGCTCTTTTCCTGGCTCGACGCTCATCACCACCAGCACCACAAGCGCCATTTCAGCAACCTCAACGTCGTCCTGCCTCTGGCCGACCTGCTGTTCGGAACGTTGATCCCGGCCAGAGAGAGAATCCCCGCCCAAAGAAGGGCTGCGGGAGGACTTGCTTACTAGGCATCCTTCGGCGGTCCTGATTCACCGCGCACCGGCCTCGTCATTTCGTCGCGCGATTGATCTTTCCGTTCCGATCGCATAGACTTGCTCCAGTCGAGACTGTTGGAAAGTTCGTCTTTGGAAGCCCGTAAGACTTTCTATGGTCTTAGGGGCTTTTTTACTGAATGAAGGAGGCAGCCATGTACGGACACGCCGTTCCTAAAGGGGATGAAGAGACGTTGAAAGAGATTATCCGCAGCGTCGATAAGAAGCTGAGCTACAGTTTGCTCGATGGTGTCGACGCGCGCGAGTCGATTTTCACCCTTCAACTGACCAGCAAGGGATGGGAAGGGACGATGATTGTCGTCCTGAACGACCTCCAGGCGGCGAAGCACGACCTCGCTTGCCGGAACAAGCTGCGCCAGCGGGTCAAGCGACTGCGGGACCATATGTGGGACAACCGGTTCGTCAAAGACGTGATGGGGATAAAAGTAGCCGGGATGTTGAAGGCCGCGGGCCAGCAGGAGGCCGCTTTTAGACCGCAGTTTATGCGGCGCTCTCCTGGCCGTCGATAAGCCAGACCGCTGAAAAAGACCCATCCAGAGATTGGAGTGCTGGAGTAATGGATTTAAGACCCAACACTCCAACATTTCATTTTATTTTCCCCCCTTTGCGTGGCGCGCCATTCGTGGTATCGTCCAGCCGCCTCAAGATTCCCGGCCAAGGAGGACGGTTCGTATGCGCCCGCATGGAGTCCGTTCGACAGGTTTTTCCGGTCAGCTAGGATCGCCTCTCCGTAGTCTTTTCTGCTCGCTTGTTTTGACATCCCTGCTTGCTCTGGCGACAAGCTCCCTCGCCGCCGAGCGTTTCTATATAAGCATCCCAGGCCCGACGCTGAGCTACACCCACCTCTACTATGGCCAAGAAAAAGGCTTCTTCGTTGAGGAGGGATTGGATCTGCAGGTGCTGGTCGTGCGCGGCATCATCGGCGTCAGCAGCCTCATGGCCGGCGAGATCGACGTCACCTGCCACGCGGGCAGCGGTTTTGCCGCGGCGCTTCGCGGGCTGCCCGTCAAGGTCATCTCCGTGACACATGATAGGCCGGTCCACGAGTTGATCGTCGCGCCCTCGATCGCCGCCGCTGCGGACCTGAAAGGCAAACCGATCGCGGTAGGCTCTTTAGAGGGCACAGCGGCGGTGATAACGCGGCGCGTCCTCCAGGCCAGGGGACTTGATCCGCAAAAGGATGTGATACTGCTGAGCATGGACACGAGTGTCCGGCTTCAATCCCTGCTCACGGGCAAGGTCGCCGGCGGAATGATGACCCCTCCGTCAACCTATCTGGCCGAGGAGCACGGCTACCGCGCGCTTGCGCGGGGTCGAGACCACATGCGTTATCTGTAGACGGGAGTCGTCACAACGGACGCGAGTATCAAACAAAAGCGCGGTCGTATCGTTCGGTTCCTGCGCGCCTGGGACCGGGCGCTCAAATTCTACCAGGACAATCCCGAGATCATGATCCCCTACATTCAAAAAAAACTCGGCGTCAAGGACCACAGGCTGGCGCGACGGATGTACGAGGACGACGTGGGATCGATCTCGCTTACCGGGATCTTGGATGACAACGCCGCGCGGGAAATTCTCGATATCGGCCGGGAAGCGCTCCGGATCAAGGAGCCGGTGGTGCTGGAGCGGATCTTCGACTTCTCTCTGGCCGCCGACGCGCTGAAGTAGTCTTTCGGCGGTCAGCGTGCAGTGAGGGGGTTCGTGGTCAGCCCCGGCGTTGCGGCCCGACGCTATCAATCGCGATCCGCAGCAGCACGCGACGCTCTCTTTCCATCGTCTGACGATACACGGCCCAAGTGGGATGCTCGCCCTTGACGCGGCGGTGCCAATCGACGAGCGGCTCCATCGCTTGGGGGAGAGAAACGACTTCCGCCCGACCGTCGATCTGAACCCACTTCGAGCCGTGAAAGGCCTCCGTAAAAACGCACAGCGATACCCGAGGGTCGCGGCGGATGTTTTTTGTCTTGTAGGCGGTCTCGCGCGTGGAGATGATTGCGTGGCCGGCGTCATCCACGGCCGGAGAGACCAGCGACATCTGCGGGCTGCCATCGCGCTTGCGCGTAAGCAGCACGCCCTGATGGTGCTCCGATAAAAAGCGTTGCGCGTCGGAGATGTCCATAAGTTCGTCGGTTGAGAGCGGCGTCACTCGCCGAAGAACTTGCCGGGAACCGGTGCCGGGTCGACGTGCTTGTTTTCGGCCGAGTCGCCATGAAGCGGCCGGCCGTCGGGACCGATGCGATTCCCTTCGTTTTGCTCGTTTTTGCTCCCCGCCCCAACGCGCAGGACCATGAGATTCCCCGAACCCGTGTTGAGATAGCGGTAGTAGGCCCCCCGCGGGATCATGATCCCTTGATAAGGTTTCAAGACGCTCCGGTTCCCCGCTTCATCAAAAAAAGTTACCTCGCCTTCGAGCACGACGAAGGCGTGGTCTTCGTCCAGGTGGGTGTGGAGCGCATTCTCTCCGCCTTCGGCGTTGATCTTGCCGTGGATCCAGAGATTGTCCGTCTCGGCCACCAGCGAGGTGATGCGCCCTTTGGAGAGATAGGGCATCTTCAAAGAGAAAGTCGACACCCTGGGTTTTGCCTGAGGATCTGTTTTCGTGGCTGCTTCCATGATCGACTCCTTTTTGGTGTTCTATGCGTTGACTCCCGGCACCTTCAGATCGTAGAGGCGAATGACGTTGTGCCGCAACACCTTGGCAAGCACGTCCTCCGGCAGGTGGCCCAGCTCGCGCGCGATGACTTCACGCGAGTGCGGCCAGGTGGAAGCCGGGTGAGGATAGTCGCTCGACCACATGCAGGTGTCCGCCCCCCACCAGTCGAGAAGCCGGCCGCCGGTGGGATCGCTGAAAAAAGTCGCGTACACCTGTTTGTTCACGTACTCGCTCGGCAGCTTCGTGATCGAGATCGGATGACGCGGGCTGTGGCGCGTGTAGTACTTGTCCCACTCGTGAAGGAAAAACGGAATCCAGCCGACTTCGTTCTCGACCAGAACGATCCTTAGGCGCGGAAAGCGGTCGAGCACGCCGGAAAAAACGAGGTCGAAAAGCGAGTTGGCGGTGTCCGCGAGCTTGGTGTTGACGCTCGTGCGATAAACCTCGATCCCCTTACGCTCCTCCAGGCGGCGGCTGTAGTTGAAGCCGGTGAGGATATGGAGATTCACCGGCATCCCGAGATCCTGCGCCGCCTCCCAGAAGGGGTCGTAGTAGCCGGTGGCGAATGACAGCTGCGGCGGAGGCACCTGCCAGACGAGCGCGCCGACGAGACCCGCCTGCTTGCAGCGTTGCAGCTCTTTGATGGCGCGGTCCAGATTGTAGAGCGAGATCATCGGGATGCCGACGAGCCGCCCCGGAGATACCCGGCAGTAGTCGATCAGCCAGTCGTTGGCGATGCGGAAGGCGGCCTCTTGAGCTTCGGCGTCTTCCATCGCGAAGAGGCGGAGCCCAAGCGTCGGATACAGGACCTCCGCGGTCACGCCGTCCACCTGCATCTCTTCGAGCCTGGCGCTCGGGTCGTAACCTCCCGGCTTCTGCCCGGCGGCCGAGCGCGGCGGAAACTTGGGTGCCCGCTCCTTGAGCGCGTTCGGGAAACGCGACTCCCAAAGATCGGGAGGCTCCATGATGTGCGAGTCCGACGAGATCAGAATTTCCTTGGCTGTCTGAGACGCAGCCTTTCGCGGAGCCACTGCCGTGCTCATGGCGTTTTCCCTCCGTTTGGTTTCTTGGCCTGATCCGAAACGCGAGCCGGTATACCGCTTTGTTTATGCCATCTCCTGTTTTTTGTCCAGCCCAATCCACCATGCTCGACCTTCGACCCGGTGGTTGAAAAGCGCCTCCGATCCGGCTAATTGACAGGTTGCGGCGATACTTTAAAGCAGGAGGACGTCGATGGCTAACGATCAAGGCGAAGAGCGATGGGAGCAGGGGAGTTCCGCGTTGTTTCAGCGGAGAAAGGAGCGACGCGACGCCGACCGCAAGCGGCGCCAAGCGGGCCGGAAATTCATCAAGGCGAAAGACGTAAAGCTCCAGTGGGAAGAGGAGAACGGCGTCTGGATCGGTGGGCTGGTCTCGCAGGACCTGGGCTTCGACAACCGCGTCATCGAAGTGGACTGCCACATCTATCCGGCCCACTCCCATTCATGCACCCACAAGCACAACGAGGCGATCATCATCGTCTTGCGCGGCGAGGGCTACAGCGTGCTCGACGGCGAGCGGATCGAATGGGGCCCGGGGGACACGCTCTACGTCGGGCAGGGAGTCTGGCACCAGCACCACGTCACGAGCGATGAGCCCGCCATGGTGGTCGCGATCAAGCCCCTGCCGCTGCAAGAATATCTCGGCGAGATGAACATCGTCTATAAAAGCGACAAGCCCTCGACGGTGGCCAAGTTCTCGGTGGCGTCCTTCAAGGAAGAGTTCGCGAAGATCAACCGGGGAAAGCCGTAAGAGAGGCCCGGGCTTTCACTACCGCCGGTTCTGGAGTTGCCTGAGCTGCTCTTCGACCCGGTCGCTTTCCTGCCTTTGCTGCAGCTGTTTGAACTGCTGATCGCGGTCGGTCTCTTTGATTTGTCTCTGCTCCAGCTGCTTTAGCCGCAACTCGTTTTCAAGCTGAAGCAGACGCAACTGGTCGCGGGCCTGGTTTAACTGCTGCTCATTCTGCAGTTGATTCAGTTGCCGCTGGAGCTGGTTGACCTCCTGCTGCTGCCGGGCCGGATCGCCCGATTGGGACTGGATCTGGTTCAATTGCTGCTGCAGCCGGTTCAATTCCTGGTTCCGTTTGAGCTGGTTCAGTTGCTGTTCGAGTTGGAGCTGGTTGAGTTGCTGGCGGCTCTGATTTTGCCGCTGAAGCGCTTCGGTCAACGGGTCTGTGGCGGCCCAGAGCGGACTCGCGACGATTACGCAAGCGGCGACGATGCGGAGTAACGAAAAGATGGGTTTCATGCGACGCGGCCGATGTCTCCCTTCCAAGAAGGTAGTTTATCATTAAGTTCCCGCGCTTCCTACTTCCATGTCTGCGCCTTCGGCGATGAGGGAATAGCGTCATGGGCTGAGCGCCGGCATTACCTCCCGGGTGAACAGCTCGACGGAGCGGAGGGACTCGGCAAGCGTGAGATCGCCGAAGGCGAACTGTCCGACCAGGTAGGTCGCCCCCGATATCTCAAGCTGCGACTTGAGAAATCCTTCCACAGTCGCCGGACTTCCGGCGACGCCCTGACCCGACTCGGCGAGCGCGTCGAATTCCGGCGGCCGCGGGTGGAGCGGGCCGCCGCCGTAGAGCCGGAACAGGTGATAAAAGCTCCGGTGCCACACCGGATAGGCGCGGCGGGCGATAACTAACGCGTCTTGATCGCTGTCGGCAACGACGATGAAGCGGCCGATCCCCATCTTCGGAAGCGCCCGGCCGTCTCCCCAAAGGTCTCGCCAAATTCTGCGGTAGCGGTCGGTGAAGCGGCCGGTTTCTTGGGCGCTGTCCAGGCTCACGACATTGAAGCCGCGACGCGCCGCCCGCTCCGCGCTGTCGATGGAATGGACGCCGTACCACACCGGCGGGTGAGGCTTCTGCAGGGGCTCCAGCTCGAGCGGAACATTATCGAACGCAAAGAACTCACCGTGAAAATTGAGCGCTTTCTTTGACAGCCCCTGCAGGATGAGATCGAGCGCCTCCGCGTAAATGCGTTGGGCGTCGGAGGGATTCTGCCCGTAGAAGCCGACTTCTATTGCCGAAGAGCCGCGGCCGAAGCCGATCTCCAACCGTCCGCCGCTTAAGTGATCGAGCATGCAGATCTCTTCGATCAAGCGCAACGGATGGTGGACGGGGAGGGCGTAGACCAGCGGTCCGAAGCGCAGGCGGCGTGTGCGCTGGGCTACGGCGGAAAGAAAAACGCTCGGCGAAGGGGCCATGCCGAGCGGGGTCGAGTGGTGCTCGGCGACGTGGTAGGCGTAGAAGCCGGCGCGGTCATAGGCCTCGATCAGCCTGAGGCGGGTCTCATAGAATTCCTCCAGGGGCAACGCGCTGCGGTCCAGGTGGTCGAAGACGCCGAAGTCCATAGAGCGGAGCGAACGGACGCGTCAGCACGGCGCCGCGAGGATCTCTTCATAGACGTCCAGGAGGTCCTCCCGCTCCAGATGAAGAAAATGGCCCACGTTCTTTATGACCTTCATCTCAGAGTGGGGGATCTGGGACGCCAGGAAGGTCACGTCGTTCACGTCGATGATCGTGTCCTTTTCGCCGTGCAAGAGGATCGTCTTGCATTGGATCTTGCTCACATCGACGGCGTTGCTCAATTCACGGACGGAGAGGACCCACAGCCCGTGTTGGCAAAAGGCCTGCAGCGCCTCCCGGCTCATCTGGCGGAACTGGGTGACGATCTTATTTTTCATCGCCGCCGGCAGGTCCTGGCCGAAGTTCTGGATCAAAGTCTCGGCCACCTCGTCGCGGTCGTCGGGAGGCATTTGCGCGCCTTTGGTAATCATCTCGACCATTCTTTCGCTCGGCCGGGTCCCCATGCTCGCCATGATCAAGCGTTGCAATCTCTTAGGATGTTTCACGGCATAACTCGCGGCGATTACCCCGCCCCACGAGGCGGAGCAGACGGTGAGTTGGTCGTCGATCCCCGCCGCGTCGATCACCGCCTCCACCACGCCGACCTGTTCTTCGAGCGAGATGTGGAGCGAGCCGTGCACGACCCGCCCTTTCCCCTGGTTCGGAAAATCGAAGATCACGATCCGGTAATCCGGGCTAAAACGGCGGACGAAGCTATGCCACATCGCCATCGACTGCTGGATGCCGTTGATGAACACGAGGCTGTGAGATCCCTGTCCGTAGACTCGGTACGGGATGACGAACCGGTGGGTCTTGAGCGCGTGTTTGATCACCGGCATAGCCGAAGTTGCCATTAGCGGTTTCTCCCGTTACGATCGATCTTAGCGCAAGGCGCGGCCTGTCCCTAGGCCTGGACCTGCTGGCGCATATCTTTCCGCGTCACGTAGTCGATGATTTGAATCTTCTCCGCGGGACCGGAGCGGTTGCCCATCATGATCATCGGCCCGGCCCCGGTATTCTCCAGCCGGTAGAAAGAGCCGCCGGTGATCAGCGCGGCCATCCCCGGTTTTAGCACCGCCTTGCCGCCGTCCGGAAAGCTCATCGTGCACTCGCCTTCGATGACGTAGAACGTCTGGTCGGCGTTGTGGCAGTGCATTTCGTCCGCGTGGCCCGGCTTGTAGTAGTGCATCCAGGCGTGAAAATGGGGCGTGTTGAAGACATTTTTTCGCTTTTTCTCCTGGTGCGCGAATTCGACCATATTCACGATTTCGATGCTCATCGAACTTCCTCCTCGCGGCGCGATCTA
>JBGPGE010000126.1:0-12499 GCA_041483675.1 Binatia bacterium
AAGCTCGCATCTGAAGGCCGTAAACGTCGAGAGCGCGCACACCCGGCCGATCGAGGCAGACTTCGCCGGCATCGAGGTTGAGCTGCGCAAAGACCCGAAACAGTCCAATCTGCTCGCTCAGCCCGACGCGATCGACAACGCTGCCTGGACCAAGACGAACAGCTCGGTTTCGGCTAACCAGACCGCCGGGCCAGATGGTGCCTCGACGATGGATAAAATCATCGAGGACACGACCAACGGAGAGCACGGCGTCACGCAGAACAGCAGCGCCATTACCGCCGGCACATCAGTCACTCTGTTTGCATTTCTCAAAGCCGGCAGCCGTTCATGGGCAAAGTTGATTGTCGAGGATAATGCGGCGAGCGGAGATAACGGCTCCGCCATCTTCGATCTGGCGAACGGAGTTCTCGGCACGATCGCCGCCGCCGGTAACGCGACACTCGTCGCCGCCGACATCGAGCCGTTCATCAATGGGGTCTATCTCTGTCGGTTGACCGCCAAGGTCAACAATACCGGGACTGTCATTAAGGCCAAGGTCAGGATGGGCACGGGTGCGTCTACTTTCTCTTATACGGGCGACAACGCGAGCTATCTATATGCAGTGGGGGTTTGCCTCAAAACCGGCACGCTGAGCACTGATCTCATCAAGAGCGGCATCCGTTTGGCCGCTCCGACCGACGACACTAAAACCGGCTCACTACTCGTCAAACAATCGTTTACCCTGGACGCCCAGAGCTATGGCGACGCCATTATCTCGCGCGCGCGTTCGGCTGACTTCACGAACAATTTAAGCGTCTGGACCTATCCCGCAGCAGCGACGACTCTCACGCAAGTTGTGACCGGCGATGTCACAGACAACGCCATTACCCAAATCGTCGAGTTCTCGAATGACAGCGCGACCTCCAATTACGATACGGAAATAGTCGTGGGCAACATCACGGTCGTCAGTATTGGAGGCCCGATTTTGGTCGTCGGCAAAGTCGTAATCAACGGGAAAGGCGGCGGCAACAGCACTATCAAAATACGCTTAAGAAGGGGAACCGACACCAGCGGTACGGTGATCGACTATGGGGAGATATTCATCAGTGGCGCGCACAGCGACGTCATTTCATTAACCAAACTCGACCCGATCGGAGCCGGGACGAACGATTACGTCATCACGGCCGAGTCAGACTCCAACAATACGCCTGGCGTGAGTTACCGACGCTTACAGGGGGCGGAGTTGAAAAAATAATGGCGAAGCATTTTGTCCAGGTGGACGCAGATGGAAATGTGGAGGGGCGGGTTTATTGCTCTAGCGATGAGACCGCGGCGGCATATAAAAAGACGCTGGTATCCCTCTCGCCGGAGGCTTATCATTCAGCGCCTGAGCTGTGGGGGAAGATCGACCTGGTCGACAAGAAACTTGTGGCGCGTGATGGAAAAGATGTTCCGCAGAACCTTAGCGCGGAGCACCTGAAGGCAGAAAAAAAATAGATGACGATTCAAACCCAAGTCTTGACCGTCAGTAAGATCAACCGGCTCGATCTTCAGATCCGTCGCGACATTGTTTTATACGCTCCCCTATCGGGATCTCTCGACTTCATGGGCATCGGTGCGGTCGCTTTCGGCAGCGCCAACGTGACGCGCAACGCCACCTGGCGCGACGGCGGCGTTCGCTCGATCGCGCAGAATTTGCCCCGCTTCGAGTATAGCGGCGAGACTGAGCGCGGCCTGCTGATAAAAAAGAGTTCGACCGAACTGGAGACCTTGACTTACGATGCGGCCAATGGCCTCAACTCCGGGAATACTCTTTTCTGGATTCAAGAGGGTGTCTTAAAGCGCGCGCCGTCCGACACGAACCCATTCAACGGTGGCGGCGCATGGATCGGCACGGACAACGTCCATATTCGGGATCTGTTGAAATTCAAGCGCGTGCTGTCGAACCGGGAAATTTTGGCGGTTCAAGCGATCGTATACGGCGACGTGACCGGGGCGCCGGCGGTTCCAGTAAGCGGATCATGGTTGCAAGCGGATTTTACCGGCATGGATGGCGTCGTGGATACATTCGCTCTACCGACGATTCCAGTGCTCGGCAGCCTTGAGATCGTCCATAACAATCAGTTCGTCACACGCACGACAAATCCGAGCCCGGTCGCGGGCTATTACTATTACAGCGCGGGCACGGTCAAAATGGGGCTTATACCGTTGGGATCAGATTCTTTCTGGTATCGGTTCGTGGTGCCTTGATGGATTTTGTTTCTGAGACTCCCGCGGGGGTAAAAGACGGTGTCAACGTGACATTCACGCTGTCAATGGCACCTACGGCGAACAGCACGCTTGGCGTGCTGAACAATCAGCCACAGCACAAGTCGGCCGGAGCTCCGGTCGCGGGGGAATACGGATTGTCGGGAATGACAGTCACGATGGGCCTCGCGCCGAATTCGAGCGACGAGTTGGTTTTCATGTACGAATCGACTTAGAATTTTTTTGTTGACCCGGAGCGTAATTCGAGTAAAATAAGAACATCAATATAGATTAGCTCCGTGGCCGGAGGCGTAGAGGCCGCCGGTGAGTTCCGAGATCGGGATTCACCAGCGGCCTCTATTTTTTTGGGGGAAATATGAAAAAACTTCTACTCTTTTTGTTCTTGATTGCGGCCTTTTGTCTGCCTCCGCTGGCTTCATCCCAGATCACTCCCCGCAAGGAACAGCAAAACCCCCAGACTCTCTACAAAGACCAGGCCAATACCTACAGCGGCGGCGGTCGGCAGGATTTTGGCAACGTTATTGTCGCGCTACCGGGCAGCACGACGCCGCCGGCGACATGTGCCGCGCGCGATGTTTACATCGATACCGATGCGGCGGTGGGTTCGCGGTTTTTGTTGTGCATTGCGACAAACACCTGGGCCGCGATCGACAATCCATTCGGTCTGACCATCGATGACTCGGAGATTCCTGCCGGCATCGCCCGAGACTCGGAAATTACACTGCCCAATCTCGCAGGCGGCGCATCGGGTGCGAACGATTACGATTACGGCGGCGCGACGGCGTTACGGCTCAAGGTCGGCAGCGGCGCTCCGGCCGGCGGCGACTGCGACGCGGCTGGCGAGGTCGGCCGTATCTATGCGCGTACCGACGCCAACGGTACAAATGCGACTCTTTACGTCTGCTCGAAGACGTCGGCAGCGCCGACATATGCCTGGGAATTGACGCAGGGCGCCGGCGGCGGTGGAAGCATGACTTTTCTCGGCTTGACCGACGCTCCCGACAGCTATGCGGGTCAAGCAAACAAGCTCGTGACCGTCAAGGCGGATGAAACGGCTGTTGAGTTCACCGATCCATTTGTCAGCGGTCCTACAGCCCATGATGCGGTGGGCACTTCGACAAATCCGGTCCTGACCGGCGGCTATGCCTCAGCCGCAGCTCCCGCGGACGTGAGCGCAGACGGGGACGCGGTGCGGGGGTGGCATCTTCGGAATGGCGCAGCGGCGACGGTGATTACCGCTGGCGGTGCGCTGATCGGCGGCGATGCGGCGAACGGCCTCGACGTGGACGTGACGCGGCTTCCCGCGCTCGCGGCTGGATCTGCCCTTATCGGCAAAGTGGGAATCGATCAGACCACGCCCGGGACTACCAACCGGGTCGATATCGGCGCGGCGCTGCCAGCGGGATCAAACGTCATCGGCCACGCGATTATCGACACCGGCTCTACAACGGCCGTTACTCAGGGCACAGCTTCAAATCTTAAAGCTCAGGTACAAGGGGAGGCGGCTTCCGGGGCATCGAAGGCTGGGAACCCTGTCCAGATCGGCGGCGTATTTAATACAACTCAGCCGACTGTCACGACAGGGCAAGCCGTTGAAGCGCAGAGCACGGCGCGCGGCGCCATGATAGTTGCGCCAGGCGTCGATAGTTTTGCCGTTCAAAACACGCAGCAAGGCACGGCCAGTCAAAACGTCGCTCAATTCGGCGGGACCAACGTCGTCACTGGGACAGGCGCGGGAGGCTCTGGCATTCCGCGGGTTACTATTTCCAACGATTCGTCGCTTGCAGCTAATCAGTCTGTCAATACCGCTCAATTCGGCGGAACTAACGTCGTTACCGGAACCGGGGCTGGCGGCGCGGGCATACCGCGCGTCACGATCAGCAATGATTCTTCTTTGGCGGCGAATCAGTCGGTCAATGTCGCCCAGGTCGCGGGTAACACTACATCAACGGCGGCGAGCGGCACGCAGAAAGTCGGGATTGTCGGAAACACGGCGGCGGCCGTGGATTCTACGATCGGTGCAGGGACTGCACCGGCAAATCAAATCGTCACGGGAGACGTTTACAATACCACCGCGCCTGCTCCTACAGCCGGTCAGGCGATGGCTTTGCAGGCCGATCAAAGCGGCAACTTGCGGACTTTTCCCGGGATGGGGATAGCCACTCTTTCCGGCTGGACCTCCGGAACTTCCGTCAATGCGACGCAAAACATTTTTACCAATTCTGGCGCGTCAGCCGTTCTCGTTCAACTTACGCAGACGACTACAATTTCGGCAGGAGCAATCAATTTTGAAGTATCGTTCGACAATTCAAACTGGGTTACTGTCACTGCCAATCAAGTGCTCGATCCCACATCGGCGACGTTAGCTCAGATCAGCTTGCCCTATACGTTACAAGCGAGCACAAACAAAAAATTCCTCATTCTTCCGCAAGGCGCTCAGGGACTCAGAATTAAATTGACAACTGCGATTACGGGCTCTGCAACCGTTACGCCGAACTATGCGCTGTTGAACGATCCGGTAGCTCCGCAGGTGATCGCGCTGAGTCCTACAGCGGCGAACTTCAATGTAACCAATACGCAGTCTGGCACTGCTTCCCAAAACGTCGCCCAATTCGGCGGAACCAACGTCGCTACCGGCACAGGCGCAGGCGGCGCGGGTATCCCGCGTGTAACGATTTCTAATGATTCATCTCTGGCAGCAAATCAGTCTGTCAATGCTGCTCAGTTCGGTGGAACCAATGTCGTCACTGGAACAGGAGCGGGCGGGGCAGGGATACCGCGAGTTACCATCTCCAATGATTCTTCCTTGGCGGCGAATCAAAGCGTCAACGTAGCACAGATCAACGCCGTGACGCCTCTCATGGGCAACGGCGCAACCGGCACAGGCTCGCCGCGCGTCACAATCGCAAACGATAACTCCGCTCTGACCGTGCGCGCTGGAAACTCGAACGCAATCATTTCCTGTACGGCCAACGCAAAGCTCAACATGACGACGGCGACGACGACGCAGATCGTCGCGCTATCCGGTGCGACAGTGATCTACGTCTGTTCGTACTCGATCATCACGAGCGCCGCGACCAACGTGAAATTTGTTAGCGGAACGGGAAGCAATTGCGCCACCGGTCAAGCTGATGTTTCGACCAATAAACACTTTACGACCTCTGTTGTCGGAGAGACTCGCGGTTCTGGCCTCGGCGCGCTTTATTTCGGCGCGGCCTCCGGTGCGCTCTGCGTAACTTCGAGTGCAGCGGTCAATGTGGACGTGGATATTTCCTATGCTCAGTTCTAACAAGGTGCGCTTGATCATCGCGCTCGCGTTTCTCCTGCTGGGGCCACAACTCGGCTTGGGGGCTACTCGGTTCTATTTACGCTCCATTGCGTCGGCCACTCCGATTTCACCAACACCCGCCGGAGGATGGAACGATAGTTCGATCTTGATTCGTGCAAATACGACTACTGCGTTGAGTGGCACGGCGATGACGACGATGAGCTTTAGCGATGCCGATGAGACCGCAAAGGGCATCTTGTTCATGCAGTTCATCTCGCCCCAACTTACCGCAGGACAAACGATCACTGGCGCTCAAGTATTGAAAATGCAAATTCTAGCGAGTGAGCCGGATGCGGGTAACGATATATTCGTTGACATGCTCATCCGGGTCATCGCTAAAGATGGGACGACGGTTCAAAAAACGGTTTATACGGGCACCAAAGATGATGTGGAAGTTGTGCTTACAACTCTTACGAACCGTCAGTATTCCGTCACCTCAGCCGCGACGAACTATACAACGATCCTTGGCGATTACCTCGTAATCGAGGTCGGCATCTTTGCTGATCCCCAAGTTGGAAAAACACATGGTTCCAGTCTCCGATTTGGGGATAGCGCAGGAGCAGACTTGGCGGAAGACGATACAACTACGACAGATAACAACCCGTGGTTTCAGTTGACCGACACTCTGACGTTCACCTGCCAGCGTCAGCTTACATTGATGGGAGCTGGCTGCTGATGTCTCTGACTTTATTTCCTCCGGCCTTCGATGCCGCCTACGATCTCACGATGGGATACGAGGGCGGCTACAGTAACGACCCGAACGATCCGGGTGGGGAGACAAACTTCGGACTGTCGAAAAGGCAATATCCATCCATCGACATCAAAGGACTCACACGCGAGACAGCCAAGCCAATCTACTACCGCGACTACTGGCTACCTCTCGGCTTGAACGAAGTGCGCGATCCAAGAGTGTCGGCCGAGATTTTCGATACGGCGGTAAACTCAGGTCAACCGCTGGAGAAAAAGATCGTGCAAGGGGCGCTTATTCTGCTCGGTTGCGATTTGAAGCTCGACGGCTCCATCGGCCCGGTAACGATCAAGGCCGTCAACGACTATCCGTATCCTGAATCGCTGCTCACGGCGCTCAATGGGCTTCAATGGATGGGGGTCGTTTTAGGCGCGGCAAGTGTGGACAAAGTGATCGAGATGATCAAGCCGCGGCTCGCGCATGTCCAGAGATATTTGAGAGGGTGGCAGAAGAGGGTGAAGTTTTAATGTTGTTGAGAGTGTAGATGGGCGAGAACGATCAAGAAGGCGGGTCAGTACCAATCACTTCCTTCATTGAAATCACTCGCGCGCTCGGTGGCGTGGAGGCAAGTCTCCGCGCCTTCCGCGTCGAGATCTCGACGCGGCTCTCGAATCTCGACGACCGTCTATTTGACGGCGAACAGAGCCACGAGGTGCGTCTGCGCTTTGTGGAAAATCTTTACCAACGCTATCGCGGCGCCCGCGCGCTGAGTTATGCGCTGATGTTTTTCATCGGGCTTCTGTTTGCCAAGTGGGGAGAGATTCTAAAGGCGCTCAAATGGATATCAGGGAGCTCCTGATCGAAATGGCCACGGGTGGCTGGTGCGTCTC
This sequence comes from Binatia bacterium, assembly GCA_041483675.1. Classification (GTDB taxonomy): domain Bacteria; phylum Desulfobacterota; class Binatia; order UBA9968; family UBA9968; genus 2-12-FULL-60-19. The sequence goes on from JBGPGE010000126.1 coordinate 7,154, forward strand.
GGCGCTGCTCACGGCGCTGATTCTCTGGCGAGCCTATCCGAACGGGGAACTAAAAGCGCTCAAAGTCTATTTTTATCTCGCGGCCGTTGCAGCGTTGTGGATTGTTTTGACCGAGCTGGGCCTGCGGCACGGACTCCCGGGCTTGGCGGATCGAGCGGTGCGTGCAGTTGTCTCCCGCTGGCTGATGTTCGCGGCGTCGGGATATTTTCTCTGGGCGATTTGTCGAAGGGGGATACGATAAGGAGGCGCCATGTTTGACCACATTCAAAAATACGCGAAAGCCTACTCGGCTGGTACCACTAGCGGCGTAACGGCAATAGCGATGATTCCCATCGGGGAGAAAATATCGATCATCGTTATTTGGCTTATCACGCTGACCGGCGTCACGCCCCCGGACGCCGTGCAAGGGGCCATTCAGTATCTCCTGATCGGACTCGTTACCGGAGTTGCAGGGGCGATCGCGGCGGCGAGAACGGCAAATAAAGAACCGGACAGGCTTGACGTGAACGGGGTGAAGTAAATGTCTAGGCGTTCAGCTCTCTCCGAACTTTCGATGACGATGAAAGCCGTTATCACCGCCTGCGTAATTATCGGTTTTGTGTTTGCCGCGATTCTCGCGCTCGATCAGCGCTATGCTTCAAGCGCGGAACAGAGGCAGATGCAGAGCTCGCTTGACGATATTCTCATGTCGCAACTCCGCAGCGAGAAGCGCGAGATCGAGCGGACCCCTGAACCACATCGAAGTCAGAGCGATAAAAACCGACTCGAAACCATCGCGGACGAAATGAAGAAGATAGAGGCGCGTCGAGGGCCACGCCGATGAATAAAACTATTCTTGTCGCCGGCACGTGGGGGTTTGAAGACGACGATTGGTTCCGGGGCGGCTCCACGTTCTGGACCGAAGCGCTGAAACAGGGGGTCGATCTCCCGAAGGCGACGAACCCTTTTGAATGGTGTACGGGGCTTGAGGGATTGCATGGCGAGAATGCGCACTGGATCGCGGGGGCTCACGCATTGCTCTGGTACTGCATGGCCTACGGAATCAAGCGGCCGAACATCGCGGCGCATTCTCACGGCGGGCAGGTCGCACAGATTTCTACGCTATTCGGCCTGGAGATCAACGAGCTCATTACGATCGCCACGCCGGTGCGCGACGACGTCCAGAAGCAGGTTGTCCGGTCCAGGATCGCCCATTGGCGGCATATTCATACCGGGGTGGACGATCGCATGCAGATCCTCGGTGAACTCGGCGGCGGAGGAAATCCATTAAAGAGAGAGATGGTTCTGGCCGACGAAAATATAGATGAGCCGGGGCAGACTCATTCGGGATTGCTCGATCCGGCACTCTGGACCGCACGAGGCTGGTGGGAGCGGCTCAAAAACGAAGAAAGGATTTTCACATGAAAATAAATTTACTCGGCGCGCTGCTGCTCGCCATGTCTGTAATTTCCGGCTGCGCGATCGGCGCATGCAGCTATAAAGAGGACGGCAAGAGTGCGCTCTCCTGCACCGGCATGATCGGCATGGTGCACGAGCTCAAAGACGATCCGACCGTGGGATGGTTCACCGGATTTTTCTTGAGCCTTGGGATTAACGGCGGTGGAACCGGCGGCGCTCCCACGCCGGCATCGGCCAACGCGCCCTACACACCGCATCTGACGCTTGGCTATGGCACGTTCGGGCGTGTAGGGGTTCACGATGAAGTTGTCATTACGGTCGGCAGCAGTGGGGCGGTCAACGGCACGGGTGGGCAGGCTGAGGGTCAGACGATGATGCAAATCCCAACTCTTAACGGCATGTCCTCGATGTTCATCCGCGCGCGCAACTGCGGCGAGAAGCATGATTGTAAAGTGCAGGACGCGCAGAGCGCATTGGATACGAAGAATCAGACGAAGATGAAAAATGCTGAAACTTCGAGTTCTATTGATTCTGTTTCTCCTCGCAACTAGCGGCTGCGAGCTACTCGACCGGCCAGCGCCATGGCTCTTTTGCGTGGCTGATCGTGACGCGCCGGTCATGGTTTGCAAGCCTATCCCTCCGCCGAAGGAATAAGGCGCTGGCAGCTAACGATCAAGAAAGCGCGCGCATCGAACGTCTAAAAGAGATAGAGGACGAAGTGCGGCTCGTCATCGAACACTGGCCGGCTCTGAAACGTGCGATTGCATACAAACTGCTCTACAATCAGGGAATCAGAATTGCCGCGGTCGATGGAACAATCCGAGAGGAGATAAAAAAATGAAACGAATCGGAATCTTTGTTTTTCTTTTACTATTGCCTATTGCCTGTTGCTTCGTGCCTTCTTCCGCCGCCGATCATCCTCCCGGTCTCGAGCGGCCCGTCGCCTGTATCACAGTCGCTCGCTTCAGCCCCGCCGGCGGCATTGCCGACGTTTTGATTAAAGCCATTGGAGACGCGAAGAAAACCGTGCGGTTGGCCATGTATGCTCTCAATAACGTCAAAGTAGTGACGGCTTTGATCGCGGCCAAAGATAGAGGCGTCGACATCGCCGGTAAATTTGACAAAACACAGAGCGCAATGTCGAATCAAGCAGCTCAGATCGATCGACTGAAGAAGGCCGGCATCAAAGCGGATATCTCCAGCCTCTCACGCCTTCTGCATGACAAGTTTATCGTCATTGATACACGCTGGATCTTCACCGGCTCGTACAATTTCACCGATCAGGCCGAGACAAAGTATCGGGAGAATTCTCTCCAGCTCGAATGTCCTGAGATCGCCGAACGCTATGAGCAAGAGTGGGGGCTGATCGAATAAGAAATGCGCGCGTTAATCGTCCTGCTCGGCAGGGAGAAACTTTAAGTCACGCAGGAGCTTCATACCTTCTTCCGGCGTCAGACAACCGCCAATATTCTGCCGGGCTATTACCAGAGCGTCGATCATCTCGTCGGTTAAGGGCAGCCCGGCGGGAAGCCTGGCTATCATGACAATTCCTCTTGGACGGTCCATCTCGACTTTTGCCTATATCAATTCGCCGCTTTTGTCTAGTGGAAAAAAGGGAGGTTGATTTTATCGCAACTCGTCGTTATAGATAGACGATGCTTACGATTATTCTCGCGGCGATCGCCGCCATCCAGATCGCGATCATCAATCAGAGTGCGGTCCTGACCGACGCCGAAATCCAGGCGATTGTTCCCGCGCTGCAAACGCAAGTGACCGAAGACTTCGCGCCCCATTGGGGCGTCGATGCGGACGTGTTCTTCTCAGCTCCCGATAGCGTGCCGCCAGGCGCATGGCGGCTTACCCTATACGATCTCGATCCGGTCTACGGCCGCGCCGGTCGGGGCGCTGGGTGTCACGGCGTCGGCGATGATGGGGTTCCACTTGCAACCATCGTGGCGCTGCCGCTCATCGAAAACGGGCAGTCGTGGAGCAAGGTGGTGAGTCACGAGCTGCTTGAGATGCTCGGTAATCCCTACCGGGACAAATTCATCACATATAAAGGGAGCACCTACCGCTTAGAGAATGCCGATCCGGTCCAAAGCTCCCGGCATGCTTACGAGATATATGGTGTGCTCGTTTCGGATTTTGTTTTTCCGGAATGGTTCGTAGCCGGCAAATATCCGAAGGGAACGACGTTCGACTTTCGCGGCTACACGCGCAAACCGTTCCAAACCGCCCGTTTCGGTAACACACCGAACGGATCGACCGGAACTTGCGGGCCGCAATGACCCTATAGGCTAATTTTTCCCCAGAACCATTTCGATCAACTTAAGTGAGTTGCCAGGGATCTTCCGGCCGCGCTCATATCCTTCAACGGTCCGCTTCGACATCCCGATCAGAACGGCAAGCTGCTGCCGGGAAATCTTTTTAGCGCGTCGGCGCTTTTTTAGTTCGCTTCCAGTCATCGATTCCTCCATTCGATTAACATTCACACTCGCGCCGATAAATTCTTGTGCCGAGCTTCACGGACCCGGCGCGAGGCTGATGAGGCAACACCGGCCCCGGAGGGGGAGATCCCTCCGGAGCGGCTGCATTATAAACTTTCATTCCTCCGGTCGCTATGTCTTTTTCGATCCTAGACGAACCGTACCGTCCGACAGTCGGCAGCGCTTCGCGTGAAATCCTCTCTGTTTGCAATCCGGGCACTCATCACCATGCGCGACGCCGCAAACGGTGCAGGTATCGGTATCGTCGAGCGTGCAATCCGAATCTTTGGAATGGACGAGATCGCCATCGCTAACGACCGGCTCGGAATCGTCCAATTCTTCCACTTGCCATTCGTGACCCTCTGGGCAAATCAAAGTGACCCGCCCATCCCCGTCGTGAATCGGAATTTGTTCGCTCCACCAGACATCGGTTTCACCGGAATAATCCACCGTGCCGTCTTCGTTGTCTTCATCGTTGAGCAACGCGCAGCCCATCACTTGTTCGATGATTCCCCGCGCGCGCTCGCCGCATTCGGGACAATTGATCTTTGAGAATTTCATAAGTCGATCTCCTTTTTGTTAGAGAAGTGCGGCGCCCCGCATGGGGCGCCGCTGCCTGTTGCTAGTTGCTCTTGATTCTCCGCATCTCTTCGGCGAGAGTCCACAGCGCTCGATTGAGTCGGATATTCCCGTCGATGCCGTTGATCTCTCTCGCGCGACGCTGAGAGACGCGGTTATTCGCGTCGATCGAGCGGTAGCGGATACCTCCATTGAGCAAATTCTCCTGCGCACGGTTGAAGGTCAGCCAGAGAGAGTTTCCCGCGTCGTCGCTACGCCGCGCCCGGATGACTTGCTCGGGCCGGACCTGCGCATCGGCGTCGAAACGCAGCGCCAGTGCCGCGGTGGCGAAAACGGTTTGCTCCGCGGGCGACAATTCCACGCGCGTCATATCCTCAATGGCGCGGCCTTGCTCTTCCGTCTCTTCGATCACGCGGTAAGAAGCTTCTATCACGTCATCGAGAATGTTCCCCCGATGGCCGACGCGGACTCCGCTGATCTCCCGATCTTTATCGGCGACGATCAGGCCATTCGAGCAGACGAGCCGGAACCAACCCATCATAAATTGATAGCTGCTGGTGCCGTCGTGAGAATTGAGCATCACGAGTTCCGGCACGCTGTCTCCGACATTCTGGATAATGCCAGGCCGCCGGAAACGAAGCATGTGCTTGGTGAAGCCGCGGCGGTCCTCGTCTTTGGTTCCGCCCTGGACTACAGAGACCGGGAAGAAGCCCGCGCCGCGCATCCCGTCGAGCAGCCGCGCGGTCGGGAGATAGGTATAACGATCGCTTCGGGAATCGTGCTTGTGCTCGGCAAACACCGAAGGGCAAGCCGCCGCGATCTCTTCATTTGACAGCGGTGCCCCAAGACGCGCGCGGAGCGTGACGCCGCCGCGGCCGAAGCG
>JBGPGE010000127.1:0-12359 GCA_041483675.1 Binatia bacterium
ATGACGCCAAGCCTGGCACCAGCCAGCATCGAGACCGGCAGCGCCGGCGCCATCGGCCAATGGAACGTTCCCCTATCGGCGGCCTTAACCCCGCAAAAGTCTCTGAGAAGAGCAGCGAACTCATTCACCCTTACATAGAGATCCTGATAAGTTATGGTCTCAGCAGCCTCATCCTCCAGCTCCGGCACCCAGATAAAGGCGGCCTTGTTTCTATTCTTCTCCAGGTGCCGGTCCACGCAGTTGTAACAGGCATTTAACTTTCCGCCGACAAACCACTTCCAGAAAGGGGGGTTGCTGGTATCGAGCGTCGTATGCCAATACTCATCCCAGGAGAGCAGATCGGCATACTCCTTGAAGCATTCGGGGAAATTTTTCTCACTGAAGCGCTCGAAGATAGTCGGATCGGAGGCATTGGCCTGACCGATAAATTTCGGTGACGGGTGGTAATAGCCTTCTTCCTTCCAGTGAACTGCGATCTGGGCCTCGGTGAGCTCAAGCCCTTCTTTGCTTTCTTCTGCCATAACTTGCGTCTACCTCCTGTACCTAAAGTTGAGGAAGCGAGGCGGATTCTATTCAAGTGGCGAACAGTTGGCAAGGGCCGATTCTCCGTTGCCGGACACGGCTTGACAGTCCGACGGGTTTGCCGCTACAGAGAGCGAAGAGGGGAAAAGCCAGGATGAAATCCGCAGCTTTCCTGTTGTTATTCGCCGCTACTCTCTCCACGGTCCGGGACGCGCGGGCGCAAGCGACCCTGCCGACGGTGCGGCTTGGCGTCGCCGGCATCAGCGGCACCAACGCGCATCCTTACGTTTCCAAACAGCTCGGGTTGTTTCGAAAGCACAACATCGACGTGGAGATTATCGCCTTCCAGGGCGGCACCCAGATGATCCAGGCGATGCTTGCGGGCGACGTGCCTCTGGCGTTTTCAGAAGGAACCACCGTACTGGCGAGCAATGTCAAGAGCGTGAATCTTTTGTTCATCGGTGGCATCGTCAACATTTTTCCCTTCACGATCCTGACGAAAGCGGAGATCAAAACGCCGGCGGATCTGCGCGGGAAAAAAATCGCCATCAGCCGCTTCGGCTCCTCTTCGGACGTCGCGGTGCGGCACGCCGTGGAGCGCTACGACATGAAGCCCGATAAGGACGTGGTGATTCTTCAGGTGGGCGGTCAGAGCGAGCGCTTTGCGGCGCTCCGCGCCGGCGTGGTGGACGCGGCGATCGTCAGCCCGCCCTTCAATCTGGTAGGACGCCGGCTCGGTTTCAACGACCTGATCGATATGTCGGAGAGCGGGGTCGCTTACGCGCATCAGCAGATCGTGGCGCGAAAAGATTTTCTCGAGCGCCAACCCGATCTGGTATTGAGGTTTCTGCGAGGAACGATCGAGGGCCTTGGCTACTGGAAAGATCCTTCGAAGAAACAGGTCGTCACAGAGAACGTGGCGAAATTTCTCAAGCTCGACCCGCAGAAAGACAAGGACCAGCTCGACGAAACGTTTCGCTACTACGGCAAAGTCTTTCCGACCAAGCCGTATGCCACGCTGGAAGGTCTGGAACTCTCGGCCGCTATGTTGAAGAAGGCCAGGCCTGACGCCAAAGACCTCCAGCCGAAAGATTCCGTGACGAACCGTTTCATGGCCGAGCTGGAAAAAGAAGGTTTTCTGGCGCGCGTCTTCGCCGGCCGTTAGTCTTCCTTCGAGACCTTCGTGTCCTTCGTGGTTAAAATCCTCTCACCACGAAGAGCACGAAGCACACGAAGTTTGGATCGCTCATCGCGCCAAGACGCAAAGAGTCTTTGTTAGCTTGCCTACCAATCTTCCTTCTCGAATTTCATCCCGCTGGTATCCGCGGCGTATTTGATGTCTTCCATCGACCACGGGTTGCCGCAGGTGATGACCACCGTGCTCGCGGGGTCCATTCTGTCTTGCAGCGCCTTTAGCGACCACTGTTCAGGCAACACAGGGCGCGTTGTTTTCTCCAGCGCCGTTTTGGCCTTGGCGGTGTCGGCGCCTTTGGCGGCGGCCTCCTGGATGTCCTGCTCTTCCTTGAGCGGCATGCCGAGCATGTGGCGCAGCACGTTGTTGGCGCGCCCCTTGCCCATCCTGGGATCGTCGAGGTCGCGCTGCTTCGGCCGGCTCACCGTCGGCACGTAGGCGAAGTCGATCTTCCGCTCGGCCTCGATTTTCGCCAGCTCCTCACGGTAGTCCAGCTCCTCGTAGGTCCGGTTGGTGTGAAGGAGCGTGTATTTCACCGGGTCGGCCTTTCCCTGCCCGGCCTCGAAGTGTTGCTGCTTGACCATAGCAACGAACGGCGCGAGCCCCGTGCCGGTGCCGACGAACACGACGTTCTTGCAATCCTTGGCTCGCTTATCGAGCGTAAACTCGCCGGCGATCTTGTCGTAGTAGGTCATCTTGTTGTCGCCGTCCGGTTTCATGCGAAACATCGATTCCGTAAGCCGTCCCGGGACCCCTTTCTCGTCGAGCTCCAGAATCACGTAGAGCTCGAGCCAGCCGTGCTCGAGCGTTTCATAGGGCGCCGAGGCGATGGAGTACGAATGCGTCACCGGGCCCCGTTTCGGATTACCCTTATCGTCGAGGATTGTGGCGTATTCCGCCTTGCCGTCGGGTCTTGTCGCCTTCTTGGTGAGGCGGCAGTCGTCCCGCTTGAGAGCGATGTACTGTCCGGCCTTGTAAGGGGGAAACTGGCTGCCGGCCTCGGGCATCAGGTGAAAGATCGCCAGGATGTCCGAAGAATTGCGCCAATAGGTCATCGTTCCGACTTTTGTGTTAGCCACGGCTGCTCCTTAAGATTGTATTTTTGGCACGAAAGCGGCGTGGCGCGCTGAGTCATGAAGACGGCGCCACCACGGGCTGGAAAGGCGTTGGAAATTTATTGCAGCTGCTTCTTGCCTTCGAACTCCAATTCCGTACCGCGCGAATCTCGATGCGTGAAAGAGACCAGCTCCCAGGTCCCGTCCGCCAGGGGCCCTTTCAGAATATAGAGATTGCCGTCGTCCCCCGAGACGCGGAAGTAGCTCGCTTCCTTGCCGTACCACCGGTCCGCCACTTCGGTCACTTCCACGGTTCGCTCGCCGAGCGAAAAACGGGCGGGGCGCTCGATGTCCTCGTATTCGGAATAGCACTCGACCTGGATCTTCACGGTTGCCTCTTCCGCCGGCGTTTCAAAGTGGGTAATATAAAGTATTTTCGTTTCGATGTGAAGGGGAACCATGAAAAAAATTCCGTCCCGTCTCAAGCAGGATATCGTCGCCGCGTGTAGAATTCTCAACCGCGAGGGGCTGGTCAAAGGATTCGGCCACGTGAGCGCGCGCCTCCCCGATGCCGGCCTCTTTCTGCTCTCGCCGCGGATCAGCCTGGCGCTGGTCAAAGAGCAGGACCTGCTCGTGCTGAACCTCAAAGGCGAGACCGTCGCGGGGAAGCGCCCTGCGCCGTTCGAAGCGCCGCTCCACGCCGCGCTGCTTGCCGCGCGGCCGGAGCTTCAATCCGTCGTTCGGGTCCACGCCCGGACTGCGAACTTTTTCTCCGTGACCGATAGAAAGATCGAGCCGGTCCATAACCACGGCAGCTTCTTTTCCGGCGGAGTGCCGGTGTTCCCGAAAACCGATCTGATCTCGACGCCCAAGCTCGGCGGCGAAGTCGCCGCGGCTTTGGGCAAGAGGCCGGCGATTCTGCTGAGGGGCAACGGCCAGGTGACCGTGGGCAGGAGCATCGCGGAGGCGATCGTCATGGCGATCTATCTGGAGGAAGCCGCCGAGATGCTCTACGGCGCGCTGCAAGTCGGCGCGCCGACTTTTCTCTCCTCCGATGAGTCGGCCCTGAGAAAGGAGGAGACTCTGCCTCCCGTCGATCTGGAGCGGGCGTGGAACTATTTCAAGAGCAAAGTGGATAGCGGAACCGCCAAGGGAGCAAAATGACGGAGCGAAACAAGCCGGCCGCCACCGCGCGCCGAAACGTCTCGGCCGGAGTGTCTCGGCCGGAGTTGATACGCCGGCCTTTTGATGTTAGCTTAGCGCGACCTGACAAATGAAGTAGAATTGCTTCGACGATGCCGTCAAAGACCTCCCGCGATTTTTTGAACCAGCCGATACGGACACCGGTCCTGTTCCAATCGCGGCGCCGCTAAATATGGATCTCGGTCTTGCCGCCCTGGTCTTGCTCGCGTTAGCCTTCGATTTTATCAACGGCTTCCACGACGCCGCCAATTCCATCGCGACCGTCGTTTCCACGAGGGTCCTCTCGCCCCGCCTGGCGGTTTTTTGGGCGGCCTTTTTCAATTTCATCGCCTTCCTCGTCTTTGAGCTCCACGTCGCCAACACCGTAGGAAAGGGCATCGTCGACCCTGCCATCGTCGATCGTCACGTCATAGCGGCTACGTTAATCGGCGCGTGCGCGTGGGACCTGATCACGTGGTACTGGGGATTGCCGACAAGTTCATCTCACGCGCTGATGGGAGGTTTTATCGGAGCGGCGCTGGTTAAGGCCGGCACTGGGTCGCTGGTATGGGCAGGCGTCATAAAGACAACAATCTTTATGGTTCTCGCTCCAATTATCGGAATGATCCTAGGGTTGCTGTTGGGCGTGATAGTTTACCGGACATTCAAAAACCGCTCTCCGAGCCGCGTAGACGGCCTGTTTCGCAAAGGTCAACTAATTTCCGCTGCATTATATAGCCTAGGGCATGGAGGAAACGACGCTCAGAAAACGATGGGAATCATCACGGTGCTATTGTTCTCAGCGGGTGTATTAGGTGGGGAGTTCCACGTTCCATTGTGGGTCGTCCTCTCTTGTCATGCGGCGATGGGGCTGGGAACTCTCTTCGGAGGGTGGCGGATCGTCAAAACTATGGGGCAAAAAATCGTCAAATTGAAACCGATTGACGGCTTCTGCGCCGAAACCGGAGGAGCATTGACGCTCTTTACCACCGGGGTGCTCGGGATTCCCGTAAGCACCACTCATACGATCACGGGATCGATCGTGGGGATAGGGACTCTGAAGCGTCTGACTGCGGTCAGGTGGGGAGTGGCCGGCCGGATTGTCTGGGCATGGATATTTACCATCCCTGCTTCAGCCGCCGTTGCCGCCGCGTCCTACTGGCTGACAACGGGTATCTGGCCGGTCGCTCCCTGAGACAGAGAACTCCCTATTTTTTCCCCATCTCGAAGGCGACCTTGGCCTCTTCCTTGGCCTTGACCGTCACCTTCTGGCTCGTCTTGCCCAGGGTCTCGTGCCAGACTTCGACGGTATAGGTGCCGGCGGGAACATCGGTCAGCTTGAAGCCGCCGGAGTTGTCCGTAAGGCTGAAATAGGGCGTCTCGGAGACGAACAGCCAGGCGTTCATCCAGCCGTGGACGTCGCATTTGATATTGATAATCTCCGGCTTGTCGATCTTCTGCGTCACAGACTTCTTGAACTTCGGCTGCGCCACGTTGAAGGCGGTGTTCACCTTGCTGTAGGAATGAACGTTGTGGAGAATCCCGTCGGGATTCAAGATCTCGACGGTGGAGCCGGCGGGGAAAGCCGCCACGTGAGGCTTATACTCGCAGCCGTTTTGATCGAGAGTCACCTTGATCGGCTCCAGCTTCTTGCCCTTTTTGATATCGGTGATCGAGACCACGGCATTCACCAGATTGCCGCCGGAGACGATCAGAGAGGCGTCAGACTTGGCGGTCTTGTCGCAGACCTCTTTATCCTTGTTGACGTCGATCTTCTTCGCCGCCGGGGCCGCCCCGACAAACTTGACCACGCCCGAAATCGAGCCGCCGTCGCTCACCGCGGCCCCGTCGTAGGCCAGGGCCGAATAAGGCAGAACCAACGCGGCTGCCAATAAAAATGCGCCAAAATTTCTCGTCTTCATACTACCCTCCTTACAAACCGTTAGACGATCCACACCGGTAATACATAGCAATTTCTTCAACGGGATGCGACCCGGCCGCCGGCGGGCGCGGCAGCGCCTTTGCCTAGCGACATGATGTAATCCCTCAGGGCTTCGATCTGTCTCTCGTCCTTCCCGCCCAGGATGTTGTCCGGCCCTCCGGGGAAGAATGAAGGCATCTTGGTTCCAGGTTGGACCTTTTGCGGGTCCTGGAGCCATTTGATGATCCAGGCCGGGCTCAGCCGGTTTCTGGCCAGGTTGAGGTCCGGCGCCCAACCTTCTGAAGGCCCTTCGGGCTTTTTCTCGCCTTGCTGATGGCAACTCAGGCAGTTGAAGTAATCCTTCCCGAACAGAATTCGTGACGCATCGAGATGTTCCTTGGGAACTTTCCGGTCGTCGAAGTAGGCGTAGGGAACCTCCACCTTCGAGAGGCCGTTGAAATAGGCCACCAGCGCGTTCGCCTCCTGGTCCGAAAAATTGAAAGTCGGCATCCGCAAGGCAAGCCACGGACGAATGGGGATCGGCTCTTTGAGGAAGCCGAACAGCCAGTGGGCCTGGACCTTCTCTCCCTCGCCGTTCAATATCGGCGGCGCAAGACCCGGATTCTGCTCGTAGTATTTGCGGATAAAGCCGCCCCGATTTTCGATCTCGTGGCAGCCGACGCAGTTGTACTGATGCATCAACCGGCGCCCTTCGACCACCTGCGTGACCCTCTGGCCGCGGTCCGCGGCATACTGCGGCGGCGTTTTCCGTTCGCGAAAACCCGCCAGCACGATGCGGAGGGCCTTGATATCTTCGTCGACCAGGTTGAACTGCGGCATCACCTGCTCCACGCGGTCGGTTGCGTAGATGCGCGGCGTCTTGAGCTTGTTGTAGGTCCAGTCGTCCCAATTTCGCCCGACCTCCGTGCGATTGCCGAAGAAGAGATCCTCCAGCGTCTTGGAGCCGAAGGTCGTGAGCTCCACGCCGATGCGCGACTCCTTCTCCATCCCCGCGATGTCATGGCAACCGAAGCAGCCGTACTTACGCACCAGCCCTTCACCGCGCTTGATGTTCTTGGCGTCCTGAAATTTCTCCTCGATCCCGCCGATCGCTTCGGACTTCGCGCCCAGAGTCGTCAGATAGGCGGCGATCGCGAGCGCCTCCGGGTCGGTCAGCCTGAGGCTCGGCATTCGGGTCGCGGGCGAAAAGTCGCGCGGGTTCTTGATCCAATGGTAGGTCCAGCGGGCGCCGACTTTGGCGGCGATGTTTTTCAGGTTGGGGATGATCTCTTTTTCCTTGCCCAGAACCGTGGCGGCCTCGCCGTCGGCAAAGCCGTGGCAGCCCTTGCAGCCGATCGATTCCACCAGCGCCTTGCCTTTGGCCGCGAGCGCTGCGTCGCCCTCTTTCAGGCCGGCGGGGGCCGGATGTTCCTGCAACCACTGGTCGCCCTCTTCTTTCGACACCGACCAGAGAAACGCGGCGATCGAGGTCGCGTCGTTTTCTTTCAAATCGAAGTTCGGCATGCGGGTGTTCGGCCGGAAGCTGTGCGGATTTTCGACCCAGCGCACCATCCAGCTCGGATCGACCTTGGCGCTGATGCGCCTCAGGCTGGGACCGACTTTGGGAATATCCTCATAGCCCTTGACCAGGTGGCAACCGGTGCATCCCATCTGCTCGAACATCCTCTGCCCTTCGGCCAGAAGCGGCGCATCCTGCAAGCGCTGCGCATCGAAATGGCATGAGACGCAGCTTGACTGGGCCTGGGTTTTGCGCCGCAACGGGAACTCCCAGTAGTGGACCTCACCGTGGGCCTGCTCACGGCTGTTGACCGCCGGCCCCTGGCCTTCATGGCAAGTGGTGCAGCCGATTTTCTCCGGCGGATGCGCGCTATCGGCCAGCAGCACCTCTCGCCGCGGATGGGTGCGGAAAGGCTCCGGCTCGTTCTCGAACCCCGGCCGGTTGATCGCGAGGTGGCAGGTCTGGCAGCGATCGACGCGCGCCATCGGCTCGTCGAACCGGTTACGGTCAAATTCCGGCAATGTGAGTTGGCGAATGTTGGGAATCTTGTAAAACGAGAGCGGCCCCAGCTTGACCGTCACATTGTCGATCACGCGGATCCACTTGTCGCGGTCGGCGGCGAGTTTCGCTAACTGCGTTTCCAGCTCTTTAACGCCGGCGTGAATTTTTTTGATCTCGTCCCTGATCTGATCGCGCTTCGCCCGAGCCGCGTCGAGCTCGGGATCGAGCTTCGCCTTCTGCCGATCGAGCCCGCGGATGTGCTCCTCATACGGCTTGATGTCCCTGCCTTGCTGGGCGGCATGATCGTATTCGTACCACGCCTCCTCAAGCTCGCTCTTGATAAACTTGACCTTCTGGTCCAGGTTGCCGAAGCCGATATCGGCCTCGATCTCGTCGGCCTTGAGCGCCTTGAGCTTATTCGCGGACGCTCCTTTTTTGAGACTTGCTTGCTCTTCGGCCAACTTTTTGGCCAGCTCCTGATAGGCGGGGTCGGCCTTGAGCTTCTTGTCCTCGGCCTCGTAGGCCTCTCTGGCCTTGCGATAATCCAGGCGATAAAACGCGGCTTGAACGGCCTTCCAGGGACGCCGCGTGATGTTGTCGTCCCAAAACGCCCAGAGGCTGATCACCACCAACAGCCCGCTGCCGAGCAGAAAGACGCTGCCGTAGGATTTCTTTTCTTCTTTTTCGTCAATACCTCGAACCGCCATGCCGATCCCCTTCGACTGAACTAAGGACGAAGCCTCAAACGACCTTTCTCTCCAGCGCCCGTCCCAGCCCGAACAGCCCTACGCCGATCAGCGCGAGCACGATCTCCTCGGCCATCGAGCGGCTCTCAGCGATGCCGACATAAAGCGCGTAGCCGACGTCCGCGATCCCCAACGCCTGGATTCCTTTAGCGAGATAAAACATCAGATATTAATCCACGGCGTGACCAGGATGTACTTCACGTTGAAGGCGAGCCGCAGGACCATCTTGACGGGAAGAGCGAGCATCGTGACGAACAGAAAGGCGGTCAGCGCAAAGCGCACGGGCCCCCAGCGCTCCATAAACTCTTTTCCTTTGACTCGGAGCACCCAGAGGTAAAAGAGCGCGATCCCCACGACGAAATAGGCCACGACGCAAAACAGGCCGAATGCCGCGGACAGCCAGTAGTCCCGGAATCCTAGAAGATAGGGCAGGTCGACGTTAGTCAGCGCCACGACCTTATGCGGGTCCCAGTGCTGCCAGGGCCAAAAGAGATTCCAACCCGGACCGCGGAAGAAAGTCCCGATGATGATCATGCTGACCCAGAGCACGTGAAAGCCGAGAAAGAAGGTGAGGATCTCGTATTTCCGCTCCGCGTAGGTGTAGTAGCCGTTGCCCTTGGGATTAATGTCGATAAACGGGATCACCATGAGGCCGACAATGATCAGGCTGGGCAATACCACGCCGGCATGCCAGGGATCGAAGTAGACCAACATCTCCTGCAGGCCGAGGAAGTACCACGGCGCTTTCGACGGGTTCGGCGTGCGAGTCGGATTGGCCGGCTCTTCCAGCGGCGCGTCGATCATCAACGACCACAGCACCAGCATCACCAGGACGAAGAGCGCGACCAGAAACTCCAGGCGGACAAGGTGAGGCCACACGTGGACCTTGTCGTCCACCGGCCCCACAGGTTTCTTTTCTTGAATCGCCTCAGCCATCTCTCTTCGTCCTTCTTATTTTCTCGCCCCCGCCATTTTCGATTTTAGATTTTGGATTTTCGACTCGGTCGTGAGCTCAGTCGAACGATTCAATCTAAAATCGACAATCTAAAATCTAAAATTTTAATTTCCTTACAATGACGGTCCCGAAAAGCCGTCGCGCCGGATGCGCCAGAAATGGACCGCCATCAGAAGACTCGCCACCATGGGAATAAAGATGCAGTGGAGAATATAGAAACGCAGCAGCGTGTGCGGTCCGATCTCTCCTCCGCCGAAGAGAAACGCTCGGGCATCGTAGATCGGATTGGCGCCGACAAAGTCGGCGAACGGCCCTTCGTGTCCGAGCAGCGGCGTGGCGCGCGCCATGTTGGAGCCGACCGTCACGGCCCAGATCGAAAGCTGGTCCCACGGCAGGAGATAACCGGTGAAGCTCAGCAGCAGCGTGAGCACGAGCAGCAAGACGCCGACGATCCAGTTGAACTCGCGCGGCGGTTTGTAGGAGCCGGTGAGAAAGACGCGGAACATGTGGAGCCAGACGAACACGACCATCGTGTGCGCCGCCCAGCGGTGCATGTTGCGCATCAGCATGCCGAACGGCATGTCGAACTCAAGATATTTCATGTCCGCGTAGGCGTACTCGGCCACCGGCCGGTAGTAAAACATGAGGTAGATGCCGGTGACGACGGTAACGAGAAACATGAAAAAGGTCAGCCCGCCCATGCACCAGGTAAACCGCATCCGTACGCCGTGGCGCCGCACTTTGGCCGGATGGAGGTGGAGGAACACGTTCGCCGTGATCATCAAAACGCGGTTGCGGGGCGTGTCTTCGTAGCCGTGGCGGAAGATCGCCTTCCAGACCTGGTTCTCGACGATATCTTTCTTGATCTCTTCCCACTTTTTCAGCGCCATAGAAAATTTTCCATTACACCTTGAGAATGCTGTCGGGGTACTGCTCCTCGGGCTCGCCGCCGGGACTCATTTTGTAGGTCTTGCTCTTGTCCACAACCAGCTGCCCGTCCTCGCCCACGCTGATCTTGAAGCGATCGAGCGGCCGCGGCGCCGGTCCTTCGAAATTCAACCCGGTCTTAAAGAAGCCGCTGCCGTGGCAGGGGCATTTGAATTTGTTTTCCGCCGCCAGCCAACGCGGCGTGCAGCCAAGATGAGTGCACTTGGCGAAGACCGCGTAAATGCCGGTTTCCTCGCGCACGATCCAGACGCGCTGGTCCTGCTTGTATTTTTCGCTGACCTCGCCGACGGCGTAGTCCGACGGCAGGCCGGCTTTGAAAGTCGCGGGGGGCTGGAAAAGCACTCTCGGAAATGCGGAGCGGAGAAAGGCAAGCAGGCTGAAGCCGGTAAATATGCCGAAACCGCCCCAACCCAAGCGGGTGAAAAAATCTCTTCGCGACCAGATCCCGCGTTTCTGTTCGGTGGTTTTTTTTGCTTCCTCCGCCATAGCCGCCTTATCCTTTGGCCCAACCGATGACCGCGCCCCAGACGATAAAAATCAGCCCGCCCAACATCAACGTCAACCCAACCGGGCCGAACACGAAAGAGAGGCCGGCCCCCAACACCAAAATCAGCACCCCCGTTCCCAGGGGATTAAAAGGACCCGGGGCCGCCCCCGCTGCGATTTTCTCGTCCGCGCTCCGCTCGAACACCTCTTCCCGAATCAGCGTAAAGGCGAGTTCTTTGAGCTCTTCCCGTTTTTGCGGATCGGCACTCTTGATGAGGCGTCCGATTTCTTGCGCTAACCGCTCAATCTCTTCGTCGGGCGCTTGATGGCCTGAACTGGATGAATCGCTAGCCATCGAGATTAGAAATTTTGATTATTATAGAAAGCGCGTTTTGTCAACGGTTCTCAGCGGTTTTTGCGCTTCTCGAGCAGCACAACGGCGGCTGCAGCCATTCCCTGCCCTTTGCCGATCCAGCCCAAACCCTCCGTCGTCACCGCCTTGAGATTGATTCCGTCCGTATCGACTTTTAGAAGATCGGCCATGCGCCGGCGGATCGCCGGAATAAACGGCGCCAGGCGCGGCTTTTGCGCCATCACCGTGATGTCGCCGTTGACGATACGAAACCGCTTGCGCTTCATCATTCGCAACACTTCTTCCAGCATCTTTGCGCTGGAGATTCCTTTCAGGCGTCGATCGGTGTCGGGAAAATGCGCGCCGATGTCCCGCTCGCCCATCGCGCCGAGCAGCGCGTTGATCAGCGCGTGGAGCACCACGTCGGCGTCCGAATGGCCGGCCAGTCCCAAAGTGAAGGGTATACGCGTGCCGCCGAGCACGAGCTTCCGGCCGCGCTGGAAACGGTGAACGTCGAAACCGTGGCCTATGCGAAAATTAGGCGTCATAGAGAAGCGTGCTCGTGGTCCTTCGAAGCGATTCTCCGAGCTTTCGTGTTCGTGTTCGTCCGCTCCCTGCGGGCACGATCACGGCATTTCTCCGATCACGAACACGATTTCTGTGATCATCGCGCGATCCATAGCGACAATCAAGAGAGAAGCCTAATGAAAACGTCCAACCATTACCACCTCCCGCCTGGGGGTCTCTCGGAGGGCCGATGCGTGGGACGAGAAGATGCAAGCGTAGCTCAGAGTGTTTCTCGGCTTTTGGGGGGCAGCGTAGTACCGACGTATCGCATCGGCCCGGAGAGAGACTCTCAGGCGGGCGGCAACGACTTTGACATCGCCACACCGGAGAAAGTACAATCGTGCGATCCCATAGACATGGAGGGCGCAATGGCTGAACGTTTAACCCTCGAAGTATTTTCCGACTACGTCTGA
>JBGPGE010000128.1:0-12331 GCA_041483675.1 Binatia bacterium
CCGCGCGGCAAGGGGTTCGAATTCGTCGATCAGATCGTGGGCGGCGCGATCCCCAGAAACTACATTCCGGCGGTGGAGAAGGGGATCAGGGAGGCGATGGCCGAAGGGCATCTCGCGGGATATCAGATGGTCGATGTCCGCGCCACGCTGTACGACGGCTCGTATCACGACGTCGATTCTTCCGACATGGCCTTCAAGATCGCCGCGTCAATAGGGTTCAAGGCCTGCGTGGAGAAAGCCAGGCCGATCATCCTTGAGCCGATCATGCACATGGAGATCACCGTGCCCGACGAGAATATGGGCGCGGTCATCGGCGATTTGAACAGCCGGCGCGGCAAGGTCGAGGGCATGGAGACCCGCGGCCATACCGAAGTAGTCAAGGCCCGGGTTCCCATGGCCGAGGTTTTGAAGTATTCGCAGGATCTAAACGCGATGACCAGCGGCCGCGGCGGCTTCACCATGGAGTTTTCCCGCTACGAAGAGCTGCCGGCGCATCTGGTCGAAAAAGTGGTGAAACAGACGAAAGACAGCAAGGCGGCGGCGGAGGCGGCGCACAAGGCATAAAAGCCTGCGAGGAATGGAGTGAGGGAGTAGTGGAGTAATGGGGTAAGAGGGTTTTTTCCGAAACCCAACAATCCAATACTCCAGTACTCCAATCTGTCAGCGAGACGAGCAACGGATCATGTCTACGATCGATTCCGACGCGCATGTTTTAGAGACCGACCGCACCTGGGACTACATGCTGGAATCCGAACGGCCATTCCGGCCGCAGGTTGTCGAGACGCCGAACGAGAAAGATAGCGGCGGCGAATCGTGGCTGATCGACGGCAGGTTGCACGGGAAGGCGCGCAACGTCGGCGCCGACACACCGAAGGCGTCGCGCGAGATGGGCGACATCGCGGCTCGGATCAGGCACATGGACGAGCTTCAAGTAGACATCCAGGTTCTCTATCCCACGGTGTTTTTGCGCCCGTTCACTCAACGGCCCGAGATCGAGCTGGCGCTCAGCCGCAGCTACAATCGCTGGCTGGTCGATATCTGGAAAAATGGCAAGGGGCGGCTCAGATGGGTTGCCGTCCTGCCGCTGCTCACTATGGACAAGGCGCTTGCGGAGGCGCGCTGGGCGAAGGAAAACGGCGCCTGCGGAATTTTTATTCGGGGACTGGAAGGCGACCGGCTCCTCTCCGATCCTTACTTCTATCCGCTCTACGATGAGGCGAGCAAGCTCGACCTGCCGGTGTGCGTCCACTCGGCGACCGGGAGCTTCGCCGTTCATGACTTCTTCGAGCGCGAATCCGGGTTTAACAAATTCAAGCTCGCCGTCGTCGGTTCGTTTCATTCGCTCCTCTTCGAAGGAATTCCGCAGAGATTTCCCAAGTTGAAGCTGGCTTTTATCGAGGTCAGCGCGCAATGGATTCCCTACGCGTTGCACGATCTCGTGCGGCGCTTTCAAAGAAGAGGAAAGACGCTTACGCGCGACATCTTGCGCGAGAATCGGATCTACGTCGCGTGCCAGACCGACGACGACCTGCCGTATATTCTCAACTACTCCGGGCCGGACAACCTCGTGATCGGATCCGACTACGGCCACGCGGACACCGCCAGCGAGCTGGAGGCGCTGAGAAAACTCCGCGAGAGCGGCGAGGTCGACAGCAAGGTCATCGACATGATACTGGATGACAACGCGCGCGCGTTGTACGGCCTCTAGCGATTTTTCCTGAAGGCGCGTCTGGACGAGTCCTTGCGCTGCTGGGCGTCGAAGTGAGAGCCGTCGCCCGTTCGGAGAGCCGGCGCATCCGATACTGCCGGTGGGATTGAGCAGCTACCCATTGCGCCGGCTCGGAGAGCGGGTGGCGGCTCTCACGCTCAGGGGTGACGTAGATTTTATGGTTATCGACTTCCAAGCCCATATTTTTCCCGAGAGCTACATCGACGAGATGCAGCGGTTGGACGGCGAGGTCATTCTCGAAGGACCCGACCCCGACAGCGGGATGCGTTACTTCTATGACAAGAAGCTCGGCTGCCGGATCAACACGGCCACGTTTCAGGGGCGCGACGTCGAGCGGCGCATCGAGCACATGGACCGGCTCGGCATCGACATCCACGTGCTGAGCATTCCCGCGCCGGGCGCCGACCGCTTCGTCGGGGAAGGGGCGGTTTCTCTGGCGCGCAAGGGCAACGACGCTTTGGCGGCGCTTTGCAAGCGCTATCCCAGCCGCTTCACCGGGCTGTTCACGCTCCCGACCTTTTCGACTCAAGCGGCGCTCGACGAGCTGTCGCGCGCGGTGAACGAGCTGGGGCTCAAGGGTTTCGGCTGCTTCACCAACTTGAACGGCCGGGCGCTCGATCACGAAGCGCTGTTTCCGATTTACGAGCGGCTTGCCGCCCTCAAACTTCCGATCTATCTTCATCCCACCGCGCTGTTGGCGACTGAAGCCGTAGGGCTGGACATCATGCCGACGTTGATTTTCGGCTGGGCGTTCGATTCGACTGTGGCGATGACGCGTCTGGTTTACGGGCGCGTGCTGGAGCGCTTCCCCGATCTCAACTTCGTCGTCGCCGACGTCGGCGGCGTGCTGGCGTTTTTCGGCCAGCGCGCGATCAATATCTATACCGGCAGGACGGAGGAGATTCGCCGGCGCTACGGGCTAAAAGAAAATCCGCTCGACTCGCTCCGAAAGTTTTACGTGGATAGCGCGGATCATCCGGCGTCGACGCTTAAATGCGTTTACGACTTCTTCGGGCCGGACCGGATGGTGCTGGGAACGAATTATCCCTACGGCCCGGAGGAGGGCTGCGTGCTGGTGAAAAACAGCCTCAGGGCGCTCGACGGATTGGGGCTTGGAAAAGAGGAGCGGGAGAAGATTCTGGGCGGCAACGCGGCCAAAATTCTCCGGCTGGGGCACTGATGATCTTCGATAAAGCGAATCGACCCGTCGTCATGGGGCGCAAGGGCATGGTCTCGTCGGGCCATTATCTCGCCTCGCTCGCGGGCATGAGAGCGCTCAACGACGGCGGCAATGCGGTGGACGCGGCGCTCGCGGCCTCACTGGCGCTTACGGTCGTGACGCCCGAAACCTCCGGGCCCGGGGGCGATATCTTCGCGCTGGTCTACATGAAAAAAACCGGCGAGGTCGAGGCGCTGAACGCCAGCGGCCCCGCGCCAAAGCAGGCGACGATCGAGCTTTATCGTGAAAAAGGATTTTCCTCGGTGCCGACGGAAGGGCCGCTCAGCATCGCCGTTCCCGGCGCGGTGGACGGCTGGGTAGAGCTGCATCGGAAGTACGCGACTTTGGAATTGACGCGTCTCGCGGCGGACGCCGTCGAGTACGCGCGCGAAGGGTTTCCGATCTCCGACGGCCTGAGCAAACGGATCGAGGAGTTCGGCAGCTCCTTTCCGGCGGTCGATCGGGTCTATCGCAAGCCTCTCGGCCGGGCGAAGGCCGGAACAATCCTCGCGCAAAAGGGGCTCGCCGACACTTTGGAGAAGATCGCGAAACAGGGGAGAGATGTTTTCTATGCCGGGGAGCTGGCGGAGCGGATGTGCGCCGCGCTCAAAGCCGAAGGCGCCATCGTAACCGCGGAAGATCTTCAGGGAAAGTTCGCCGAATGGCAGGAGCCGCTCAGCTCTTCGTATCGGGATTTCGTAGTCTTCCAGCAGCCGCCGGTCTCGCAAGGATTCATGGTGCTCGAAATGCTCAACATCCTCGAAGGTTATGCGCTCGATCGGCTGGGTCCGGATGAGGCGATACATCTAATGATCGAAGCGAAAAAGGCCGCCTTCGAGGACCGGATAAAATACCTCGAGGACCCGCGCTTCGGCGATCCTGAGATCGCGCGGCTCATCTCCAAAGAGCATGCAAAAAAGAGAAGAGAGACGATCAGCCCCGCGGCGCAGCCCCGGCTGCACGTTGCCGGCTCGTTCGGCAGCGACACAACCTACCTTTGCGCCGCCGACCGCGACGGCAACGCGATCTCGCTGATTCAAAGCGTCTTTGCTCCCTTCGGCTCGCGGGTGATTGCCGGCGACACGGGCGTCGTGCTGAACAATCGCTTATGCAGTTTCGGTCTGGATGCGACCAAGGCGAACTCGCTCAAACCCGGCAAGCGACCCGCGCACACGCTCAATTCATACATGGCCTTTCGCGGCGGCGAGTTTTACGCCGTGGGCGGGACGCCGGGCAACGACGAGCAGCCGCAGAGCAATTTTCAAATCCTCCACCGGCTGTTGGACCGGCAGAGCGACCCGCAATCCGCCGTCGAGGCGCCGCGCTGGAGCCATATGCCCGGCACGCCGCCGCGGCTTCATCTGCCGGAGGAGCTGAGAATGGAAGAAGGATTTCCTCCGGAGATCGTGAAAGGGCTGGAAGCGCGCGGCCACAAAGTCAAAGTCGTCGGCCGCTGGTCGTTCGGAGGGTCGCAGGTGATCGTCAAAGACGACGGCGTGTGGATGGGCGCGGCGGATCCAAGAAGGGAAGGGTACGCAATCGGATGGTAACGCAAAATCGAAAACTCACCGGAACGCTCCTAGGCGTTTTGTCCCTACTCATTGTCGCCGTCACGCCGTCGCACGGCGAGCTGGTGCGCGCCGGCTATCCTTCGGCCAACGTGCAATTCCTGCCCGCCTTCGTCGCGTTGGACAAGGGAATTTACAAGAGCGAGGGGCTTGATGTCGAGTTGATCTCGGTCCGTTCCGCCCCGATTGCGGTGCAGGCGCTGATCGGCGGGCAGATGCAATATATCCTGACCATCGGCCCGCAGATGCCGGCTGTCTGGGAAGGGATGGATATCGTCCTGCTCGCTCAACAGGTCGGGCGGCCGACCTTCTCTTTGATCGTCACGCCCGACATCCAGAAGATCGCCGATCTCAAAGGCAAGAGGCTGGGCGTGAGCTTCGGCGGCTCGACCTATTCGGGCATCCGCGCGCTGCTGGAACTCAACAAGATCGGCGAGAAGGAAGTCGAATATATCAATATCCCCGGCAGCACTCCGAAAGTGGCGGCCATGAAACAAGGGCTTATTGTCGCCGCGCTGCTCGCTCCGCCCGCCGATTACATCGCCATCAAGTCGGGCTTCAAGCGCCTGGTCAATCTGGCGGACGTCTTCAAGGACACCGCCTTCACCGGTCTTGCGGCGACGGGCAAATCGATTCGGGAGAATCCGCAGCAGGTAAAGAGGATGGTCCGGGCGATCGTGCGCGGCGTGATCCATACCCGAGACCATCCCGAAGACGCGATCCTGGCGATGGCCCGGCATCTCAAAATGGACCGCGAGGCGGCGACGGACGCCTACAACATGATCCGCAGCTCGCTGAATCCCGTGCCGACGCTGCAAGGCGTCGAGCTGATGGCTCAGTGGCAGGCCGTCGCGCTCGGCGTGAAACCGAAAAAGCAGCCGTCGGAGTACATGGATTTGAGATTTGTCAAAGAAGTCATGGCTGAATTGGGGCAGAAGTAAAAGGAGGGCGCGATGAAGCTGTTGGACGTTCAGGATTTCATCAAGGCCAGAAAGAAGGGGCAACGGAGGACCGATCTCTTCCGTCGAGACAACCTGCAGACGTGGTTGCTCTATTTCCCGCCCGGCGACGTGCAGCGGATGCATAACCATCCCTCGGACCGCACCTACTACGTCGTCACCGGGCGCGGGATCATGAAAGGGCCGAACGAAACACACGAGTTGTCGCCCGGCATGATCCTCAGTATTCCGGCGCACGAGTACTATGAAGGCTCCAATCCCCACGACGAGCCGATGGTTTTGCTCGGCAACAGCAATAAGGCGACCGCCGAAGATCTGGCAAAGGCGGGCGGAGCGAGAAACGAGATCGACGACAAAACCGGAAAACGCGTCGTCTATCAGCACGGGGGGGGACAGGACGAAGGGAAGATTGTGGATTGACGCTAAGCGCGTCTACTGGCGGATGGGTTCGTAGCTATCGGGTCGAGGTTAATTTCATGCAATGCACCTTTACACGAGGTTGCCCTTCTTCTGTCATTCCCGTGAAAACGGGAATCCAGAAGGGCGCGATGAATCGCGCCCCTACATCAGCCTGGACTCCCGCTTGCGCGGGAGTGACAATTCTTTTCTTCGCCTAGAAGGTCAGGGGTTGCTACTATCCCGGCTTCGAACACTAAAGGAGGCATCATGGAAAAGACAGGACTGATCGCGGTGGGGGCGATGGGGAGCGCGCTGCTGGAGCGCTTGAAGCTCGCCGGAGTTCAGGTCGTCGCTTTCGATATCGCGCAGAAGGCGATGGACACGGCGCGCTCTCTCGGCGCGGAGCTTGCCGAATCTGCGGCTGCGGTTGCCGCGCAGGTGAAGATAATCGACGTCGTGGTGCGGAACGATGAGCAGATGTTGGACGTAACGTTGGGCAAGAAGGGCATCCTGGAAGGGGCCAAGCCCGGAACTTTGGTCCTGCTTCACAGCACCATTTCGCCGGACACGACGAAGAAAGTGGCCGAGGCCGCCAAGGCGCGCGGCGTCGAGGCGATCGACGCCTGCATGATCGGCGTCCCGAGAGTCGTCAAGGAGGGCGGGCTCAGCTTCGTCGTCGGCGGGACTGAAGAGCAATTCGAGAGGGCGAAGCCGCATCTGCTTAAAATGGCAAAGCAGGTTCTCCACATGGGTCCGCTGGGGACCGGCAACGTCGCCAAGCTGATAAAAAATCTCCTCACGGGATCGGAGTCGCTGATCATCCACGAGGCGATTCAGATCGGCGAAGCGGGAGGTATCCCCTACACCAAGGCGCTCGAGATGATGCGCAAGACGCACTCCGGCGGTCATATACAGCGATGGGAAGGGATATTCGATCCTTCAGGTAAAGACCCCACGCCCAAGGCGGGGCAGAACGTCTTCGACAAAGATATCCCGCTCGCCGCAGGGGTCGGCCGGGCCCACAACGTGAGCATTCCAATCACCGAACAATTGGTAGCCGAGGGGAAGAAGATCGTCGAGAAAAACAAACGGGCTTAAAAAGTTTGCCGGCGCAGTATCGGCAAATAAAAAGGAGGAGTCTCATGGCCAGGATCCGTCACATCGCGCTGCTAACGCAGGATCCGCCCAAGTTGGCGCAATTTTATCAGGCTTCCTTCGGCATGAAGGAAGTCGCGCGCAGCGGTGAGAAGCGGGACGCCATTTATCTCTCCGATGGCTACATCAACCTCGCGATTCTGCCGGCGCGCGGGCGGCCGGAAGGAATTTTTCATTTCGGCTTCGAGGTGGCGAACGCGAAAGTGGCCATGGAAGTCGCTCTGGAGGCCGGCGCCACCAAGGGGACGGACTCTCTCCCCAAGGACGGACGCTTCGCGGAAGCTTTCGTTCGCGATCCGGTGGGGACGCGCGTAGACTTGTCCGAGCACGGCTGGAAGGTCTGACAGCCGTTGTGAAAGTCAGTCTCTTCACCGAGATCCAGTGTCCGCCCGACGCCTCGCCCGGACAGCGCCTCGAGGAATTTCTCGAACAGGCCGAGTTGGCCGATAAGCTCGGCTATCGCGGCTTCTGGATCGCCGAGATCCATTTCCAGCCGCGATTCTCGCTCTTGTCCGCGCCTTACGTCGTGCTCGGCGCCGCCTCGCAGCGAACCAAGCGGCTCCGGCTCGGCGTGGCGGTGAATACCTTGCCGGTCCACCATCCGCTTGAACTGGCCGAGCAGGCGGCCATGCTCGATCTCTTGTCCGGCGGCCGTATGGACTTCGCCGCCGGCGGCGGCCATCCCCACAGCCGGGTCTATGAATGCTTCGAGGTCGATCATCAACGAACGCATGAGATGATCGAAGAGGGGGTGAGGATCATCCAGGCGGCCTGGACGCAGGAGGTGCTCACCTTTGACGGCCGCTTTTTTCATATCCCCGAGGCTGTGGTCAATCCCAAGCCCGTGCAGAAGCCCCATCCGCCGATCTATATCGCCGCCAGCTCGCCGGAGGGCGTCGAAGTGGCCGCGCGGCTGGGCGTCAATCTTTTCCTGCCGATCCACACGCGCACGCGCGAGCAGGTGCTGGCGCTGGCGAACTCCTATTGGGAGTTGATCGAGAAGTTGGGCCACGACCCGGCGAAGCGGGAGCTTGGCCTGTTGGCGCCGATGCACGTGGCGGAAAGTGCCGGCGAAGCGCGCCGGCGGGCGGAAGCGGGGATCATGAGTTACTTTGAAACGATCGGCGCCATGCGCAGCAGCTACGTCGAATGGCTCAACCGCCGCGGTTCGCCGTTGCCCGAGCGGCTGTTGAAGACCGCGACCGGGGCGGGGCTGACGTTCGAGCGGGTTTGCGAGGAGCACGCCGTCGTAGGCGATGCAAACTCGACTCTGAACACGCTGCGCGACCTGGCTAAGGCGACGCGCAGCCGCCACATCCTCGCCTGGATGAACATCGGGAGCGTCCCGCACCGCTTCGTCCTGGAATCGATGGAGCGCTTTGCCCGCGATGTGATGCCGCGCCTCGCCGCCGGGTCGGCCGGCTAGAGCGGCAGCTTTGTCTTGCATCGTTTTCGCGCCTGTGTTAGCTACGGTGCGGTTCGTCATTAGCGCATGCCGCTTGCGGTTTGGCGAATAAGTTTCACTTTCGGCCGACCGGAAACGAAAAGGGGGCTTTTATGTCGTGGATGGTCCTGATTCTCATGACGATGGCCGCCGCTCTGAGCTGGAACGGCAGCGCTGCTGCAGCCGCCGCCGACGAATTCTACAAGGGCAAGACCGTTCGGCTGATCGTCGCCTTCGCTCCGGGCGGCGGATTCGACACTTATTCACGGGCGATCGGCCGCCATTTGGGCAAGCACATTTCGGGGAACCCCAACGTGTTCGTCGACAACATGACCGGGGCCGGAGGCATCGTTCATGCCAACTACATGTTCAAGCAAGCCAAGCCCGACGGTCTTACCCTTGGCAACAACATCGGCGGCCTGTTTTTGCAGCAGCTCATGGGGGCCAAAGGTATCGAGTTCGACGGGAAACAGTTCGAATATATCGGCGCGCCCGCGGTGGATCACCCGGTCTGCGTTTTGACCAAGGCGAGCGGCATCGGCAGCCTGGAGAAATGGCTTGCGGTCAAAGAACCGGTAAGATTGGGCGGGGTCGGGCCCGGCGGCACGGCGTCCGATGTGGCGAGAATACTTCAGGCGGCGCTGAATCTTCCGATCAAGGTCGTCGAGCCCTACAAAGGCACCTCCGATATCAAGCTTGCGGCTGAAGGGGGCGAGCTGGCGGGAGGCTGTTGGGCCTGGGAGTCGATGAAAACCATGTGGCGCGCCGGACTGGAGAAGGGCGATGTGTCGGTCGTGGTTCTGGCGATGCCGAAAAAGCTGGCGGATATTCCCAACGTGCCGCTGGCGGTGGATTTCGCCAAGACCAACGAAGGGCGAATGCTGCTCAAGGCCGGCATCCACGACACGGCGATCATGACCCGGCCCTATTTCGTCCCGCCCGGTACGTCGAAAGATCGAGTCGCGCTTCTGCGCAAGGCGTTCGCGGAGACGCTCAAGGACGCGGAATTTCTGGCCGAGGCGAAAAAATCGACTCTCGACCTCGAGCCGGTCAGCGGCGAGGAGTTGGAAAAAGTCGTCGGCGAGCTGTTCAAGCTTGAGCCGGGCATGGTGGCGAAGTTGAAAGAGGTCCTGATTCCACGATAACCGAGGGCAAGACAGGCATGGGACAACTGGAGGCAGCCGAACAGATCAAAGAGAGCATCAAGCGGGCGGGGATAAATCTGGTCGCTTCGTTGCCGGATGAAAAGATGGTCGAGCTGATCAAAAGCATCGGCCGCGACGCCTCGCTCAAGCACCTCCCGCTCTGCCGCGAAGAGGAGGGCGTGGGGATCTGCGCCGGCGCGTATCTCACCGGAATGAAGTGCGCGCTGCTGATGCAGAACGCCGGATTTCTCAATAGCTGCAACGCGCTGACCACGACGTCGCTGCAATTTGAAATCCCGCTGTTGATGCTGATCTACTACGCCGGCGACATCGGAGACCGCGGATTTGCGACCGTTGGCTCGGTCACCGAGCCCGCCTTGCGCGGGCTGGGCATCCGCACCTACATTCTGCGCCGCGTGGAAGAGGCTGACGCGATCATCGGCGGCGCGCAAACTTTGGCCGAAGATTCCAAGCGGCCGGTGGCGGTGCTGCTGACGAAGACCGCGCTGGGGGTGGCATGATGCGGCGCTATGATTTTCTTAAAGCGATCGCCGGAGACGCGCGAAACGCGCTGGCGGTGGCCGCCGGAGGCGCGGCCCGAGAATGGCAGGCGCTTAAGCCGGGCGACGGCTGCTTCCGCTCGCGGACGCTCGGCCTCGCCTCGTCCATCGCGCTCGGCATCTCGATCGGCCTGCCGCGCCGTAAAGTGATGGTCATCGACGGCGATGGCGCGTTTCTTATGAACCTCTGCGGCCTGCCGACCATCGCCTGGCACAGCGCGGGGAATCTGATCCATCTGCTGTTCGACAACGAGTGCTACGAAGCCTCCGGCGGCACCGAGACGGCGACTTCCAGCGTCGCCGACGCGGTTGCGCTGGCGAAGGGGGCGGGTTACAAGAACGCCTGCTGGGTAAAGAACCCGCGCGAATTCCGCGAAGAATTCCGCAAAGCCTGGAGAAGAAACGAGTTGAGCCTGATCGCGGCGAAGGTGAAACCGGGGCAGCCCAAGGTGCCGCCGATCCGCTGCGACGAGCTGGAAAATAAATACCGCTTCATCCGGCACATCGAAAAGACGGAAAAGAAATCAATCCTAGGCTCGGCCGATCACGCGGCCCGCAAATACGGGAAGCGACCGACGGTGGTTTAAACCCGCCAAAGGAGGATCTCATGGTGCGTAGATTTTGGGTGCTGGCGATTTTTGGTTTCTGGGTCGCGACAGGGACGGTTTTCGCCCAGGAGCCGTTCTACAAGGGAAAAACAGTTCGCATCATCGTCGGCGCCGCGGCCGGAGGAGGTTACGATACTTACTCGAGGACCATCGCGCGCCATATGGGAAAGCACATCCCGGGAGATCCTACGTTTATCGTAGACAATATGCCGGGAGCGGGATTTCTCATCTCGGCGAACCACATGTACAGAGTGGCCAAACCCGACGGCCTCACCATCGGCCACTTTATTGGCGGGCTTTTCTTACAGCAGCTTCTGGGGAAGCCGGGCGTAGAGTTTGAGGCCCTCAAATTTGAGTTCGTAGGTGTTCCAACCCAAGACAACTACGTGTTAGGCATCTCGAAGTCGCTCGGTATCACCAGCATAGACCAATGGTTGAAGTCGAAGACGGTCATCAAGCTCGGGGGTGTGGGCGCAGGCTCGGCGACGGACGATATTCCCAAGGTCCTCAAGGAAGCGATCGGTTTGCCCGCGCAGATTGTCTCCGGCTATACTGGAACAGCGACCGTGAAACTCGCGTTCAACAGCGGTGAGGTCCAGGGAGTCTGCAACGCCTGGGAGTCATTTAGGGCGACCTGGCGCAACGAAGTAGTCAATGGAGAACTCGTCATTGTCTTGCAGCACATCCCCAAAGCTCATCCGGAGCTTCCCAATGTTCCCGTGGATATTAACTACGCCAAGACTGAGGAAGGGCGGAAGATGATCCGTGCCGTCGTTCATACGACCGGCCCCACGGCCCGTCCTTATGTCTTGCCTCCCGGCACCCCGAAGGATCGCGTGGAGATTCTGCGCAAGGCTTTTATGGACACGTTGAAAGACGCGGAATTTTTGGCCGAAGCCAAGAAAGCGAATCTGGACATCAACCCGCTGGACGGCGCGACGCTCGAGAGGAACGTCAGAGAGGTGTTCAATCTCGATCCCGCGCTGCTGCCAAAGCTTAAGGAGATATTGAAGTAGGTGAGCCGCGGGGACAATCCTGCGGAGCTGACGAACTCGGACGTGCCATAAGCTTTCGTAATCGATCGCCGCTGTGCCGGCGCCGTTGATGTCGCGGTGTAGAGCTTCGTTGTAGAGGTGCCGGATCAATGATCGGTGGCGTATTTGTTTCCTCTGGCGAAGCGGCGCCGCCTACGACCTAGAGATCGTCGATTATCATTAAGGAGGATATATGGCTCGCGAGAAAGTGCTCGAACCGATTCATCCCGGAGAAATCCTTTTTGAGGAATTCATGAAGCCGATGGGTATCAGCATCAATCGCCTCGCGCGGGATATCGCCGTCCCACCCGGCCGTATCAGCGCTATCGTAAATGGGCAACGTGCTATCACCGCCGATACTGCGCTGCGACTGGGCAAGTACTTCGGCGTCTCTTCCGATCTCTGGCTTGGACTTCAGGCCGACTTCGATCTGAGAATCGCCAAACGCACGGTTGGCGCAAAGATCGACAAGCAAGTTCACGCTCGCGTTGCCTGATGGAAGCATCCGCCG
>JBGPGE010000129.1:0-12104 GCA_041483675.1 Binatia bacterium
CTGCCTTGAAGCGCGCCCAATCCCTAACTCGTTTCGCTCTTGATACAATGCGCAAAGAAGGTTCCAAACCGCCAGCCGAAAATCGATCCAACCTGGAAGTGGTTCGAATCCGAGCGGCAGGTTGAGCCTTCCCTCTATTACCAAAGCGCGCTTTGTCCGAGCCTTAGGCAAACTCGGCTTTGTTCTTCAACATCAAAAAGGTAGCCATCAGAAGTGGCGCCATCCGGACGGACGGCTCGTCTATGTCTACATGCATCCTCGGGAAGAACTGAGACCCTCGACTCTGAGATCGATCCTCCGTGACGCACAAATCTCAGAGGAAGAGTTCCTAAGGGCATTGTAAGGAATGAGACCGCAGCGAATATTATGAGACCGGAAAAGAAAGTTAAGAGGCTCAAGATCGGTATTCGCGGCACAGATGATGTGCTGAGAGAAGCAGCTGAAACTATGAAGAGCGTGGCAGAAGGTAAAAAGGTCAAACCTAAGGGTCATCGCCTCTTTTTCACCAGCCCCGAAGCTCTACGCCGGTTCCTGACTCCCAAGAGGCTGGAGCTTATCCGTCTCGTCCGCAAGCGTCGACCGGCTTCCATCAACCAGCTCGCGGCCTTTGCCCACCGCGACTTTAAGAGAGTTTACGAGGATGTCATGAGCTTGGCCGACGCCGGTCTCATAGAACTGGCTGAAGATCAGGGCCGGAAAAAGGCCCCGCGGGTGGCCGATGAGCTGAGGCTGGAGATCGTGGTCTAACCACCAAGTCTCTCTTGGGCAGTAGAGGACCTGCGCCTGGAAAGCCGGAAAAAATGATTGACCGCCACGTCGAATCCGGCCCGCTCGTCCGGATCTCCTATCACGCTTGGCGGCATGTGAGTTAAGCCTTGTCCACCAAATGTAGCTTTGCGGACCTTGACCACCGCTTTACCCTCGCGTATAAAGTAAAGTGGAGGAGATGGTTATGAACGAGGTCAAATTGTCGAGCAAAAATCAGATCGTCATTCCACGCGACGCCAGGAACGCGCTCCGCGCCAAGGCAGGGGATAAATTGCTTGTGGTGGTGCGAGGGGATACCGTCATCCTGCTTCGCAGGCCCAAAGAGTACTCCAAGGCGATTGCCGGAATGGGCAAAGGATTGTACCCTCAGGATTATCTGAAGGGAGAGAGGGCAGCCTGGCGGTAGGCACGGCAAAACTACAGCAATTTCTTAACCGGCACCGTACGCTCGGTCTGGATACGAGCGTTTTCATTTACTACGTCGAGGAAAATTCGAAGTATCTGGAACTGGTCAGGCCGATTTTTGTCCGGCTTGAACGACCCGGGATTCAGGCGGTGACATCCACGATTACGATGCTCGAAGTTCTGGTCCAGCCTTACAGGCTCCCTGACATCGATCGTGTTAACGAGTTCTACGCCCTGCTATCCACTTACCCCAACCTAGCTTGGATTCCGCCTGGGCTGGAGATAGCTGACCGGGCGGCAATGCTCAGGGCTGAACTCCATCTAAAAACGCCGGATTCCATCCAAGCCGCCACAGCCTTGGTGTCCCAAGCGACAGGATTTGTTTCCAACGATCCCGCTTTTCGCAAAGTCCCCGGCCTGGAAGTTGTGATCCTGGAGGATCTGTTGCCATAGTAAAAGTTAGCTTTTTCCCATGTCGAAGCCGGCCCGCTCGTGCGGAGCTCCTACCACGCCTGGAGCCACGTGAACTAAGAACAGGCGACTCTACGACAAGGCGGAATTTATGCGGGTATTCGATCCAAACATGGATACGGCTCTCCGGTGGGCCAATGAACTAGGCTTGCCCCCAGCTTTGCCTTCATCCCTTGAACTGGTTACTCAGCGAGCTAAGTTGGTGTGTGACATTAATACTGAAGCGTTTGCGGCTGCTCTTTTTGCAGATTATTCGGGGAACTTGAACGTAGAGGACAAGGAGAAACAGTTAAGAACAATTAGCAGACTAAGTAAACCTTACATGCCCGACGTAAACGACGAAGAAGTACGCCAAAACATATCATTACGCCTTTGGTCAGGCTGTCTCGCGGCCGCAAAAACGATCGCCCTTCGCACAATGGCGGGACCCAATACCCCAGAGGTGCGCGAGCAAGCTTCTCGTCATTTGGATACAGTGGCCCAAGCGGACTCCGTCTTCTGTGCTGGCGTAGAAGCTGCCCCATCTTTTAAAAGACTTCTACGAGAGGATTTTTCTTTTGAAGGTGTCCCCGATGAGTCCCGAGTAAGGAGAAATGCGTAATTCCGGAGGCTGCTTCACCTAGCATCTTACCGGAACGGTGGCCAAGGTGTAAATAATGAGCATCTCACGACGAACCTTGGGGTTGCTTGCGGAAGCCATTGACCGAAGTTTCACTCAAGCGCGAATGGACTTGTTAGTCTTTCAATTTGGTCTTGACGAGCGTGACCCGGGCGGGTCTGTTTTGAAGCGAGCCGTGGCATTTGTGAAAGGACTCGAAATCACCAGGGAGGAACGCGAGCTCCAGGAGATAGTGCTTGATGTTGCAGCAAGTCTTCCTCTAAATCCGGAAAATTCCGGACACGTTAGATTAATAGAATCGCTCAGAATTGATGGTTTCGAGTTCACCGTAGATCGATTTATTCCTACGACGCCCGGTGCTGTAACGTTGGGGCAGCAGATGTCAAAGCTCGAAGAAGAACTCGATGCGGCTGAGTTAAAGACGGCGCTTGCGCACTATCGCCAGGCAGTCGACAACTTCCTGGATAAAAACTGGGAGGCCGCGAATAGTCAGATTCGCCCGTTCTTCGAGAACTTTTTCATCGTAAGAGGTGCCGCTATTAGTGGGGAACATCGCGCCGAACCAGTCGCAGCTCTTCAAGATATGCGTCAGGCTGGCTACATTGATGACGCTGAGTTTAACCAGATGAGAGCGTTTTGGGCCGGAATTCAGGACAATGGCCCGCATCACGGCCTTAGCACTGACGAGGAAGCGTTGTTCAGGTTACACTCCGCTACGGCATTAGCCAGGTATCTATTATCCAAGAAGCCGTAGCCACTACTTTTCTCCTAACCGGCTTAATGTACGAGTCGCAAGAGTTAGTCAGCAGAGCAAATTCTCGCTTCTCGTCAACGTCCTTAGAAATTTGAGCTTTTCGTTTTTTTCCATCTGCTGACTTC
This sequence comes from Binatia bacterium, assembly GCA_041483675.1. Lineage (GTDB taxonomy): Bacteria > Desulfobacterota > Binatia > UBA9968 > UBA9968 > 2-12-FULL-60-19. The sequence goes on from JBGPGE010000129.1 coordinate 3,143, forward strand.
CCGGCGTGCTACAAGAAAGAATGGGATCGCGTTCCATCGCGCTGGCGACGACGGTAAACTGGGCTAGTCTTCAAGCCTCGTTGAATACTAAGATGGCCTAAACTAGGGTGCGTGAGGGGAACACCTCAATGACAATGATTGCGGCGTGCCGCTTCCGACACGGAGCGGTTATGATAGCCGATTCTCGTGCTACCTGGCTGGTACGAGATACGTCTTTACTCCAAGATTCCCTTCAAAAAATTCTTCCTTTAGGTGAACGTACAGGCATTGCATTTACTGGCGACGTAAATGCCGCTGAACTGATTGTGCGGAAATTGAGGCAACGGATAGCTAAGAAACCCAAGCTACATATTCTCACCAAACTAGCGGCAGAACTTCCTCGGATTGCCAGGTACTACTACCGGGTACACGAGGCTCGCACGGGAAGGCGGGAGTCGTTGATCTTTATTCTCGGTGGAGTAACCGCATCAGGGGTAGTAGAAATCTGGTCATTTGAATCGCCGCGTTTTAATAATTTGAGATTGACGGAACGATTCCTTGTAGCGGGGACTGGGAGCGTAGTTGCTCCTTACATTCAGAAGAATATCGAACTTCTCGACCAAAAGCACGGGGATCTTAAAACATGTGCGGACGCCTTGCTTCTCGGACTGGAGGAGGAACTTCGGAGGAAAGGTGTTGATACCGTTGGAGGTATGTTGCAGGTGCTCTTGTTAGACTCGGGCGGGATCCGTCCGATGCGCCGCGGGTTTGTAACCTTGGACCCCGAGGGGCCGGTACAAGCTAGAATGATGGAAATGAAGGCCGGGCGTTGGATTCAGCGCGACCTGGGGCGGGGCTTGGAAATACCCTTGATGGAACCGGCAGGGTTGTTGCGTACCACACCGAAGGAGTTGCGCGTCTACGACTTTGAGCTCCCGGATAGCAACTCGAGCATTCCGAAATGGCACCTGACTTATTTTGTGACTTGCTTGGCAGTGCAAATGGATGTCGGCACGATCGAATTCCAGAATGTGTTAACAAGTGTAGCAACGGTCCAATATCCTGTATCCTTCAAGATCTTAGGGGCGATTGGGCTATGGGGCACCCCTGGTGATCATGAGCTTACTTTTAGCCTTGTGCGGGATGGTAGCTGTGTTGTTGTTCACAGGCAGTCACTTCACATTGAATATCTTCCCGAAGAGCTGAATCATGTGGCTGAAATTACGCTCAACATTGACGCGCCGGGCCCGGCTTTTCTGGAATGTCAGATCGCAACCCAAACACTTGGGCGTCGTGCGCTTTATTTTAGCCGTGTTCCCAAGAGCGCAGCCGTGAGCGAAGCTGCGTTCGTGGCGTCTGCCCGGCAGAACAGTCAACTACTACTTGAAGAGCAGCGAGCGTGTTTGGATCTTATGCTCGAAGAGTCTGGGAGGTCTACTCTCGTATATTTTTCGGTGTGTCACAGTGGTGTCGACGAAGACGCGCTTCTTAGGTTTGAAGGCCAGATGATGGCCGTATTCTGGAAATCTTATCCCCTGAAGTTGCGTTTATTCATTGCAAGTGCATTTCGTATGCCTCAAGGGGAACACCGTCTGCGTGTTGATTTGGTAAACGCAGCAACCCGGGAGGTATCGCCCGTAGCAACCATCACGACTACGTCCACTTCCAGTTGTATAGTGGTTCCTGTTCATGGTGAACTGATCGCAATAGTTCCTGGTCCTGGAATCTATTTTGTCAATGCCTATGTTGATGACCAATTGTTGGCTACCGCTCTGCTTCCTGCAGAAACGGAACGCCCACAGTATTCGTTTAACCTAAGACCGGAGGACGCTGCCCAAGTGGAAGCTGGGGAACTGCTTGTCCTATTGAAGCGTGCTAAGCAAGAATCCACTTCTTCTGAGAACAAGAAGTAGAGCAAAGCTCTGGGCTCTGACTCTTATGTTATCTCTACTTTCTTGCGTTGACAGGTCAACACCTTATCGGATACGCTCCGGCCCGTTCAGGGAGGTGACTCATGAAACCTCGATGGCTGCGCCTTATGGGTGGATTGGCGCTTGGTGTTGTTCCCTTCGCTCATGCAATGGCGGCGAGTATCGAAGTGTTTCACGCCGATTCGCTCGCCGGTCCAATGCAGGAACTCAAGAAGGCTTTCGAAGGGAAAAACCAGGGCGTCACCGTCAACCTGACCTCCGGTGTTTCGCGGCAACTCGCTGAACGCATCTTGAAAGGGGACGTCTGCGATGTGTTCGCCCCGTCATCGCCGGCGGTGATCGACGAGGATCTGATGAACAAGAAAATCGCCGGCTCGGGCAAGGAGGCCGCCTCCTGGTATGTCGTCTTCTCCGCGAATGAGATGGCCGTCATCACCGCGAAGGGGAATCCGCTGGGAATTCGCCAGGTCGCCGATCTTGCCAAACCTGAAGTCAAGTTTGTCCGCGTGACCGGCGAGAAAGATCTGGCCACCAACCGCACGATTGAATTTCTCAAAAAAGCGGCGGCGCTTGAAGGCAAGCCCGACCTGGCGCAGAAGATCATCGATGGCGCGATGGTCGATCCGGCAAAACCCAATTCCGTGCCGGATACGGTCCGGGCCGTCCGGGAAGGGAAGGCCAACGCCGGCGTGGTCTATTACTCGGCGGCGGTCGCGGCCAGGAATGAGCTGGACATCGTCCGTTTCCCCGCCGGGGTCAATCTGAGCGACTCGATCCGCAACGCGGCCGCTGTGCCGGGAACGGCGAAGAACGAAAAAGACGCGATGGCGTTCGTCAAATTCGTCCTCTCCGCCGAAGGCCAGAACATATTGCTGGAGACCGGCCAGCCGCCGGTGGTTCCGGCGATCCGGAAGGGCAACGTTCCGGCGGAAATCAATTAATCTCGCGTGAGGTTGCCGTCGAAGTGCGATCGTTTCAAACCGGCAGGGAGAGCGTGAAGGTCGATCCCCGGCCGATTTCGCTGTCAACTTCGATTTGTCCTCCGACCACGTCCGTAAAGACTTTGACGATGTAGAGTCCCAGGCCCAAACCGTCATAATTCCTGGTGGAGGTGCGTTCCACCTGATGAAATTTCTCAAAGATTTGCGAGAGTTCGCTCTCGGCTATACCGATGCCGGTATCGACCACCTGGAACTCCACTGTCCTTTTATCGGGCGAGCAGGCGACGGAGATGCGGACTTCCCCCGCCTCGGTGAATTTGATCGCGTTGTTGATCAGGTTCTTGAGCACGATGTTAAGCTTGATCCTGTCGGATTTGATAACCGGCAGATCGGGTGGAACGGACCAGCGTATTGTCACGGGTTTTCCGATATCGTATTCATAGTTGAGCCTGAGCTCGTCGAGATACTCTCCGAGCGCGACGTCTTCCTGGGTGATCGACAACTCGCTCGACTGGATCCGGGTCAGATCGATGAGACTATTGACGAGAGTCAAGAGGTTGTCGGAATGGCGCACGATAGCCGCCAGCGCTTTGTGTTGCCCCGGATTGACTTCGCCCATCGTGCCGTGCTGCAGCGCCTGCGCATAGCCGCCGATCACGCTAAGCGGCGTGCGGAGCTCGTGCGACAGCACGTCGAGAATTTCTTTCTGCCCACGGCTCCGCAGCTCCGCTTCTTGTCTTAAGGTCTTTTCGGTGCGCACGAATTGGGTGAAATAGCCGTAATAGAGGGAGACGACAAACATAAAGGGTATGCGCAGGAAGACGCTCGGGTGAAGGGGCCCTGTGGATTGCAGCAGCAACGCCGTATAGATCAGCGACGCCAGGACGGACGCCACGGCGCGCAGCTTCGCATCGTCGACGATGCAGCTGGCGATAATGAGGAGGAAACAGGTGATGTAAAAGTTCGTTTCCGCATAGCCGTTCATCGTCAGCGACAGCGTGAGGACGATGGTGTCCGTAACGACGAATGGATAGTAAAAAGACCAGGTGGCGAATTTTTCTTCGCCGACGAAATAGAGGGCGACGTTGGAGGCGACGTACAGGATGATAAAAACATGGGAGAGCGCCGTCGGCAGGTACTCCACGGCCGGGTAGAGCAGGAGATAGGCGCAAACGATCACCACCGGCCAGCGCAGCAGGATCACGCTGGGTTTGAGCGGCATGCCGAAGCGCGCCGCCAGTTGCGAGGAAGTGAAAGGAAAAAGGTGAATCGTCTTGGATGTCGGGATGGATGTCGTCATTGAGCGCCCCCCGGGATCGAACGGTTGAGCAATCGGCAGCTCCGATACCGCCTGCTGCGTTCGTAAGTCCCGTGCAAACAGCCGGCGGTGAGGCTGTCAAGTGTCCGGCCCCGGAGGTCTTCTCCGAAGGCCGTTATCGGCATGATCCGGTACTTCTTTAGGACGAAACTGCTGCCTCTTCCAAGAATCTCGAGGCGCGGGCCCCGCGACTCAGCTCTTCTGACCCACCGCCTTCATCGCCGCCAAGACCCGCTGCGGCGTGAACGGCGCCTCGCGCAGCCGCGCGCCCGTGGCGTCGAAGATCGCGTTGGCGATGGCCGCCGGCACGGGGATGATCGACGGCTCACCCGCTCCCAGCGCCGGCATCTCGGGCCGGTTGATCAGCACGATCTCTATTTCCGGAACATCGGTGAATTTGAGAATCGGATAGCTCTTCCAATCCAGGCTGGTTACGCCGTTGGCATCGAAGGTCACTTCTTCAAACAGCGCGCGGCTCACGCCTTGGATCACATTCCCCTCGATCTGATTGCTGACGCCGTCTGGGTTGACGATGAGGCCGCAGTCGTGAGAGCAAACGATTCGCTTCACGACGACCTTGCCCGTAGACTTGTTCATTTCTATCTCCGCCACCGCGGCCGCATAAGCGTTGGCCCGCTGCGTCACCGCCACGCCTCTCCCCTTGGCGATGTTTCCACTGGATGGCGGCTGAGGCGAAGGCCGCTTCTCCCATTGTGCTTTGTCGGCGGCCGCCTTCAAGCATTCGCTGCCCCGTTTATTTTCAGCAAGGTGGCGCTGCCGGAATTCTACGGGGTCCACCCGCAGATCGGCGGCGATCTCGTCGATGAAACACTCGCTCGCAAAGCAGCGGGCCGGGTCGCCGGGCGCGCGGAGATTGCTCGTGCGGAGCGGGATCGGTTCCGGGAAGTGCCAGTTGATATGCTCGGCGACGATTTTTTGATTCGGCACGGCGTAGATCTCGCCGGCGCTCTGGGTGCCGTTGGAGCCGCCGGGGTTGTTGGGCGCGATGCCGACCTGCAGTGAGGCGAGCAAAGGGGTCGATCCTGAAGCCGTCCACGGCTGGCCGTAGTCGACAAAATCCCAGGCGACGAGCTTGCCGTCGTCGCCGATAGCCGCCTTGACTTCGTCGAGCTGCGCCGGCCCTTTGGGCTCCCAGCCGTGCTCGTCGCGCCGGGACCACTGGACGCGCACCGGCGCGCCGACGGCCCGCGAGAGGAGCGCCGCGTCTTCGGCGCAATCGTCGGTGCTCATGCGCCCGTAGGAACCGGAAGCTTCGTGGTAAATCACGCGCACGTTTTTTTCGGGAATCTTCAAGATGGCCGCGACCGTGGCGCGCGTCCTGAACGGCCCCTGCGGCCCGGACCAGACGGTGGCTTGGTCGCCTTTCACGTCCGCGACCGAGCAGGACGGGCCGATCATGCCGTGCATCTGAAACGGCCAACGGTAGCTCGCCTGATAGCTCTTCTTGGCTTTAGTGAAGGCCTCCGCCAGGTTGCCTTTGTCCACCGGCTTCAGCGTGCGCGTTGGTTTGGTATTTTTCAGATAAGCGAAAAGCTCATCCGAATTCGCCGGCATTTTCGTGGTCGGTTGCGACCAGGTGACTTTAAGCGCCCGAGCGGCTTTTATCGCGGCCCATTCCGTTTCCGCGACGACGCCGACGAACTTTCCCTCGCGCACGATCATCATGACGCTCGGAATATGCCGGATCGAATCCGGGTCGATGCTGAGGGGCTCGGTGTTGACGACCGGCGGCCTGACCACCCGGCCGTGAAGCATCCCCGGGACGCGCACGTCGTGCGCGTAAATGTGTTCTCCCGTGAGCTTGCCCGGCAACTCCATTCGTTTGATCGGCTGGCCGACGATCTTGTAGTCCTTCGGATTTTTGGCTTTCACTTCGGGAGCGACTTTCAGGTCGTTGCCGGAGCCGGTGGCGGTGATCTTGGCGTTGAAACGCTTGCCGCCGATCAACTCGCCGTAAGAAACCTTTTTCGTCGCATCGCCGGTCACGCTGATCACGCCGTTTTGGACGGCGAGCCTTTCCACCGGCGCCCCAAGCCGCGTGGCGGCGAGCTTGAGCAGCTCCTGGCGCGCCGCGGCCGCCGCCTGTCTGAGCTGCGGGCCGGCCCGTTCGATGCTCCTGCTGCCCACGGTGGAGCCTTGCTCGATGGTTTGGGAAGTGTCGCCGTAAACCATCTTGACCCGGTCGAAAGGGACATCGAGTTCTTCCGCCATGATCTGGGCCAATGCGGTGATCGTGCCGGTGCCGATCTCGACTTTGCTGGTATAGAACGTCACACTGCCGTCCGGGCTGATCGCCAGCCAGGAATCGAGCGACTGCGGATCGATGTCGCCGGAGGGCAGGGTCGTGAACTGGGCGGCGAAAACGCCTCGCGACGGCGGGAACAGATTGAAGCTGACGACGAGCGCGCCGGCGCCTTTGAGAAACTGTCTGCGGGAAAGTTCAACGGTTTTCATTTTCATCGCTCCCTCCTCAAACCTTCTGGCCCGAGGCGCGCTTGACGGCGCGCAGGATCCGCACGTGCGTGCCGCAGCGGCACAGGTTTCCCGCCAGCGCTTCCTTGATCTGGCTGTCCGTCGGCCTTGGGTTGGCGTCGAGCAACGCTTTGGCGCTCATAATCATGCCGTTGATGCAGTAGCCGCACTGGATCGCCTGCTCGTCGACAAACGCCTGCTGGAGCCGGTGCATGTTCTTGGTCGATCCCAACCCCTCGAGCGTGGTGATCGCCCCTTTCTGCACCGCCGTCACCGGCGTGACGCACGAGCGAATCGCCTTGCCGTCCACGATCACGGTGCAGGCGCCGCACTGGGCCAGGTCGCAGCCGAATTTCGGCCCGTTCAGTTGCAGGTCGTTGCGGAGGACGTAGAGCAGCGGGGTTTCCGGGTCGGTGTCGACGACACGCGCCTGGCCGTTTACTTTAAGCGAGATTCGCGCCATGGGAGGCTCCTTGTCTTGACGGGCAGCGTGGGGCGCTAACCCGTGCTACAATCAACCTGATCTGGGAGGATTGTTAGGCGACTCCGATGCCCGTGTCAAGCTTTGGCAGCTACCCTGTAAGGAGGAATCTATGAAGCCAACGACTTACGCTCTGACAACGGCGCTCATTTTCTCGCTGATCGCGCTGCTTCACCTGGCGCGGCTGATTTTTCGCTGGGAGGCGATCATCGGCGGCTGGGCTGTGCCGACATGGGTCAGCGTGATCGCTCTTCTGGCCGCTCTGTCGCTTGGATATGAAGGCCTCAAGCTGAGCAGAAAAACTTGAAAGCCATATTCAGCGGCCCTCTCTGAGATTTACATTCCCCGCCGGTTGCCCCACAGTTCGATCTGCAGGCGCGGGGTGTAAGAGAAGCGGTGCTTCTTGCACAGCTCAACGATCCATGGGGCGCGCTCGCGCAGCTCCTTCTTCGTTCTTCCCTGGGCCATGATGAGGACGCGGTTGCGGTCTACTTTCTTGAGCTTCGCTAGAATCGCCTCGATCTCGGAGAAGTCCTTCGTTCTATCCGCCACAAACTTGAGTTGGTAGTCGTAGCGGTCGATGAACTGCCGCATCACCGACACATTCAGCCGCCGCTCTTCGTGCATCTTGGCAAACTTTCCCTTCTCCCGCTTCCACGGTGTCGAGTTGGCGAGTTTCGGACTCATCGACATCAGATCGCAGGCCACCGGCTTGAAGATCGTCGCCGCGGTCTCGATCGTGATGTGATAGGCGCGCTGTCTAAGTCTCTTCGTAAGCTCCTCGATCTCGGGCGCGAGCAGCGGCTCGCCGCCGGTGACGACGACATGCTTGGCGGGATATTTCGCCGCCGCGGCCACGATCTCCGTTAAGCTCCGCTCCTCGCCCTCCGGCTTCCAGGAAGTATAGGGCGTGTCGCACCAGACGCAGCGCAAATTGCAGCCTGACGTACGGATGAAGACCGACGGGACGCCCAGCAGTCTTCCTTCGCCTTGAATAGAGTAAAAGATCTCGGCGACGCGCATGCCGTTACCTTAGCAAAGCGGCTCTGAAGAATCGAACCAGTGTCCTGTCCCAGAAGTTCGCAGAAGAAACCCCGACCTCTCCCTTCGTCATGCCCGCGAAAGCGGGCATCCAGAAGTATCTGATTTTCCTGGATTCCGGCTCGCCCCCCGCTCTCGCGGGGGTTGGCCGGAATGACGCAAGAAGTATTCAGCGCATTTCAGAGACACGATACCAGGAACATTCACCTTGACTGACCGCCGTCCTGTGGTAGAAATGAAAAGTTAGGCCATGACGCCGGACAAAGAAGCACTGTTCGCCGAGGAGCTGAAGGTGAGGCGGTTGAGGCGCATGATGGATTTTACCGCCGCGCTCCTCTGGCAGAGCGATCTGACTTTGGCTCAAGCTCAGAAGCTCGTCGCCGATGCCAAGGCGCGCGCCTTGGAGCTGTTCCCCGACAAAGGCGAGACGTTTGACCTGATCTACGGCTCGCGCTTCCGCCGCATCTTGGCCGAGCGCTACCGTCTGCAATAGGCAAACGAAGAGCCGGTCACGGCTGGGACCGTTTTGTAATCGAAAATCTAAAACCTGAATCCAAAATTGTATGAGTGAAGGTTGGATTCGCATCCACGGCGCCCGGCAGAACAATCTCAAAAACTTCGACCTGGACATTCCACTCAACGCGCTGACGGTCGTCACCGGCGTCAGCGGCTCGGGAAAATCGACTCTCGCCTTCGACATCCTCTATGCCGAGGGGCAGCGGCGCTACGTGGAGAGCTTCTCCGCCTACGCGCGCCAGTTCCTCGACCGGATGGACAA
>JBGPGE010000130.1:0-11867 GCA_041483675.1 Binatia bacterium
GGAGAGCATGACGAGTTGGACGACGGACAGGAGTTCTTGAAACGCTACGGCAAAGGAACAATAGGGACTGGCTGGCGCAGCCACGATCACAAAGGAGTGCATTTCATCGGCCTGGTGAATGTGGCGAAACTCACTTCCACAGGCCTCGGATCGCTCGGCCCAGAGCAACTGGATTGGCTTAAGAAGGATGTGGAACGCCTGGACCCCAGCACACCGATAATTGTCTACACCCACATGCCTCTGTGGATGTTGTATCCCCAGTGGGGTTGGGGCACAGAGGACGGCGAGCAAGCCTTGTCTTTAATGAAGCGGTTCAACTCGGTCACCGTTTTGCATGGTCACGTCCATCAGATACAGAAAAAGGTCGACGGCAACATGACTTTGCATACGGCTCGCTCAACCGCGTATCCCCAGGCAGAACCAGGCAAAGGCCCCGGCCCCGGACCGATCAAGGGTGTGCCTCCCGACAAGCTGCGAAGCATGCTCGGCCTGACCCGGGTGAATTACAGCGGACAGAAGCATTCGGCAGGCATATTCGACTCGCCCCTTGCTGATCAACAACTCTAGCGGAGGTGTAAAGGAATGAAGACAATCCCGTTGCTGTTGTCTGCCCTGCTGCTTACCGGGTCGTCGGGGCTAAGTGCCGAGCCTCCACGGTCCGAGGGTATTCTCTCGAGTGTCCAAGTTCCGGGCACTAATTACTGTCATTTGAAGTTTCCGGCGATTCGTGAAGAGACCTTATCTTGGGATCATCCAGTACTTAAGGATGCTGACTCAGGCGATATCATCGACTTCTACGGATCGTGCGACCACGATCCTCTGGGAAAGGATGAAATTCAAGCCCAAAAGGCTGATGTCATGCGGCAATGGAACCGCAAGGCGGAGTGAGGTTCCTGTGAGAAGGGCGAGGCGAAGGGGTTCGTACGTCTCGCCTCGGACGGGTCTTCTAATGGAAGCATGTGGGAATCTCGTTAAGGAGACAATGACATGATGACAACGCACAATATACAAATTTTCAAAGGCTTTCCGTGGCTGTACCCCTTGATAGGGAGTGTCCTGACTGCTCTCGCTAAATACCAGTTCCATGCTAGGGCAGCGGTTGGGCTGTACGCCCTGATGTGGGGAGTCCTACCTGCTCTTTTCGTGCTCGCTGCCTGCACCCAGATGGTGCATGCGGCATCCGCCGCCCCGGCGGCAAAGGCCTACGTTGGCAATTTCAAAGACAACACGGTGAGCGTGATCGATACCGACGCCGGCAAAGTCATCGCGACGGTGCCGGTTGCCGCAGGGCCGCACGGCATGGTCGTGTCGCCTGACGGCAGCACGGTTTACGTCAGCGGCGACGTTGGGTCGACGGTCAGCGTGATCGACACGGCGTCGGATCGCGTTGCGCAAACGATCGAGGTCGGCAAGACACCGCACGGTCTCGCAATGAAGTCCGACGGCAGGCTGCTGCTCGTCGCCGTGTACGGGGAGGACCGCGTCGCCTTGGTCGATACCTCGACGCGCGCAGTTATAGGGACAGTCGCGGTGCCAAAACCACACACCATCGCCATTCGCCCGGACGACAAGCTGGCCTATGTCGCATCGCAGGAACCGGGGCACTTCGCGCTCACGATCGTCGACCTCTCGACGCGCGCGGTCGTGCGAAGCGTGGCGCTCGACAAGCCACCGCGCGACTTAGAATTCAGCTATGACGGCAAGAGCCTTTACTTCACGCTAGCCGGCGTCAACGCCTTCCAGGTTCTCGACCCGGCGTCGGACAAAGTCGTCGCGGAAATTCCGACCGGTGCATCTCCGCACATCGCCGGTTACTATCAAGGCACCACCATCGGCGTCGGGGTCGTCCAGGGACCCGGCGAGCTTTTGCTGTTCAATCCGGCAACGAACACCGCGGTGCGCAGCGTGGCGGTGGGCAAACAGCCGCATTGGGTCGCCACGGCCGGCGACGGCAAAACCGCATACGTGACCAACGAGGGCTCGAACGATGTCACCGTCGTCGACCTCGCAACCGGCCGGACCGCGACGATCGCGGTCGGCAACGCGCCGCGCAAGGTTGTCGTCCAGCGAACCGCGGCGACCGCAGGGGAGGGAAGTTAGGATGACAACGCACCATAGACAGATTAGCAATAGCGCTTGGAGGTTGTTCGCCACGATCGGCGGCCTCTTGACCGGCCTTTTCGCACTCGGCGTCTGCACGCAGATGGTACAGCCGGTATTCGCCGCCCCAGCGGCAGAGGTTGTCGTCCAGCGAACCGCCGCGACCGCAGCGAAGGGTGGCGCCAAGGTCTCGATCGTCAACTTTGCGTTCACGCCGAGAGAGATCACGATAGCTCCCGGCGAGAGCGTCACCTGGACCAATGACGACGGCGCGCCGCATGGACTGGAGTATCATGACGGCGCGGAGGGCACGGATCTCTTGCTGCCCGGAGCGAGCTTTAGCCGGCGGTTCGATCGGCCCGGCACCTACGATTACAATTGCTCGGTGCATCCCTATATGACCGGTCGCGTGGTTGTCCGTGCCCAGTGATCCTTGGAGTTACGCGCACTCGCAGCTGGGGCTGAGAAGGAAGGAACATATCATGAAAAAAATCTCACGTATTTTAATGTTGGCTGCGTTGCTTAGCGTTGACCATTCTTTTATTGCGTCTTCGGCGGAACCGCCGAAGGGGAAGTCGATCACGCTGGGCAACCTAACATTCTCGGACCACGGGACCAAAGACGTCAAGGGTCAAGCCAAGTTGGATTTGGAGGCCGATAATTACTACTTCGAGCCCACGTTCCTCCGCGGCACGCCCGGACAAAAGCTCAAGTTAGAGATCGAGAACGAATCGAGTACACTGCATAACTTCAGCATCTCCGAGCAACATGTGGATGTGAATATCCCGCGGAAGGGAAAAGTGGTGGTTGAAGTCACATTCCCGTCGTCCGGGGTGGTGCGCTTTTTTTGTAAGTTTCACGTGTCGCGGGGCATGAATGGGGAGCTGCTGACCGGAGACGCCAAGCCCCAGGCCGTCTCACCCCAGTAAGCAGAGTTGGGCTTCAGCCATAGGATTCGAACGGAGGAGAGCGCTGCAACGATGAGAAACGGCGGCTGGTTATTTGCGCTCCTTTTCTTTTCTCTGTTTGATTCCGTCGATGCTTGGTCCCAAGAGTCCGGCAGCGACCTTGTCGAGAGAGGTCGGTATATCTTTTCGCTGGCCGGCGGCTGCGCATGCCACACTGTCCCCAAGGGGACGCCAAATGTCGGCGCGCGTGAATTCCCTATTCCGACGGCAAAGATCTACTCGACTAATCTCACTGCGGATAAAAACACGGGTCTCGGAGATTGGTCGGATCAACAGATTCGGGATGCCATGACCAAGGGGATCAGAGCGAACGGCGAAAAACTTCTGCCCGTCATGCCCTACGAGGCCTACTCGGGCATGTCGGAAGAAGACATCAAGGCTCTGATCGCTTACTTGAGGACTTTGAAAGCAGTGCGAAAAGAAACTCCTGCGTTGAAAACGCGGGCCCCCTTCTATCGCGCGGGCGGCACCTTCGTTTGGTTTCAATTCTTCAGCCGTTTTTCCAATCCTCCTGTTAAGGCTCCTCAGGGCGGCGTCGAACGGGGGCGCTACCTGGTCGAACATGTAGCTCTTTGTATCGACTGCCACACGCCGAGAAATTTCATGGGTGTGCCTGACCGGTCGCTTTACCTCGCCGGAGCTAAGAAGGGACCATTAGGCAAGGAGATTCCGAACATTACTCCGGACAAAGAAACCGGGATTGGAGATTGGAGCCGCAACAATATCGCCGAACTTCTCTTAACCGGGACAAAACCGGATCTAGATAAAGTGGAAGGCCTTATGGCCGAGGTCGTCGAGGCCGGCTACAAGAACATGAAGCGCGAGGATGCGTTGGCGATCGCCGACTATCTCAAATCGATCCCGCCGGTCACGAATAAAATGAGATGATAGCAGGCAGATCGTCCTAGCCGGCGTTGGGAGATAGAAGTGCTTCGCCATAACCTTGCTTTTAAAGTCACGTTGTTGATTGTCGGCATCCTGATCGCCGGATTCGGCACCCTGCTGGTCCTCAACGTAAGACAGGAGTCCGAAGCCCTCGTAGTTAAAAACCAAGAGACAGCACGTCTGTTGGCCGCCTCCGTGATGGAAACCATCGAGATCGGGATGCTTAGAGTGCGGCCGGACATCGTCCGTCGGCTCATGCAGCAGCTTAAAACCGAACTCAAGGATGTCCAGCGCATCGGCGTCTACCGGCGCAATGGCGTTGAGGCATTTGCCGACCTTGAAACTTTGGACGAGGTAAACCGCAAGGTGGATCTTGATCCAGAGCTGATCAAGAGCATTTCTGCAATGAGTCGGACACCCGGGCCGCCGATCAAGAACCCCTTGTTCAGTCGCGCCGTCGAGACTGTCCTTCCTCAGCAAATCTACGAGACCGTTGACGGCACTCGCGTGCTGACTCTTTTTCAGCCCTTGCGGAATCTTAAAGAATGTCAGAATTGTCATGGCGAGGATCACGAAGTCCGCGGTGTGCTCCAGATCAGCTTGGGATTGGAAAAGCTGGATGCGGAACTTCAAGCGGCCCGAAACCGCCAAATTCTCGTCGCTGTGTCAACCATCTTCGCCGTGACCGCGACTCTTTTGATGGTGCTGGGTAGGTTGGTGCTGCGACCGGTTGCCCGCGTGGCGGCGGCAGCGCGGCGAATCGGCGGCGGCGACTTCGAGGCGCGAGTGCCTGGGAGCAGCAACGACGAGATCGGACAGCTTGGATCAGTGATCAACGATATGACAGGCCGACTCAAGCAGGCCTATGCGGAACTGGAGACAAAGAACAAGACCCTGGACGAAACGCTTCACAATCTGCGGGACTCCATGAAACGAGTAGCGTTATTGGAGCAACTAAAAGACGAGCTATCCAAGTTTGTGCCTGAATCGGTGAGGCGAATGCTGGAGCAGGACCCAGACGCCACTGAGCTGGAAAAGCGCGAAAAAGACGTCTCGGTGCTATTCATCGACATTGCCGGTTACACCCGTCTTTCCGAACAGATGGATCCCAGGCAGCTCAACCGGCTAGTCCAGAGATACTTCTCCAGCTTTCTCGAAATCATCCACGACCATCATGGGGACGTCAACGAAACCGCCGGAGACGGGCTCATGGTGATCTTCCAAGATGATCGCTCGGTCGCTGAGCACGCTCTGAATGCCACCCGGAGCGCCTTTGCCATCCAGCACCAGGTAGAAGAACTGAATGAGGAGTTCACCGGTGTATTCCAGCCAGTTTTTCTCCACATGGGGATCAACAGCGGATCGGCCCTCGTAGGCGCCACCAAACTGTCCTCCAGCGCAGGAGCGCGATGGACCTTCACGGCGTCCGGTCCGGTAACCAATTTAGCCGCCCGCGTCGCCGGCCAGGCTGCGGAAGGCGAGATTCTGCTGACAGCTTCCACGGCTGAGCGCATCAAGGGTTATTTCGTTTTGGAAAACCTGGGCGAGCGCACTCTCAAGAACGTTGATAGTCCCGTGCAAATCTACCGGGTTATCCCGCCCGGCGTATATAGTGCAGTCGAACGGGGCAAGTAAAGTCGGTCCCGCTACGGAGTCACCCTAGTCGGCGACGCAACTTCCGCCAAGGTCTTTCGCGAACTCATGATCCTGGCGAGGTTTGATTTTGTACCAACTGGACGAACTCTTGCAGCTCGCCCTTGTCCAGGTCGGACGCAGCCCAATACGTCATGTGCGATTGGGTCCAGTGAAACAAATTATATCCTTGGCGCGATACCGCCTTCGTTGGAACATCCGACTCCGAGGCTGAGGGCCATATAAACAGATTGATCACGTGTTTATGCCGTTGGTAGACCAACGCCGCCACCGGTCTGTTCTCTAGATAGTCGAGGCGTCCACCGATTAAAGGGAATCCCTGCTTGGTCAAATCTTCCACCGGGGGAGAGAAGTCCACTTTGCCGGCAAACCACGGTTTCACCGTATGTTGATCCGAGGAGGAGACGTCCGCCAGATGGTTTGCCATGAGTGAGCGCTGGTGGCTGGATAGAACTTCATGAGTTAATAGGTCGTCGCTTGAAGGAACAGAGAAAACGTGTATGACGCTCCAAGTCACAACGACGACAGTGGCCAGCGAAGCCGCTAGGGTTAGCCATCGCGACGGCACAAAATTGCGGGCGGTCTCAGCCCGACTTGCTTTACGCAAAGACGACTGAACGCGTTTGCGCAGATTCGCCGAGGATTTAAAGTAGAGAGAGCTTGCGCTAATTGCATCCCGCAATGCCTGATGGTCTTTGCATGCTTGCGAGCAAAGCGCGCAATCCTCCAGATGACGTTCGATCTCGAGGTTCCTCTCTAGATCCAATTCTCTGTCTACATAAGCATCGATCAAATTTTGTGTATTACTACAGTTCATGTCACGGCTCCTTGGCCATCTGGTTCCGCAAGCATTGCTTAAGCCGGTTGCGTGCGCGTGCCAGGCGTGACATCACCGTACCTGTTGGAATGTTGGCGATGTCGGCAATTTCCTTGTAGGAAAAGCCCTCCAATTCGCGCAGGACCACCACTTCACGAAAATCCGCAGGCAATTCCTCCAAGGCCTGTCGCAAGATCTGAGTATCAGCGCTTTGTAGCAGCAGCGTAACTGGTGTAGAGGAGTCGGTTTCAACGCTATGTATTTCTTCGTCGAAGGGTGTCGTTAGCTCACGCGCGCGGGCTTGCTGCAGCCAGGTCCAGCAGGTATTGCGCACAATGGCAAGCAGCCAGGCACGGCCATCAGGGCCGCGAAAACTGTCAAAATATTTAAAGGCGCGCAAGTAAGCTTCCTGCACCGCGTCTTGCGCATCGTGTTCATTGCGTGTAAGCCAGCGCGCTAGATTGTACGCGGCGTCCAGATGCGGCAAAATAAGCTGCTCAAATCGTGCGACTTTTTGTTGTTCCGGCAACGCTTCTGCTTCCTGTTCTTGTCACCCCATTAGATTAAGACCGCTAAACGCTGCATTTTATTCCTCAACCGGATGTGCGGAAGAAAAGATCGTTCACCTTGGCCTGAAGTCGATACTGTCTTTGGGGAATGTATTAGGGCAAATGTGACAAGTCAATAAGAGCTTTTCTTTCTGAACTTTCGATTTGTTTGTTCAACGTAAACCCCGCCTCTTGAGGCGGGCACAAAGCCGATGGGGTTTCCAAAGGGGAGAAGCGGTAGCTCTCCCCTTTGGTCGAACACGGGGATTCAAACCCCGTGTTCGATATAACTTGATTAAGAATCCCTTTGACAGAACTGGCATCGTGTTGGAGAAGTTGGAGAAGTCAATTGTCGAGCGCGTTCTCGCGCAAACCGGCTGGAACCGCACCAAAGCGGCTCAACTGCTCGGCCTCTCGCGCGAAACGCTCCGCTATCGAATCGAAAAGCACGATCTCAAAGCGCCGGGCCCGGACTCGGAGCCATAGGCGCCGCGGAGCCTTTTTCGCTAGGGCCGGATCGGCGCGCGAGAAGCCACTTTTTTGGCCTTCACGACGATATTGTCCGAGAGCAGGAGCGGCCAAGAGAATAGCTGTTTCAAAATCTGCCAGTTAAGACGCCGTTGGGCCGGATCCTTCTCGGCGTGGATGACCGCCTCCAGGCTCAAGAGCCACATCCAGGGATAGAGGAACGACAAGAAAATTATCTGTCCCGCCTTGATCCGCGTTCTTTCGAGCCGCCGGATCTCGAAGCCGGAGTGAAACAACAGGTAATACAGCTCGTAAAACGGAATGAGATAGATATTTGGCGCTTCTCCCGGCCCGTGCGTGTAATGCACGGGCCGCACTCTTCCACGGACAAATCCGGTAAACAGAAAACGCAAACGGGAGACGATATTCAACACGTTGGGCGTGCTGATCGCGACCTCTCCGTCCGCCTTCAAGACCCGGGCGATCTCGCGGATCAATTGTGGCTGGTTCTCGATGTGCTCGATCACCTCGGTGAGATTGACGGCATCGAAGGTCTCGTCCTTGAACGGCAATGGACGGTTAAGATCCACGCCCGCCACGCGCAAGGTTCCATCGCGCGCAGCGGTGGGGACGCGGTACTGAGTGACCACGACCCGATACCCTTTCTTCGTTAGAATCTCCGAGGTGCTCCTGCCGCCGCTCAGGTCGAGCGCCAACTGGCCCGCCGCTGAGCCCCAGACTGCATCGAGTGCGCGGCGGAGATGTTGATTTGCCATAGTGGGTTCAGAGGCAGATTACCTGGTTCAATGCGGGAGACGAGCGACGGAATGGCCTGGTATTAGGTCATCGGAATCATGATATGCGTCCGGTATGGCGCACGCTGGCAGAGGCGCTCGTACCACGCGCTCAGGTGAGGCAGGCTCGGTCGCTCGATCGGCAGGTTGAACCAGCGATAGGCCCAGGCTCCCGCTGGAATATCTCCTACGGTGAAAGCATCGCCCGCGACATAGGCTTGTTTGGCCAGGTGTTCGTCCAAAAGTTTCCAGTTCTGTGCGCTCTTGTCCAAAGCGCTTTGAATAGCCGCGTGGTCCCGTTTCTCTTCCGGCGTCCGGACCAGCCCCCAGAACAGCGGGACAATGCCCGGCCCCAGAGTCGTCAGCTGCCAGTCCATCCAGCGGTTGGCGTTTGCGCGTCCCTCCACCGTCGGCGGCAGCAGCTTTCCTCCCCCGTATTTTTCTATGAGATAGCGCATGATGCTGTTCGATTCCCAGAGAACAAAACTGTCGTCTTCGATGGTCGGGACGAGGCCGTTGGGGTTGAGGCCGAGATAGGGGGGCTTTTTGTTACCCCCGAAGCGCCCTCCGAGGTCTATGCGGTCGTAGGCGACGCCGATCTCGTCGCAGCACCACAGCACCTTTTGCACGTTGACCGAATCTCTCCTGCCCCAGATTTTGATTTTTGTTGCGCTCGCCATGACAGACATTCCCCGGTGCTTTCGATCCTTAGCACTGTTTGCGCGCAAAGTGTAGCCGAACTGCAAATGGTATGACCGCCCGCCTGGAAATCTCTCTCCGGGCCGATGCGATACGTCGATGTTACGCTGTCCCGGCGAGTTAAGAGTAGCTCCGAGCTACGCTTGCATCTCCTCGTCCCACGCATCGGCCCTCCGAGAGACCCCCAGGTGGGCGGTTGCGATGGTTGCGCTCAATCGTCTCGCGCGACGCTCTTGGTAGAGCCTCTACAATTTTGCTTGGCGATCTGTTAAGTAATGCTTTTCTCCCACAGACCGGAATTAAGGAGGCACGGTGCGAATGGGTTGGGCTGGATTGGCTGGGCTGGCATTGATCCTGGCGCTTGCCGGGACCGCAGCGGCTCAGGACCAGGCGGAAGGCCGGAAGTATTACGCGACTTATTGCTCGGGCTGTCACGGGGAGAGCGGCAAGGGTGACGGGCCGGTGGCTGAGTCGCTGCCCGTGAAGCCCGCCAACCATACAGACGGGGCCGCAATGAAGCAACTTTCCGACAAGTTTCTGCTCGAGATTATTTCTAAAGGTGGGGGTGCGGTCGGAAAGTCTCCCTTTATGCCGGCTTGGGGGAGTCAGCTCAGGGAAAAGCAGATTCGGGATATCATTGCCCATCTCAGGAGTCTGCCCGCCTCTCCGACAGCGAGCAAGGGCAAATAGAAGAATCGGCGCGATAACCTATGTTCCCCCCTTGACGTTTAAAAATACGGGATTAGATTCCGCACAACCGCACACAACCGTGCATAATAAATCTACGTTTTATCGAGGAGGGTGTTATGGCAGCAAAAATTCGTCCCCTGCATGACAGGGTAATCATCAAAAGGATCGCGGAAGAGGAGAAGACCAAAGGCGGCATCATTATACCCGACAGCGCCAAGGAGAAGCCGCAGGAGGGTCGGGTGGTCGCGGTCGGCAAGGGCCGCCATGAGGACGGCAAAGTCATCCCGCTCGACGTCAAGGCGGGCGACAAAATTTTGTTCGGCAAATACGCGGGAGCCGAGATCAAGCTCGACGGCGAAGAGCATCTCATCCTGCGCGAGGAAGATATCTTAGGAATAGTTGAATAAGGAGGAGGTTCGATATGGCTGCAAAAGAAGTAAAGTTTAGCGAGGACGGTCGGAGCAAAGTTCTTCGGGGCGTCAACGTTCTGGCCGATGCCGTGACGGTGACTCTCGGTCCCAAGGGACGCAACGTCGTCCTGGATAAGTCCTGGGGTTCCCCTACGATAACCAAAGACGGCGTAACGGTGGCCAAAGAGATCCAGCTCGAAGACAAGTTTGAGAACATGGGCGCCCAGATGGTAAAAGAGGTCGCGAGCAAGACCTCGGACGTGGCCGGGGACGGGACCACGACGGCGACGGTTCTGGCCCGGGCTCTGTTCAGTGAAGGGCTCAAAATGGTCGCCGCCGGCCACGACCCGATGAGCTTGAAACGGGGCATTGATAAGGCGGTGGCTAAGGTGGTGGAGGAGTTGAAAGCCCAGTCCAAGCCGACACGCGACCGGGACGAGATCGCCCAGGTCGGAACCATCTCGGCAAACAACGACAGCACCATCGGCGACATCCTGGCCGAGGCGATGGACAAGGTCGGCAAGGAAGGGGTCATCACCGTCGAAGAGGCCAAAGGGTTGGAGACCACACTCGACCTGGTTGAGGGGATGCGCTTCGACCGCGGCTATCTCTCGCCCTATTTCGTCACCGACCCGGAGCGGATGGAGGTCGTGTACGAGGACGCCTACATTTTGAATCACGAAAAAAAGATCTCCAGCATGAAGGACCTTCTGCCCGTCCTGGAGAACGTTGCCAAGACCGGCAAGCCGTTTTTGATCATTGCTGAAGAGCTTGAAGGCGAAGCCCTTGCGACCCTGGTGGTCAATAAGATCCGCGGTACGCTTAAGTGCGTGGCCGTAAAAGCGCCCGGCTTTGGCGACCGGCGCAAGGCGATGCTGGAAGACATCGCGATCCTGACCGACGGGAAGTTGATCGCCGAAGAGTTGGGAATCAAGCTTGAGAACGTGACGCTCAAAGACCTGGGGCGCGCCAAACGGATCATCGTGGACAAAGACAACACGACGATTGTGGAAGGCGCTGGGAAGAAATCGGCGATCGAGGGGCGGATCAGTCAGATCCGCGCTCAGATCGAGGAGACCACTTCGGACTATGACAAAGAAAAGCTCCAGGAACGGCTTGCCAAGCTCGCCGGCGGGGTGGCCGTGGTCAAGGTAGGGGCCGCTACCGAGGCCGAGATGAAAGAAAAGAAGGCCCGCGTCGAAGACGCGCTGCACGCCACGCGCGCCGCAGTGGAAGAGGGGATCGTGCCGGGCGGCGGTGTTGCTCTGATCCGCGCTTCAGCGGCGCTCGCCAATCTGAAGGTGCCGGAAGACGAAAAGATCGGCGTGCGCATCGTCCAGAAAGCCCTGGAGGAACCGGCACGTTGGATCGCTCAGAACGCCGGCTGTGAAGGCGCTGTGGTGTTGGACAAGATCAAAAACGGCAAGGGCGCCTTCGGCTTTAATGCCGCCACGGAAGAGTTCGAAGATCTGGTCAAGGCCGGCATCGTCGATCCGACCAAAGTGGTCCGCTCCGCGCTGCAAAACGCGGCCTCGGTCGCGGGGTTGATGATCACGACGGAAGCGATGATCGCGGATAAGCCGGAAAAGAAGAAAGAAGCGCCGCACGCGCACGGCGAAGACGAGTATTAAGCTAACCTAGCGTGAAGCTAGAACATGAAGGGGGCGCCTGACTCAGGCGCCCCCTTTTTTTTCGTGCGCCCGGCAGGGCGCTCTTACTAGGGAGTGAAAGTCTCCTACGAACCCGACAGGGGGAATCGTTAGCTGGACGGCAAGGGTGTCCATCGCGAGGTGGAATCTGAAGGAAGCCGCAGGCAAAGCGCTGGCTCGACGAAC
>JBGPGE010000131.1:0-11860 GCA_041483675.1 Binatia bacterium
GGCAGACAACAGCAACAAGATTGTCTTCATTCCTTTCCACCTCCGCTAGAGTTGTTTATCAGCAAGGGTCGAGTCGAATATGCCTGCCGAATGCTTCTGTCCGCTGTAATTCACCCGGGTCAGGCCGAGCATGCTCCGCAGCTTCTCGGGCGGCACATCCTTGATCGGTACGGGGCCGGGGCCTTTGCCTGCTTCCGCTATGGGAAACGCGGTTGAGCGAGCCGTATGCAAAGTCATGTTGCCGTCGACCTTGTTCTGTATCTGATGGATGTGGCCCTGCAAAACGCTGACCGACTTGAACCGCTTCAATAAAGACAAGGCTTGGTCGCCGTCCTCTGTGCCCCAACCCCACTGGGGATACAACATCCACAGAGGCATGTGGGTATAGACAATTATCGGCGTGCTGGGGTCCAGGCGTTCCACATCCTTCTTAAGCCAATCCAGTTGCTCCGGGCCGAGCGATCCGAGGCCCGTGGAAGTGAGTTTCGCCACATTCACCAGGCCGATGAAGTGCGCTCCTTTGTGATCGTGGCTGTGCCAGCCAGTCCCTATTGTTCCTTTGCCGTAGCGTTTCAAGAACTCCTGTCCGTCGTCCAACTCGTCATGCTCTCCGGGCACATAAAAGATTTGTTTGACCTTGATCGATTTGAGTAGTTCCTCGGCTACGTCGAACTCTTCAGCTTTTGACAGATGAGTCTGATCGCCGGTATGAATAACGAAGTCCGGAGGTGTGGGCAGGGCGTTGATCTCGGCAATCGCCTCCCGGAACGTGACGAGCGAGTCCCTGTTCGGATCTTGCTTGAACCCCACGTGGGTGTCGCTGATCTGGACGAACGTGAAATCTCCGGCGGCTGGCTGCGCATCATCGGCGCCCAAAGCAAAGGAGGATCGGCCACGAACCGTCCATATCACCCCTGCAGCAGCCAAACTTACGCCTTTCAGGAACGCCCTTCGGTCCATACATCCACTGCCATAATCGCTTCTGGTCATGACTACCTCCTCTTTTTTATTGGACAACGATTTGCCCTTTCATCTGCGGGTGGAGCTTGCAGTAGTACGGGTAGGTCCCGGGGGCTGTGAATTTAAACGAGAACTTTTCGTCGGTATCCAGGGGGGCAGATTTGAACACGTCGGTGGTACTGTTTACCGTGTGTGCTTCGTCATCACGATTGGACCATGTAACCGTCGTGCCGACCGATACCGTCAGAGTGGCCGGTATGAATTCGTAATCCCCAATGAGAACTTCGTTCGCGGCCGCGGCTTTCTCCGCGGTTTGAATCGGAGCCGCATCGGCGGCCCTTTGCGTCGCCATGGATTCCGAACTGTCTGAGTTGCCTGTGGCATTGCTCAGTTTGGCGCCCTGGACAAGCAGTATGCCTAACAATCCAACCGTCGCGATGACGACAATTTTGTGCCAATGGAATTTCATACATTTGAACTTCTTCATCGTTGCCTCCTCTGTTGACACAAATAGGGCGTGAATGGATCGGCGCGATCTTCTCTACCGAGACCTAAAGAGCTCTTTCAAATCATCAAAGGATTTCAATCTCTTTCCTTTGTATAGATGAATTCTTTGGGGAAAAAGCGCAGCAATGTACGTGCCAATCCAGACACTGGATTTTCATAGAAAAAAGAGAGTTTCTTCTTCAAGAATGAAAAAGGAACGCTTTCTAAAATTTCATAATTGCGAATAGACCCACTCTGAAGTGGGTGCGCAGTTAACAACGCCACGCCGTGCGGCGCACGCTACGTTCCGCCACCTTTCTTCTTTCTTTCCCCCGGAATTTGGAAGAGATCCAATACGTTCACCTCTAAGGCCGCGGCGACTTTTTCAATAGATCTTAGAGTAAGGTTGACCTTGCCCTCTTCAATGCGCTGGTAATATTTGTAACTTATCCCCCGATGCTGGAGATCCATTTGCCTGAGACCCTTCTCCAATCTCAATTGCCGAAGGCGTCTACCAAGAATTCTAGCAAGATTCTCTTCTGTCATTTGTTTCACGTACCGGCGGATCACCGGCCTTCACCCTGTAGGACAAGGACTGGTGGAAAAAAATTCCCTGCGGGCAAAATTTTCTAAACGATCCTCTTTGGGATCCAGGCTGTTGCAGGATTCCAAAGTCAGTCAGCAGAGTCGATTAACGATTGTCGGTAGAATGGGGGTGGCCATTTCCACCGGAGAATTTGCCCCCGAGCCGGGCATTTCACCCAATTGATGATTTGAAAGTGCAGTAAAGACTTGAACTACCAGTCAAGTGAACGGAAGGGAGATGGAAACGGAGGAAACGCGCCACAGACGACTACGATCCAAGCAGCCGCAGAGCCTCGGCCTCGATTCGTTCAACGCCCGGCACCATCGCGTCGACGAGCGGGCCGCTGTGGGGAGGCGGAAGATGATGGGCGCCGACGCGTACGACCGGCCCTTTGAGATCGGAGAAGAGATTTTCCTGGATCATGGCCGCAAGCTCGGCGACGAGCCCGCCGACGATAGGCCCTTCATCGACGATCATCGCCCTCTTGGTCTTTGCAACAGACTTTAGGATCGTCTCTTTATCGAGCGGCGCCAGGGTGCGCAGGTCGATGATCTCGACGTCTATTTGTTTTTTCTCCTTGAGCCGCTCGGCGGCCTCTTCGACTTTGAGAATCATCCCGCCGCAGGTGACGATCGTCAGATCTTTCCCCGCGCGCCGGACGGCGGCAAGGCCGATGGGAACGGTATAGTCGCCGTCGGGCACCGGCCCCTTCACGCCGTAGAGGTGGTGGCTCTCGAAGCAAAGAACGGGATTGGGGTCGCGGATCGCCGAGAGCAAAAGCCCCTTCGCATCCGCCGGCGTCGTCGGCGCGATGATCTTTAGCCCCGGAAAAGGGATGAAGGCTCCGTGATTGCAACTGGAATGGCTCGGACCGCCGCCGGGCCGCGTGCCGAATTTGCTGCGCACGACGATCGGCACGGGAATCCTGCCGCCGGTCTGATAATAGTAGCGGGCCGCGTGCGTGACGATCTGATCCATGCAGAGCGGCAGCAGGTCGCAGAACTGAATCTCGACGATGGGCCGCATGCCGTTGATCGCCGCGCCGATCGCCAGGCCGACGATGCCCGCTTCGGAGATCGGCGTATCGCGCACGCGCTGCTCGCCGAACTCCTGGAGCAGGCCGCGCGTCACGCCGTACGCGCCGCCGAACATCGCCACGTCTTCGCCCATGACGAAGACCCGCTTGTCCCGTGCCATCTCATGGCGCAGCGCCTCTCTGATCCCCTCCTGAAGCCGCATTTCTTTGACTGCGGCGGTTGCTGGCGCCGCTTCCATAGGCTTAGCCATGAGCCGCCTCCCGCGCATAGACGCTGTCCAGTTCCGCCTCCGCCGCCGGCAGCGCCGCCGCCACGGCCCTGGCCGCCACCGCTTCCAGCTCGGCGTAAACCGCGGCGCTGATCTTCTCGTACTCGGCTTCGGTCAGCTCTCCCGCCGCGATCAGCTTTTGCTTGAGGCCCATGATCGGACAGCGCTTCTTCCATTCCTCGATCTCTTCCCGTGCGCGATAGCCGGTCCCCGGCTCGCCGCCAAAGTGTCCGTCCCAGCGGTAGGTCATGCATTCGAGCAACGTCGCTCCGCCCCCCTGGCGCGCCTTTTCGGCGGCCCTTTGCGTCTCGTCGAGAACCAGCTCCGCGTCGTTGCCGTCGATCGACTTTCCCTCGAAGCCGTACGCCGCGGCCCGCTCTGCCAATTGCTTGATCGCGACGCTGCGCTCCATGCTCACGGTCATCGCGTAGAGATTGTTCTCGATGACGTAGATCACGGGCAGCTTCCACAGGCCGGCGAAGTTCATCGCCTCGTGAACCACCCCCTGGTTCATCGCCCCGTCGCCCATGAAGCCTACCGCGACCTCGCGGCTCCGTCTAATCTTCGCCGCCAGCGCCGCGCCGGTGGCGAAGGGAACCGTCGCGCCGACCGTGCCGGTGTTGCCGAGAAAGCCGAAAGAGAGATCGCCCATGTGCATCTTGCCGCCGCGCCCCTTCGAGTACCCGTCCAGCTTCCCTAGGCACTCGCACATGAGCCGATAGAGATCGGCGCCTTTGGCGACGATGTGGCCCGTCCCTCGATGGTAGCTCGCGATGAGGTCTTCTTTCTCAAGCGCGGAACAGACGCCCACGGCGATCGCCTCCTGGCCGCGGTAGGAGTGAGGATTCCCGAACATCGCCTTTTTTTGATAAAGGTCGTTGAGCTTTTCCTCAAAGGCGCGGACTTTGATCATCATCCGCAGCATCTCTTTTCGCTTCGCCGTGTTCAGCATGAGAGTCCTCCGGAAGCTCCGAGGGGATTTGGCTTCTAGAGTGGTTCTTAGTTTTCAGGCGCTCGGTTGTCAAGCTGTCAGGCCGTTGAAATGGCCGAACCGGACAGTGGTAAAGCAGATGAGAAATCGAAGAGCGCAGGCGTGTAGGAATGACGGACGACTGGAGACCGACGACCGGTCTTCGGTCCGCGGTCCTCGGTCAGAGATCCTCAGACAGACTTCTCGGATCCTTTGGCCCGCAGCTTGCGCAGCAGCTCGTCGAACGAGGAGGTAGCGAGAATGCGGCTGAACTGGGAGCGAAAGTTATTAACCAGACTGATGTTCTCGATCACGACGTCGTAGACCTTCCACTCGCCGCCGACCAGGTGGAGCTTGTAACTCACGGAAAACGGCTCGCCGCTTGCCGGCACGAGCTGAGTGTCGACCTGGGCAAGATTCTGCTCGACGCGCTCTCGTAGATAGACGACCTTCTCGCCTTTGTACGACTCCAACGTGTTCATGTAGGAGCTTTCCACGAACTCGGAGAAGACCGCGACGAACTCTTCTTGCCGCCCGGTCTGGTTCTTCCAATGGGCGCCGAGCGATCTCTTGGCCATCTCGGCGAAGTCGAAGCGCGGAAGCAAGACTTCCCGAATCATCTGTCGCCGCTCGCGGACAACAGCCCCACCGCTGTTTCCGGGAGAAGCCTGAAGGATCGAGACGACCCGCCCTACCGTCCGCTGCATGCCTTCGATCGGCGTCTCGGCAAACGCAGTGATGGATTGGGCGAAACAAAACAGAAAAGCCATCAGCCACAGCTTCAACACAGTCAACTTTACGATCATTTTACCTTCCCCCTGCAGATGATTCGTGTCCGGCGGGAAGGGTTCAGAAGCAACCTTGGTGCCATGATGTCCGCACTATATAAGACTCTGATATGACTTGGCTTTTCCGAATCATCCTGAGTATACGGATGACGTAACACGGCACGCCATGTGATAAAATGGAGTGGAATAGCAAAAAACGTCAACGGCAGAGGGATACGGAGATCGTCCAGGCCCGCCGGGAAATCCCTCTCCAGGCCGATGCGATACGTCGGTATTGCGCTGCTCCTCCGAATTGAGAGTGGCAACGAGATACGATTGGCACTCCCCGTCCCACGCATCGGCCCTCCGAGGGATCCCCCGGCGGGCCAAGGGCGGACGAGCCTTTTTCACCGGCCTATTTGATGAAGAACTGAACCGACTGGTTGGTGAACCGAATCAGCGGCCCCCAGTAGAGTCCCAGCAGGACGGTCAATGTGGTGAGAAGCCCAAGCAGAGCCGCGGCGTCGGGCGTTACGCTAACCGCCCCATCCGACGGCTCCGGGAAGTCGAGGAACATCACCTTGACGACGCGGACATAATAGTAGAGCGAGACGACGCTGTTGAGGACCGCCACCACGGCCAGGAGATAAAACTCCTGCTTGATCACCGCCGCAAAGAGAAAAAACTTGCCGATAAAGCCCGCGAACGGAGGAAGGCCCGTCAGGGAAAAAAGAAAGATCGCCATGCAGACTGCCGGGAGAGCAGCGCCGCGCCAGGCCAAACCCCGGTAGCTCTCCATGTCCTCTTTTCCGGTAGCGTTGGCGACGATCGAGACGACCAGGAACGCCCCCACGTTCATAATGAGATAGACCACGATGTAGAAGAGCATGGCGCGGAGTCCTTCGTTGTTCAGCACCACGAGCCCCATCAAAATGTAGCCCGCGTGGGCGATGCCGGAGTAGGCGAGCAGCCGTTTGACGTTCTGCTGGCCCAGAGCGGATAGGTTCCCCAGCGTCATCGTCACCATGCTCACCGTGAGCAGCACATGCGGCCATTGCACACCGGAGATGAAGCGCCAGTCTCCCGCGTCGGTCAACTGCGAAACCCCCGGGAAAAAGAAACGAATGAGGATAGCCACGCCGGCCGCATTCGACCCGACCGAGAGAAACGCGGTGACGGGCGTCGGCGCGCCCTGGTAGACATCGGGCGACCACATGTGAAACGGGACGAAGACGATCTTGTAGCCGAAGCCGGCCAGAATGAAAATAAAGGCGATGAAGACACTTAGCTGATTCACGCCGCCCTGAAACAGCGCCTCATGGATCCGCGCGTAGTCCAGGCCGCCGGTCATCCCGAATATCCAGCTCATGCCGTAAATCATTGTGCCCGAGGCCACGCCGCCGTAGATCAGGTATTTCAGCCCCGCTTCAGTCGAACGGCGGTTGTGGGGCAAAAAGCCGGTGAGGATATAGGAGGTGATGCTGACCAGCTCGAGGGAGAGATAGGCCATCAGCAGGTTGCTCGAAGAAGCCATGAAAAACATCCCGAGAGCCGAGGTGAGCAGAATGGTCGTGTATTCTCCCTGGTGGAGTCGCGCCACTTCGCGGCTGCTCTGCGACATCCAGAGAACCAGGGTGGCCGCAGAGAGCGACACCAGTTTGAAGAAAAGGCTGAAGTTGTCGAGCACCACCATGCGGTGAAACAGCCAGCCGTTTTTACTGCCGTAAAGCGCCAGCGTCGCCGCAAGAGAGGCGAAGCAGCCGAGCAGCGCCACGAGACCGATGGTCTTTTTATTCTCGACCAACAGATCCAGCGCCAGGACCAGGAGAGCGGTCCCGCCGAGAATCAACTCAGGCCAGAAAAAACGGAGGCTTTCGATATTTCCAAGGTCCATGGAAGATTAACCCAGATGTGGAATGACGATTTGGTTGAGCTGCTCGAGCGAGGCGCTCAACAGATCGAGGACCACGCTCGGATAGACGCCGACGATAAGGATGATAACGGCCAACGGGATCATGGTGAAAAGCTCCCGGCCGTTGATCTCCGGCATGGTTTTATATTTTTCGTTGGTCGCGCCGAGAAAGACGCGCTGCACCGTCCAGAGCAGGTAGCCGGCGGTCAGGATGACGCCGCTCGCCCCGAGGACGCTCAGCAGCGGATATTTCTGCCACGCGCCGAGCAACACCAGGACTTCGGAGATGAAGCCGGACAGGCCGGGCAATCCCATCGACGCGAAGATCGCAAACGCGCTCACTCCGGTATAGACGGGCATGATCGCCGCCACGCCGCCGAATCCCTCGATGTCGCGGTGATGGGCGCGGTCGTAGAGCACGCCGACCATGAGAAACAGCATGCCGGTGATCGTCCCGTGATTGAACATCTGCAAGACCGCGCCGTTGATGCCGTGCGGCGTGAACGTCGCCATGCCGAGCATGACATAGCCCATGTGGCTCACGCTCGAATAGGCCACCAGCTTTTTGAGATCTTTCTGCGCCATCGCGCAGAGCGCGCCGTAGATGATGTTCCAGGCGCCGAGCGCGCCGAGAAACCAGAAAGCGAGATCGCCGGTCGCCTCCGGAAACATGGGGTAGTTGATGCGCAGAATCCCGTAGGTGCCCATTTTGAGCAGCACGCCGGCCAGGATCACCGAGATCGCCGTCGGCGCCTCGACGTGGGCGTCGGGCAGCCAGGTATGGAACGGGAAGGCGGGAATCTTGATGGCAAAGCCGATGAACAGCGCCATCCAGACCACATGCTGGAAGCCCCAGCGCAGTTGGTCGAACGGCCAGAATGGAATCGGCGTCGTCCCGTACTTGCCGCTCTGAGCGATTAACTGCGTCATGTCGAAAGTGTGCGGCTCGCTGGTAAAATAAAGCGCCAGGATCGCCAGCAACATCAGCACGCTGCCGAAAAGCGTGTAGAGAAAAAACTTGATGGCGGCGTATTCCCGGCGCGGCCCGCCCCAGATGCCGATCAAAAAGTACATCGGCAGCAGCATCACCTCCCAGAAGATGTAGAAAAGAAAAAAGTCGAGCGCGACGAAAACGCCCGTCATGCCGGCATCGAGCAGCAGGAACAGCGCGAAGTAGCCCTTCACGCCCTTCTCGATGCCCCACGAGGCGAAGATGCAGAGAAAACTCAACAGCGCGGTGAGCAGCACCATCGAGATGCTGATTCCGTCCAAGCCGACGAAATATTGGATGTTGTACGCGGGGATCCAGTCGACCTTCTCGATGAACTGAAAGCCGGGATTGGCGCGATCGAAATTCTGGAAGAGCCAGACGGCCAGCAGCAGCGGCGGCACGGTGAAGAGGGCCGAGACCCAGCGGATCAGGTTATGGCGGTTGCTCGGCAAGAGCAGCACCGCGACCATTCCGGCCACCGGAAAAAAGGTCATGTAAGTGAGAACGTGGTCTGTCATGTGTCCCTATCTCCCATTAGAGTCAGCTCCCATAGCGCAGCTTCACGAGGATCGCCACGATAACCGCGCCGAGGATCACGTAGAGGTAGCTGTTGATGTTGCCGGTCTGGACCTTGCGGAACTTGCCGCCCGCCCAGAAGGTGCCGTCGGCCACCGCGTTGACGAGCCCGTCGATGACGATGTTATCGAACAGACCGTTCAACCAGGATACAAAGGCCGTCGTCTTCGCCGATCCGTCGACGAGAAAATCAATGACGTGCTCGTCGATCCAGGCGCCGATGCGCGCGAGCTTGAGCGCCCCCTCGACGAACACGAACTGATAGAATTCGTCAACGTAATATTTATTGAAGAAGAGGCGATACGGCCGCCCTTCCGCGAGAGAAGAAAAGCGCTCCGGCGAGAGCGAATGGCGGAAATACATGCGGTACGCGAGATAAACGCCTACCGCCGCCACGCTCACCGAGAGTACCATCAGGATTTCTTCCAGCGTGGCCGACCCGTGTGCTTCATGATGGCCGCCCACGACCGGCTCCAGCCAGGCGGCAAATAAATTTGGACCGAAGATCCCGGCGAAGACCGCGGGCGCGCCGATCCAGCCGGCTACGACCGATCCAACGGCCAGAACCACCAGCGGCAGGGTCATGACCGCCGGCGACTCGTGCAGATGTTCTTTAACATGGTGGTCAGCGCGGCACTCGCCGAAAAAAACCAGAAAGAGCTGGCGAAACATGTAGAAGGCCGTCAGTCCTGCTCCAATCACTCCGCCCAGCCACAGCAACGGCGAGCCGTGAGGGCTGGAAAAAGCCTGCCAGAGGATTTCGTCCTTGGAAAAAAATCCGGCGGTGAGCGGCGTGCCGGCGATGGCGAGGACGGCGATGGTAAAGGTCAGGAACGTCCAGGGCATGTGGCGGCGGAGTCCGCCCATGTTCCGCATATCCTGCTCCCCGCCCATGGCATGGATCACGCTGCCCGAGCCGAGAAAGAGACAGGCCTTAAAAAAGGCGTGGGTCATCAGATGAAAAATCGCCGCGCCGTAGGCCGCCACGCCCGCGCCCAAAAACATGTAGCCCAACTGGCTGATCGTAGAATAGGCGAGCACGCGTTTGATGTCGGTCTGCGTGAGCGCAATCGTCGCCGCCCCGAGCGCGGTCGCCAGGCCGACGACAGCAACCACGTGCAGCGTCAGCGGCGCGAGTGAATAGAGAAAGTGGAGCCGCACGATCATGTAGACCCCGGCCGTGACCATCGTCGCCGCGTGGATCAGCGCGCTCACCGGCGTCGGCCCCTGCATCGCGTCGGGGAGCCAGACGTAGAGCGGGATCTGTGCCGACTTTCCCGTCGCGCCGAGAAAGAGAAACAAGGTCGCCAGCGTGATCACGCCGATGCCCCAGAGCTCCTGGCCCTGAAGCAGCGAGACGAACTTCTGGATTTCCCGGAAGGTCACCGTGGCGTGACCGTGATGATCGAGGGACCAGAAGATCAGAAAAATTCCAAGAATGAAGCCGAAATCGCCGACCCGGTTGACGATGAACGCCTTGTTGCCGGCGCGCGTGTTGACGTGGTCGTGATACCAAAAGCCGATCAGCGCGTAGGAGCAGAGACCGACGCCCTCCCAGCCGATGAACATGAGCAGCAGATTGTCCGCCGTGACGAGCATCAGCATCGCAAACGTGAAGAGATTGAGGAACGCGAAATAGCGCCAGAAGGAGCGATCGTCGTGCATGTAGCCGACGGAGTAGATGTGGATCAGGCCGCCGATGCCGGTGACGACGAGGATCATCACCGCGGAGAGCGGATCGATCCAGAACGCCACATCGACGTTGAGCGTCGCCAGCGTGAGCCAGGGATAAACGCGGTCGATCAGGAAACGTTGCTCAGGTTCGAGCGCGAGCAGGCTTTGAAAGGCCGCAACGGAAAGCAGGAACGACCCCACCACCGGCGCGCAGGCAAACAGCGTGACGACCCACTTGCCGAGTCGCTTTTGGAGTTGCGCTCCGAGCAGGCCGTTCCACACCGCCCCCAAAAGTGGCAGCAGAACGATCCACCGAAGATAGTCTGTCTGTATCGGATGATCCATCTACCCTAACCCCTTAGCCCCCACTCCATTTTCGATTTTAGATTTTGGATTTTAGATTCAATCGAAAATCGGCAATCCAAAATCCAAAATTTTTCATTCCCTGAGCGTCTCCGTCGCCGCGACATCGATCGTGTGGAAGAGCCGGAAGATCGCGAGCACGATCGCCAGGCCGACGGCCGCCTCGGCGGCGGCGAGCATGATGACAAAGATCGCATAGATCTGCCCGTCCAGGCTGCCGCTGCTGTAATGGGCGAACGCCACGTAGTTGATATTCGCCGAGTTTAAGATCAGCTCGACGCCCATCAGGATGCTGATCGCGTTGCGCCGCGTGAGCACCGTGTACAGGCCCAGGCAGAAGAGGATCGCGCCGATCACCAGATAATGATTGAGTCCGATAGCCATTCAGAAGTCCACTTAAAACAGTCGCTTGGTACGCGAGTTCTCGATGCGCACCCCTCGCCCTCGAGGCGAAAGCTGCCGCCCGGTCGTAGATCCCGCGCATCCGATACTGCCGATGGGAATAAGTACCGACCCATTGCGCGGGATCGGAGAGCGGGTGGCGGCTTTTGCCATTTTTCCACTACTCCTTGATTTCCTGGCGCGCCAGCACGACGGCGCCGATCAGCGCCGCGAGCAGAACCAGCGACGCCAACTCAAACGGCAGCAGATAATCTCTTAAAAAGAGGTCGCCGATGCTGCCGGTGGTCGCCTTATAAACCACCTCTTTCGCCTTGGCCCACGGAGTCTCCCCAATGGATTGAACGAGCAGCACGAACAAAATGGCGACCGCCACGAGCGCGGGAATCCGACCGGCCGAGCGGTTGGTGATCTGCACGTCGGTGATCCGGTGGGTCAGCATGACGGCAAAAAGTATCAGCACCAGGATGCCGCCGACGTAAACCAGCACCTGTACGCCAGCCACAAAATCGGCGCCCAGAAAGACATAGATGCCGGCCACCCCCGCGAAGGTCCCGAGCAGGGAGAAGGCGGAGTGGATAATGTTGCGCGAAAACGCCACCATCGCGGCCGAACCGACGGTGACGGCGGCGACCAGATAAAAAATTGCCGTAGAAATTTCCATACCGGCGATCCTACTCTCAACGGGGCCCAACGAGCCGCAGGCTCGATGGGTCAACTACAGTCGGGAAATCAACTTATATCGAACACGGGGTTTGAATCCCCGTGTTCGACCAAAGGGGAGAGCTGCCGCTTCTCCCCTTTGGAAACCCCATCGGTTTTGTGCCCGCCTCAAGAGGCGGGGTTTACAATGCTGGCAGAACCGATCCAA
>JBGPGE010000132.1:0-11837 GCA_041483675.1 Binatia bacterium
GTATGTCTTCATGGCCACAAGCGCCAATTTCGGAAACATGTTCAGCATGGCCGGAGTATCCCTCTTCCTGCCGTTTCTCCCCTTGTTGCCCAAGCAGATCTTGCTCACTAATCTAATGACCGATTTTCCGGAGATGACGATCGCGACCGACAGGGTGGACAGCGAAATGGTCGACTATCCTCGGCGCTGGGACATTAAGGCAATTCGCAAGTTTATGATTACCTTCGGCCTTGTGAGTTCGGTGTTTGACTACCTCACCTTTGGCGCGCTTCTGACCGTCCTTCATGCCAACCAGGTTCAATTCAGAACCGGCTGGTTTCTGGAGTCCGTCATTTCAGCGTCGCTGATCGTGCTGGTGATTCGAAGTCGGAAACCTTTTTTCAAGAGTAGACCGGGGAAATATCTGTTAATGGCGACTCTGTTAATCGTCGTCGTGACGCTGATTGTGCCATTCACTCCGCTGGGTGAGATGTTTGGATTTAGCCGGCTGCCGATTTCGTTCCTTCTGCTGTTAGGAGCGATTCTCCTGCTTTACGTTTTCACGGCAGAAATGGCGAAGACGGTGTTTTACAAGAAGGTGAAAGTTTAAAGGCGCCAAAAATAGGGCCAAATCTTTACAGATTGCTGAAGAGTTCTGTTCTTAGGCTGGTCAAAAAGGTTTCAGATGCAAGGGGCGCGAAGGCTTCGCTCCTTCGACTACGCTCAGGACAAGCGTAGCGGAGGCATACTTATACAGGACGTTGAAGGCGGTTTAAGGAGGGGCGGTTTTAGCATCGAGATGCTGACTAATGATCTTTGCGAGTAAAATGAGCCGGCTCATCTACTTTTCCGTTAAAGTTTCTAGAGTCGGTGTGAGAAGAAAACACTATGCTGACAGAAACAATTCTACGCTGGGCTACAGAATATGGATATATGGGGATATTTTCTTTACTGACGCTAGGGATTATCGGGGCTCCCATACCGGACGAAGGGGTGCTGGCATTCGCGGGCTATCTTGTCTACGAAGGTAAGTTGCAGCTCTTTCCCACCGTGGCCGCGGCATTTCTCGGCAGCGTGTGCGGTATCACTTTGAGCTATGGGTTGGGACGCGGTGTTGGCACCTATCTCATTAAAAAATTCGGTTGTACCGTTCAAATTACACCAGACAAGGTAACCCATATTCACAACTGGTTTGATCGTGTGGGAAAGTGGGGCCTGCTGTTCGGTTATTACTTACCGGGAGTGCGCCATTTGATAGCCCTTGGCGCCGGGATATCGAAGCTGCCGCTCTCCGTATTCGCTTTGTTCGCATATACAGGAGCTTTCATTTGGTCGGTCTCCTTTATTTTCGCCGGTTACTATCTAGGTAGAGAATGGACTCTGATATTCGGAAAGGTCCGCCCCGCTCTTGTGATTGGTTCTACCCTGACCGTTGCCTTGTTCTTGTTATATATTTTTGTTCAGCAATACCGGCGCAAGCCCAAATAAGTGAAAAGGGGAACCTTAACAGGAGCGGGTTGACCGTAACCTGGATTAACCGTGTTATCGGTCGTACGATCCACCGATTCATCTGTCAGGAAAGCGAACGAGCCGCGAGTCTTTCACCGGGGGAAAAACCACTCGGGGCTTCGGGTTCCAGGGCAAGCCGTAAGGCCTCGTCCGCCGTTTTCAGAAACTCAAAGCGGATACCTTCGCGGGCCGAGGTTGGAATCTCTTCCAAATCTTTTCGATTCAACTCGGGAAGCAAGACGCAGGAAATCCCCGCTCTTTTTGCCGCCAGCATCTTCTCTCTGATTCCTCCCACGGGGAGTACCAGACCGCGCAGACTGATCTCGCCCGTCATGGCGACATCTTTGCTGATGCGTCGTCCCGTAAGAAGTGAGACAAGAGCGACAAAGAGCGTGATTCCAGCGCTGGGGCCGTCCTTTGGGATAGCACCCGCGGGGAGATGGATATGCAAGTCGTTCTTCCTGAAAGTATCGGCATCTATTCCAAGTGTCTCCGCGCGTGACTTGACGAGACTCAGCGCGGCCTGGGCGCTTTCTTTCATCACGTCGCCGAGCTGGCCGGTTAATAGTAACTTGCCGTCTCCCGGCATCTTGGTTGCTTCGACAAATAAGATGTCACCGCCGAACGGCGTCCAGGCCAAGCCCGTAGCCACCCCAGGCAAGCTGGTGCGCAGCGCAATCTCGTTGAAGAATTTCTGCGGACCCAAGTACGTACGGAGAGATTCTTGATTCACAGTCGTAGTCTCTTTAAAACCATCCGCGACGCGCGTCGCCACACTCCGGCAAACAGCTCCCAGCTCACGCTCAAGTTGACGAACCCCGGCTTCGCGCGTGTAGGATCTAATAATTTCCCGAATCGCATCGTCGGTAAAATTAATCTCACCGGGTTTGAGACCATTTTCGGAAATCTGCCGAGGAACGAGGTATCCCTTCGCAATGGCCAACTTATCTTCCTCGATGTATCCCGGCAATTCCAAGATTTCCATGCGATCGCGCAATGGGCCCGGAACGGTATCGAGCACGTTGGCCGTGGCGATGAACAATATCTGGCTTAGATCGAAAGGCAGCGCGAGATAATGATCCTGAAAGGTCGAATTTTGCGAGGGATCGAGGACCTCCAGCAAGGCAGCGGATGGGTTGCCGTGGAAACTCGCGCTGAGCTTGTCGACCTCATCCAGCATGAAGACGGGGTTTCTACTGCCGGCCTTTTTGATCCCTTGAATGATATTTCCCGGCAGCGCCCCGATATAGGTGCGCCGATGTCCCCGAATATCCGCCTCGTCATGGACGCCGCCTAGACTTTGGCGCACGAACTTACGATTCATCGCCCGAGCGATACTTTGCCCGAGCGAGGTCTTTCCCACTCCCGGAGGCCCGACCAAGCACAGGATAGGGCTTTTTCCTTCGGGCATGAGTTTGCGAACGGCGAGAAATTCGATAATGCGCTTCTTCACTTTTTCGAGACCGTAATGGTCGGTGTCCAGAATCTCACGGGCCTTCGGAAGATCGATCTCTTCCTTGGTGACCACGCTCCAAGGCAGCTCCACCAACCAATCGAAGTAGGTTCTCAACAACGAGTGTTCAGGGGCCATCTCGGGAATACGCTCCAGCCGCGCCAGCTCTTTGAGCGCTTCCTTCTCGACCTCGGGCGGCATTTTTGCCTCGTAGAGCTTTCTACGCAGCTCTTCGACTTCGACGCCTTTGCCATCCTCCTCGCCGAGCTCTTTTTGAATCGCCTTCAATTGCTCGCGCAGAAAATATTGGCGCTGGGACTTGTCCATCGACTCCTTGGTTTCATCGCCGATTTTCCTGCTCAGTTCCAGCAATTCGATCTGACGCGCCAACTTTTCCGAAACTCTTTGGGCGCGCGCCTCCGGGTCCAGGATTGCGAGAAGCTCTTGCTTTTCGGCGGTCGGAAGTTCCAGGGTGGAAGCGATCATATCGATGACGGTAAGGGGATCTTCGGTCCTTTCGATCATCGCTCTCAGCTCGTTCATGGGTTCAGGGAATAATGACAATGCCCTAGTGGCTTCCTGACGCAGGTGTAAGATTCGTGCCTCGAACTCCTTCGTTTGCGGTATTTGTTCTTCCACCATGGTGACCCGCGCGATCAGCACCGGATCGGTCTCGATGAATTCGCCGATCTCAAAGCGGCGGCGGCCTTGAACGAGGATCTGACGCCGCCCGTCCGGCAGGGTAAACATCCGTAGAACGTCCGCGGCTGTGCCTACTCCGTACAGGTCTTTAGGCTGTGGCACTTCTATATTTGAATCGCGTTGAAGGACAAATCCAATAGGAAGTTGTTGGCGAACGGTCTCTTCGACAGCCTGGAGTCTTGCTTGGCGGCGGACCATGAGCGGCATGATCATGGAGGGGAAGAGTACCCGGTTGCGTAAAGGTATGATGACCAATGCCCCCGCGGGGATAATGAGGCGGGGTTTGGATTTAGAGGCTTCCGTCGCTTCGTTATTCATGAATGCTTCCTTAGCTCAATGATGAGTAGTCCATCCTGGAAGGAAGTTTCTCCTAGCCATAAAGGATTCTCGCCTCCGACCAGCGCGAGTCGCCGCTCAAAACGCCCGAGCGGGATCTCCCATATCTTCAGTTCCCCGTCACTGCAACATCTTGGTAACGGGCGTTCGCCTGCGATCACAAGTTCGCGTCCCTCGAGCCGTACGTCCACTCGGTCGACCGCCACTCCGGGGAGGGCAGAAATCACCCAGAGGCTTTCGTCCGTCTCGACGACGTTAACAGGAGGTTCCCAGCTTGGCGTTCTGCCGTGAGATGCCTGAAAGTGGGCGCCGGCGGCGATCCGTAAGAAATTTCTATGGATCCGCTCTGCTTGCTGGAGCAGATCGCTGGCTCGCTGCCGGATTATAAGGTCCCAATCGTGCGGTGGCATATTATCTGCGCCTCCAAGCCATTCGGCAAAATGAGCCGATACCGGGGGCTGATCAATAAGCTAGGGATGGAACAGGCCGTTGTCAAGGAAAGGGCTCCTTTCCTACTTTGCCTCGCTCGCTTTCAAAGCATCCTTGACGATCTTGAAGATCGGCCCCATGTCCTGCCACTCGGCGTTGGAGACATCGAGGTATTTTCTTCCCTTGACGAGCCTGCTCTCCGCCGGAAGATTGTCTTTGGGGATATCTATCCGGCGCGAGTTCGGCGGCACCTCGCCGTAGAGATCGGGAAAGGTTTGCATCGCGATCTGGCCTCTGCGCGAGAGGAACCAGTTGAGAAACACCCGCGCGGCGTTGGGTTGGGGCGCCCCTTTGATCAGACTTATCGAGCCGCCGCCGGTGGAGAGATGCTCTCCCTCTTTCCACTCGCCGCTCACGAACTCGTCCACCGGCAACCCTTGTCCCTTGGCTTTCGGGGCGTCGCGGCAGCCGAGACAGATGGCGAATTTTCCATTGGCGAGCCAGTCGGTGATCTGACGGCGATCGCGACCGTAAGTGACATCCATGGTGCCGAAAAACCGTCTGATAAACTCCGGGCCGAGTTCGGGGTTGTTGTAGAAAAAAACCATCGTCGCGCCGAGGCCGGTGCCGGTCGGGTCCTGGGAGACCATCTTGCCTTTCCACTTGGGGTTCATGAGATCCCAATAGGACTTAAACTCCTTCGGGTTGACCAGGCCCGTGTGGTAGTAGAGCCCCGAAGAGCTGGGGTTGGCGAGATAGATGAATATCTGCTCGCCTTCGGGATCGGCGTAGGAATGGCTGCCGCCAAACCACTTGGTTTGATCGAGCACCTCGGGTAGGATCAGCGCGGATTTGATCGAGTCGAGAACTTTTCCTTTGTAAAGCAGGTTGTAGTTGGTATTCGCGCCGCCGCTGTAGAGGTCTGCGACGATTTTGCCGGAGCGGGACTCGGTGAGAATGCGCGTGGCGAGCGAACTTCCCGGCCCGTTGACGCTGGCGATTTTGATCTCGGGGTATTCCTTGCGAAATTCATTCAACAGCGGCTCGCTGCCGTAGCGGCCGACGTAGAGATTCAGCCTACCTTCCTTTTTTGCCGCGGCCACCGTCTTCTCCCACTCCTGCTGGCGGTCCGCCGTCGCTGCGGCGGCATCGATGGCGGCGACCAGCCATAGCGCGGCGATGATGATCACGCTCGCGCGTTTCATCACGCCGGCGACGGGCCATCGACCAGGACTTACAAGCCTCAATCCTTTATTCTCCATCTTCGATGCTTCCCGGCTCAAGGCCCACCCTAAGCCACGCGGTTTCTGTCCCGCCCTTCGATAAACGCCGTGATGTTGTCCGCCACCTCGTTCATCAGCCGCTCGCGCGCTTCGCGGGCGGACCAGGCGCAGTGGGGAGTGACCAAAAGGTTATCCAGTTCTTTGGCGGCTTCGATGATCGGGTGATCCGCCGGCGGCGGCTCGCGGGAGATTACGTCGAGCGCCGCGCCGGCCAACCGCTTTCGACGCAGCGCGTCGATCAGCGCCGCCTCGTCGACCAGCGCGCCGCGCGCCGTGTTGACGAGAAAGGCGGTGGGCTTCATCAGCCCGAGCGCGCGGCGATCGATCAGGTTCTTCGTGCTCGGCGTGAGAGGGCAGTGAAGCGATACGAAATCGGAAGACTTCAAAATTTCATCGACGGCATAACGGCCTGCGGGCGGGGGCGCCGTGGAGCCGGGACGCGCCGAGATCAAGACCTCCATGCCTAAGGCTTTGGCCATCTCCGCGACTCTCCGGCCGATGTTGCCGTATCCGACAATGCCCAATCTCTTTCCGGCAAGCTCGGTGGTCGGGAAGTCGAAGCTCGTATACATCGGGCTTTTCTCCCATCCGCCCCGGCGGACAACCTGTCCGTATCCCCCGGCGCGCGTGGCCAACTCTAAGACGAGCGCGATGGTGAATTGCGCGACCGACTGGGCCGCGTAGCCCGGCACGTTGCACACGGGTATGCCGCGCTCGCGAGCGGCCGCGAGGTCGATGTTATCGGTGCCGGTGGCAGCTTCGGCAATAAGCTTGAGGTTGGCGGCTTGAGGCGCGTTCAGTATCGCGCGATCCAAAGCGACTTTATTGGTGACGACGATCGGGAAGCCGTCGATGCGCTTAATGACTTCGGCAGGCTGAGTGAGTTGATGGACCGTGCAGTCCCAGGCGGTGGTGAAACCCTCAAGCGAAACGTCGCCGAACGTCGCGGCGTCGAGGAACACGATGCGAACCGGCGATTGACTCATGGCTGCTTGCGACGCTCCGTTTTCTTCGCCTCTTCCCAGAACGCGTCCATTTCCTTCAGCGTCGCGTCAGTCAGGGATCTTCCTTGATTTTGAATCTGAGTTTGGACGTAAGCGAAGCGGCGGAGAAAACGCTCGACGGCCTCGGATAAAGCGTCCTCCGCTTCGACGTTCAGAAAACGGGAGAGATTGACCAATGAAAGCAGCGCGTCGCCCATCTCTGCCCGGATGCGGGCCTGATTGCCGGACGTCATTGCGCTTTTCAGCTCGTTCAACTCCTCTTCGAGTTTGTTCATCACCGGCTCAACCTCCGGCCAGTCAAAGCCGACCTTGGAGGCATCCTCCGTCACTCTCTGCGCCCGCGCCAAAGCGGGCATTTTCTTGGATCGGCGTAGCCTCTTGTTCCCAGGCATGCCCGATCTTAAGGTATGGCCCGACTGATGTCTAGACGGTGCTGCTTCAAAGGCCGGCGCCCTCGTTTTAAGCCTTTACCGTTCCATCGTTCAGCGTGATTGTTTGCCGCGGCCGAGACGGCCGAGACGAGGTCATTAACAGCGCCCAAAGTATTTTCGCAACAGCATTGATAAAGATTGTTCTTGACAGCCTGGCCACAGATGAAATAAATGTCGCTATCAATGTATTTGAAAAGATCAAGATACGGGTTTTGTATTTCCTGTAATTTACTGTCCGGCTGCGGGTGTAGGGAGCAAATATGACTTGTTTTTGCAGGCTGTGGCGGAACGTGTTGGTAAGTTTTGGAATATTAGGGTTAGGCGCAATCGGATTTTGGGCCATGGCCGACGCGCCGGAAACGAAGGCGAAAGCAGCCCCGCCGCACAAGCCGCCTCCGAAGCAAAGCTTCCTTGACAAACTTCGCAGGAACAACGAGCAGCAAAATGAAAAAGTTTAATCGCGCCTTGGCGATCTTTGTCTTTTCCTCCGCCGCGGCTTTCTTTACCCCCCGCGTTGCGTTAGCCGCTTCGGCGTCAATCACCGCTGCGCCGCAGGCGGACGGCAGCGTGCCGGCCACGATTACCGGTAGCTTTGGGTCTTGTACGGTATGCGATGCTAGAGATGCGGCTGGAAATTGCACTCAGAGCCACACGATCAACAACGGAAGCGTATCGTTGTCACGTGATGGCGGATTCCCATTCTGCTCGGCCAGCGGCAACGGTTCGGCTTCCTGCACTAAAGTTGAAGATCGCGCCGGACTCCATGGGACGCATTTCTACAACGGGACTGCGAGCGATTGCACCGGCAGCGCCTCTTCCACTTTTACGCTGACACTCGACAATACCCCGACTGTGACTGTGACCAATCCTATCGGGGTCATCTCCGGTCCATTCGACATTACCGGCACCGCCACCTTCAAGCCGACGCTAGCCACCGTCAAGGGCACCATCACTTTGTACCTGAACAACAACTCCGCCCCCACGAACGTTAAGAACTGCACTACCGAGAATTGCACGTACTCTTACCA
The DNA here is from genome assembly GCA_041483675.1 of Binatia bacterium. GTDB lineage: Bacteria > Desulfobacterota > Binatia > UBA9968 > UBA9968 > 2-12-FULL-60-19. The sequence goes on from JBGPGE010000132.1 coordinate 8,155, forward strand.
GGAGATTGCCGGAAAATTACTTGATTTCACTCACGGACCGTACACCGTGAAGCTCGTTGCCGCAGGAGGTGGAGCATCGGCCAGCGATCAGAAGACCTTCACCGTAGATAAGATGCCGACCATTGCGGTGACCAATCCTATCGGGGTCATCTCCGGTCCATTCGACATCACCGGCACCGCCACCTTCAAGCCAACACTCAACGCCACCAAGGGCACCATCACTTTGTACCTGAACAACAACTCCGCCCCCACGAACCTTAAGAACTGCACTACCGAGAATTGCGCGTACTCTTACCAGGAGATTGCAGGAAGATTACTTGATTTCACTCACGGTGGACCGTACACCGTGAAGCTCGTTGCCGCAGGAGGTGGAGCATCGGCCAGCGATGAGAAGACCTTCACCGTAGACAAAATGCCGGCCATTGCGGTGACCAATCCTATCGGGGTCATCTCCGGTCCATTCGACATCACCGGCACCGCCACCTTCAAGCCGGCACTGAGCGCTAGCAAGGGCCTTATCCAGTTGTATCTCAACGGGTCCTTCGTTCTACAGAAAGACTGCCCCACGGAGAGCTGCCCGTTTTCCTACAAAGAGATTACCGGACGTTTCTTTGAGATGAGCCACGGGGGGCCGCACACCGTGCGGCTGCTGGCCAATGGAGGCGGCGCCACGGCTGTGGACCAGCAAACATTCACGGTGGATAACATGCCCACCGTGGCCGTGACAGCGCCCGCGGGCACGGTTCAAAGCCCGTTCAACGTCACCGGCAATGCCACCTTCAAACCTACGTTGAGTTCCACCAAGGGCGCTATCACCGGCTTTATCAACGGCAACTTCATCGCGCAAAAAAGCTGCCTCACGGAGAGCTGCAGCTTCTCTTACCAAGAGCTTACTGGGCGGCTCTTTACCCTCGCCACAGGCGGCCCATATACCGTCCGGCTCGTTGCCACCGGAGGCGGCGCCACGGCGAGCGATCAGAAAACATTCAACGTGGCCACCTGCCGGGACAACGACAATGACGGATTTTTTGGCTACGACCCCGTGAGTTGTCCTCAAGGAAACGATTGCAACGACAACGATGCGGCGATCAATCCCGAAGCGAAGGAAAGATGCAACAAGGTGGACGACAACTGTAATGGCTATATTGACGAGGGCCCGTGCAGCAGTTGCGAAATGAATCAGCCTTTCGGTTCTTTGCTCAATCTCGCCTCCGGCAACCTGGGGCATAGTCAGGACCTATTTTCGACCAGAGGCACGGGGCTTACGACAAACATCTCCCTTCACTACAACAGTCTCGACCTCCATGATGGGCCGTTGGGCATCGGCTGGACTCACAGCTACAATATGGGTCTCGTCGAAATGAGCAACGGCTCAGTGGTATTTAGAGAGGGGAACGGTCGAACAAGGCTCTATCAGCTCTCCGGCGGCGTCTATGTCTCCCATCCGGGAGACTACTCCGCTCTAACCAAGGAGGTTGATGGGTGGAAGTTGGTAGAGAAGTCCGGTACCACATACGCCTTCAATTCGGAAGGAAAGATCACCTCGATATCCGACAGAAACAGCAACGCCATGACGTTTCTCTACACTGCCGGGCTGCTGACCTCGGTTGTCGATTCCTCCGGAAAGATAACGACCGTCGATTACGATCCACAGCAGAGGTTAAGCGCGATCACCGAACCCAACGGCAATGGCCACAGCTTCACATACGCCAACGGAACCCTCACGTCTGTTTCGACCCAAGATTCTCAGTTGGGCGCTCGGACCTGGTCTTATACCTACGATGCCGACGCCTTTTTGCTTACAAAAACCGATCCGAACGGGGATACCACTACTTACGGTTATGACACTGACCACAGAGGCGTAGCAACCACCACCCCCGAAGGGAAAGTAAAGACCGCGAGCTACGACCCCGCTTCCAGCACCGCGCGGATAACGGAAAGCGACGGCGGGATTTGGACCTACACCTACGATGAAATCCTCGCCGTCTTGATTCAAAAAAGCGATCCCCAAGGGAATATCACCAGCTACGCCTACGACGCGAATCGAAACCTTGCCTCACGCACGGACCCGGACGGAAGCACAACGAGTTATACCTACGACTCCCAGGGCAACATGACCTCCATGACCGATGCCTTGGGGCAGACGACCGGTTATACCTACAACTCCTTCGGCCAGGTCACCGGCACCACCGGCCCGCAAGGGGACGTCACCGTCCAGACCTACGACGCCAAGGGGAACTTGATCTCCACAACCGATCCCAGCGGCGCCGTCACGAGCTACGAGTACGATGCCAAGGGAAACATTACGCGGCTGACCGACGCTCAGGGCCGGGTCACGACCTTTGCCTACGACGCGCAGGGCAATCTCGCATCCATCACCGACCCGGCGGGCGCGACCACGACCTTTACCTACGATGTCTCAGGCAACCGCACCAGCCAGACCGACGCGCTGGGGAACGTCACGACTTTTGAATACGACAGTCTCGGCCAACTAATAAAGACGACCGATCCGAGCGGCAATGTCACGGCCTACAGCTACGACGGAAACGGCAACCGCGTCGCACAGACCGACGCCAACGGGAACATTGCCGAGTACGAATACAACTCCAAAGGTCAACTGACGGCGGTAGAAGACGCCCTGGGCAGCCTAACCAGCTATGCCTATGACGGAGCGAGCTGTCCTGGTTGCAGCGGCGGGGGAGGGAATTCGTTGACGGAGGTTACCGACGCCAACGGCCGGGTCACCCATTATCGCTACGACGCTTCGGGGCGGCTGGTGGAAGAGGCCGACCCGCTGGGAAATATTCTCTCATACACTTACGACGCCAAGGGGAACCTCATCGCCAAGACCGACGCCAACGGGGCGACGACGCAATACGCCTACGATGCCGTGGCGCGATTGATACAGAAGACCTACGCCGATAACTCGATCGAGACCTTCACCTACGACGCCAAAGGGAACATCCTGACTGCCGCAAACCAGCACATCGCCTACACCTTCGGCTACGACATCAACAGCCGGGTCACCGCCGTGACCGACTCCAACGGCCGAACGATAAGCTACCAATACGACGCCCTGGGGAACAGGACCCGGGCGACCTATCCCGACGGCTCGGTGGTTTCTTACGGCTACGACACGGCAGGTCGTCTTGCGTCCCTTACTCACGCCGGCAGAACGTTTGGCTTTCAGTACGACAACCTCGGCCGACGCACCGGGCTTACATTCCCGAACGGCGCGGTTGCCACGTACGCGTATGACAATAGCGCAAGATTAGCTGCCCTGACACACACGGCCTCCACCGGCTCCACCATCCAGAGCTTTGCCTACACCCACGACAACGTCGGCAACCGGAAAACCAAGGTGGATCGCAACGGCGCCTTCAGCTATACTTACGATACCTTGTATCGTCTGACCGAAGCGACGAACCCTTTGCCCAGCAACCCCGTCGAGACCTACACCTACGACGCGGTTGGCAACAGGACAAATTCCAACCAGAACGGTCTCTCCAGCTTCAACGTAGCCAATCAGCTGACCGAAGATACCAAATTCACCTACCAATACGACAGCAACGGCAACCTGACGAGGAAGAGCGCAAAGAGCGGCGCCAAGGTAACGTTGTATGCCTACAATTTCGAAAACTGGCTGATAAGAGTAGAGATCCAAAAAGCTGACAAAATAAAGA
>JBGPGE010000133.1:0-11562 GCA_041483675.1 Binatia bacterium
GGAGCGCCGCGATATGTGGTACCTCAAGCGGTGGGGACTGCCGTTCCTGTATTGGAACTTCATACTCCGAGGGCTTGCCTGATTAGCGAGGAGATTCCAGCCAGATGCCACTTACCCAGCATCTCATTATCGACCAGGGTTGGTGTCCGGCCTGAGTTGTTGATTGTTGGCTTAACCAGTCGCTTCAGACCGATGGCAAGAGCGCCGGCTAAGCTCAAACGTTGAGGCGGATTTGGTCATGAATCATAAATACATCGCGTTCGATATTGAAACGGCGAAAATTCTCCCTAAGGATGTCGAGGACCTTTTGGCTCACCGTCCATTGGGAATAACTTGCGCGGCGACGCTGGCGGCGGATCAAAGCGAGGCCCGGTTGTTTTACTCGAAGAGCGCCGAGGGCGGTCCGTCGGCCAGGATGAGCCGGAACGATTTATCCACGTTTGTCGATTTTCTGCTTGCCCGAACCGACGAGGGGTACACCATCGTGACGTTAAACGGCTTGGGATTTGACTTCGATGTGCTGGCGGAGGAGTCCGGTCGGCAGGATGACTGCAAGCGACTCGCGCTCGGCCACGTTGACATGATGTTTCATGTTTTCTGCGGCAAAGGATTCGGCGTTGGACTCAATGCCGCGGCCAAAGCGATCGGGTTGAGCAAGCCGGCCGATGTAGACGGATCGATAGCGCCGCAGCTTTGGCAGGACGGCAAACACGGCCGCGTTCTGGACTATGTCGCGCAAGATTGCAAGATTACTTTAGACGTCGCCGTCGCCAGCGAAAAGCAACGCGCCTTCCGCTGGATTACCAAGCGCGGGACAACCGCCAGTTTCGATATTCCATCCGGGTGGCTTACGGTGCGGGACGCGATGAAGCTCCCTCTTCCCGATACATCGTGGATGGATAACCCGTGGCCGCGATCCAAATTTACCGTGTGGCTGGGTTAGACTTTCTCTCCCGTGCTCGGTTTCAACGCAAGCCGTGCATCGATCAACGCAGGACATGCAGCGGTAAAATTTTACCCCTTCGACTCGAATAAGGAGCCTGCCGCCGGACTCTAAAAGTCCCCGCGCTCTGCCAAACATTCATCATAAAACGGCTGCTCTTGGCGCCCTGGGCCAGAGTTTCTTTCAGGCGCAGGAGCAATCTCTCTTCATCAAGATCGCCGAGCCGCGGGTGAGCCAGGAGGTTCAGCCGGGTCTGGCCGTTCTCGTCCTCTTCCTCTACGAGTTGGTAATCCCCCGGGCCTCCGCCGAACTCGGAGGGAAGGATTTTCTCAAACAGCTCGAAGAGATCGCCGTAGAAATAGTTCATTCCCTCGCTGGTGAACTTCTCATAGCTTCGGATGCCGTGAATGTGCAACTTGAGACCGATTTTTTCCAGGAGACAGCCGCAGTCTCTTTGAAAGAGCGTCGCATAGTCCCCGCTGGCCACGTTGAGAAAGAAACGCGGGCTCAGCGGGTGCAGTGAGGTAAAGAGGAGAGGATGGACGAGCAGGTCGTCACGGGCCATGGGCGCAGGATGTTCGATCAGCGCCAGTACCTGTTGATTCACGTGAAGGTCGTCCGTGTAGAGCGGGTTGGCACAGCCGTATCCGACCTTGACCGCGAGATCCTCGAAGCCGAAATTGGCGATCGCCGCGGCCCCCACTCGCTCGATCAATTCGCGTTTGGCTTCCGTCAGAGGCTCTCCGCTGGCGACAAACTTTGTCCCTTCCAACGACGCGCCCGTCTCCCAGGCGACGCGCGCGATCCGCGTCGCGTTGCTGGCGGCGGTCGTGATGCAGCAGAGCTTTCCCTGCCGCTTCCGCTCCAGCACCCAGGCGACGATCCGGTGAACCTCCTCCACGTCGATAAACTCCGGCTTTGGAAAATCGGGGCCGAAGAGCTTGCCGCAAACGACGATCAGATAGGTAAGCAGGTAGTGGTACCAGCCCGCGAGCGCCGTATCGCGCGGCATCTTGCGAGCGAACCAGCGATCCGTGCCGATCCCCAGTCTCGCGTTGCTCAAGGCATTTCTCACGCCTCCTCCCGAAGGAAGAATGGCGTCGTAGACGGCATGGGAGTATGAGAAGAGATTATGCGCGGAGAAAAAGACGGACTGGGTCAGCGTCCAGTCGGCCAGTCTCTCGAGGTTGAGATTGGAGGGCAGGGGGCGATTACTGGTTCCGCTGCTCTCGGTCACGAATCCCGGCGATGAGGGCCTGTTTTCCAGGTCCTTGGGAGAGATGCGAAAAGCTTGTTCTCCCCGCACCACATCTTTCTTTCCTTTCGCTTCCTCCGCGGTGAGATAGACCCCTTCGAGGGCTAACTTCTCAAGCGTCGGTTCGAGTCCGCGGCGGCGAATGTTCTCTTCCAAATCCGCGTACTCGCATCCCGCGCGTCGTAGCAGCTTGAGATAGGGACTGCCCGGGCGCGCGTATACTCGCGTGCAGACAAGTTCGAGAAATCGCTCTTGCCGGTTATCGAGCAACGTTCTAACTTCCGCCTCGGCTCGCCCAGGAGTGATCCGCTCGGAGAGAAACCGGCGCAAGGAAGCGACGAGGGCGAATGTGCCTCGGAGATCGGCGTTTCTCAGATCCGTTGTCAGCGCCCGGTAACGGTCCGTCAATTTTTGGAGGCTGTTCATGGAGCGGCTTTCATTCTTCAGCTCCGCACGCCGCCGTTGTCGCGTCGCCGAGCGAGAAGAACGGCTATCGTGCTCCTAACGCGAGCAGTCGCGTCATCGCGGGCAGGAAATGCTCGCGGTAAGAGATGACTTCTCCCACCGCGCCCGTCTTCCGCAAAAGCATTCCGCGCTCTTCGTAGCGAATCATCCGCTCGCTATCCGGTGCCTCAAGCGCCGCGGGGGCGCGCCGGTAGTGCTCGGTCCCAAACGCCTCGCGCGGCGCTGGGCAACCCAGCTTTTCAAGATAGGCACGAAGGTCGTGGTACACATCCCGGTAAAGGTCGAACTTTAAGTCGGCCAGCTCCCGGGGAACCGAGTAAGTCAGCGTCTGCTGGGTCGCAGGAGGAAATCGGTTGATTCTATAGGATCGGTCGCCGGCCGATTGATAGATAAGCGGCGCTTCGTAGAGCGCCGCGTCGAGTCCCGAAGTCGCGATCGCCCGCCGCACGACCGCGGGCGCCGTGTCATGAATCGGATTGTAAAACTCGACCGGAACCGTCAGCACCGACTTCGCCCGCAGGTCGCGCAGACAGGCGGCGAGCCGGTCGGCGACCGCGGCGAAAAGCCGCTCGTCCCGCCGGAGGAGCGCGCGGTAAAATTCGTTCTCCGAATGGTCGAGAAAAATCACCGGAGCTTGATGTCCGATGCGCCGCAGCGCCTCTTCCGTGCCGGCGCCTCTCGTTGAGCCGCGGCTGTCGGTCAGGAAAACGATCGGACAGCCGAGCCGGTGAATCAGTCCGAGGACGACCATCTCGTGGTTGGTCTGGCTGAACACCGCGACCGTGGGTTGGGCGAGCGGGAAATCCGGCGCGGTGTCGCGAGGTTCCTTGGGCGTGTTCATCGCAGCCACGATTCGGCGCTTCGGGAGCCGGGAAAGCTCGGGTTGTTTTTCCGCGGAGGCTTAAACTTGCGGCGGCACCCGCAGGGCGCCGAGGATGAGCGGATGGCGGCTGAGGCCGACCGCCTCCAAGATGTCCGGAGCGAGCAGGCCGGCTTGACGGGCGACGCTGAGAAGTTGGTGCACGCGCCGCCCGGTTAGCGTTTCCGGACGGTCCTCTTCGCGGAGGAGCCCGCGCTCCTCCCACATGCGCTCGCCGAGCCGTTCGGCGTCCGCTACGCCCGCTTTCTCCAGCCAGTTTTTCATCAGCCTGAGGGCGTGCGGCGCGTAAGGATCGTCAAACACTTGAAGTATCCGCGAGAGCCAGTAATGGGCGAACGCGCGGCGGGACTCCGGGGGAGCGGCGCGGAGAAACTCCGTCACGAAGAAAAGTCCGAACGCCATGTGTCGCGATTCGTCGCGGCTGATCAAGTGGACGATTCGTTTCAGCAGGGGATGGGTCGCCTTTTCCTCGAGCTTGTCCAGCAGGGGCATGCCGACGTTCTCGAAAAAGAATTGCGTGCTGGCGATCAGAAATGTCTGGTCGTCGCTCTGCAGGATTTCGTCGAACGCCGCCTCGGTGATGGGATTGACCGCCTCGAACTCATCCCCCATCTTTTCCATGAATCGCGCGAAGGCCAGGTGATGCCGGGCCTCGTCCATAGTCTGAGCCGCCGCGTGGTTGCGATAGTCTTTCTCTTTGCAGATCAGTACGAGTTTGGCGCATACGTCCTGGGCCAGGCTCTCTCCCAGTTGCATGATGTTGAGCATCCGGCCGAGCGCCTGTCTGGCGACCCGCTGCTTGACTTCCAGCGGCAGGCCCACGAAGGCCGGCGTGCGGCCGAAGGGCGCCCAGGAAGAATCGACGCACGGATCGTCCTTTTTCACATCGAGATGCCAGTCCAGGTCGCGGTCGATGTGCCAGATATGTGAGTGGGCCTTGGAAAAAAGAGCGCCGATGCCCGGATGGGCCGCGGGTTTGAGATGCGTAAGCTCTTTTATGGATTTCGGCATACCCAGGCCCGGTGGATATATTATCGCTGTGGGAATGTCAAGGTACGCGGTGTATACCCTGATCCGTCGATAAGGGGCGCTTGTTGCGTTGTCACATCGGGCTCGCATCCTCACGTACTACCGATGTACGCTCCTGTGCGATCCCTCGCTCCGCCTTGCATCCGCCGCCTTCTCGACGGCCAGGGTCTCCAAGTATTGCGCGTTATCGGCGGTTTGTGATGTATGTTAGGATCGAATCCTCCTTTGGTAGATAGAGTCACGACCGCTATGCTCCCTCCGCGTTTACGGATAGGGCTTTATTTTTCCGCGCCGCCCGCCGGCGGCATGGAGCGGCATGCTCTCGCGCTGCTCGATCGTCTGGACCGTCAACGGTACGACCTTGTCGTGTTCTACCCACAATCGGCTTGGCCGGTTGCGTTCCGAGAGGCGCTGCGACGGCGGGGTGTGCGTCTTGCCGTCGTCGATAATCATGTCTTTCCCGGGATGGAGGGGCGGAGCCGCGCGGTGAGATGGATGAGAGTTGCGGCGCACGCGGTCAGGGGCATTTTCATAGTGCTCAAGATTCGCAAAGAGCTGGCCGCCGCGCGGCTGGATCTGATTCATTTCCACGCCGGGAGGCTGGGCAACCTGTACGCGCCTATTCTCGCGAGTCTGCTGGCGCGGGTTCCCTGCCGTCTAATCACGCTGCACAATCCTCTGAAGAAAAATCCGCGCTTGCAGCGGCTCGGTGAAGGGCTGATCCTCAGAGCGGTGCATCGGTTCATTGCCGTCTCTTCGCATGTCAAGGAAGTTCTGGCGCGCAATAAAGCAGTGCGCGCGGAAAGGATCGTAGTGGTTCCAAACGGCATCGAATGCTCTGAAACGAGCGCGAATCTCTATGATCGGCGGGAGGCCAGGCGAAGACTGGGACTACGTGAGGCGGTTCCGGTGATCGGCGCGGTGGGTCGTCTGCACCGGCTGAAGGGACTTGATCTGTTGATTCGCGCGACGCCCATTGTACGAGCCGAGATTCCATCCGTGCAAATCGTCTTGATCGGGAGCGGGCAGGAAGAGGAGGAGCTGCGCCGGCTTGCCGCCGAACAAGGCGTGGCCGCCGCGGTCCTGTTCGCCGGATTCCACGCGGACGCGGGCCGGCTCATGCCCGCGGTGGATGTGTTGGCCGTCCCCTCGCGCCATGAAGGACAGTCGATCTCCATCCTCGAAGCGATGGCCTGCGCCAGGCCGGTGGTCGCGGCCAACGTCGGTGGGATACCGGAACTCGTGGTCGACGGTGTCACGGGAATTCTGGTTCCATCGGAGGATGCCGAGGCGCTGGCTCGGGCTCTCGTTCGACTGCTGAAAGATTCGGGTGTGGCTGAGCGGATGGGGAAAGCCGGACAGGAGCGCGTGGCCGGCCATTTTTCGCAGGCGGCGACGATCGATCGGACTTTCTCGATCTACGAGGCGCTGCTGCAAAGACGTTCGGGGCGCAAGGCCGCCGCGATTGATACGGATTAATTGCTTTAGATTTCCAGGGGTGTTACAAAGACGATAATCAAACTCGATCGGGGCGTGGCGCAGTCTGGTAGCGCGCACGCTTGGGGTGCGTGAGGTCACCGGTTCAAATCCGGTCGCCCCGACCATTTTTCTCCACTCATCGTGAAGTCTCCTGGTACAATTCCCGACGACTACGGCTGGGCCAGAGAGCGGATGGTGCAGGACCACGTTGTCGCCCGCGGCATTACAGACCCGCGGGTGATCGAGGCGATGCGTAAGGTCCCGCGCCATCTCTTTGTCGAGTCAGCGCTGGCCGACCGGGCCTATGACGACGGCCCGCTGCCGATCGGCGACAAACAGACCATTTCCCAACCCTACATCGTGGCGCTCATGAGCCAGGCGGCCGAGCTCAAGGGGAGCGAAAAAGTGTTGGAGATCGGCACGGGGTCGGGCTATCAGACGGCGGTCCTGGCCGAGCTGGCGGCGAACGTTTTCTCCATCGAGAAGATCCGCTCGCTGGCGGTTCGCGCCCGGGCGCTGCTCGACAAACTGGGCTACTATAACGTCGCGATCCACGTCGGCGACGGGACGCTCGGCTGGTTCGAGCACGCGCCTTACGCGGCGATCCTCGTCACGGCCGGCTCCCCGGGCGTGCCGCAGCCGCTCGTCGATCAGCTCGCCCTCGGTGGCCGGTTGATCATCCCGCTCGGGGACGAGGAGGGGCAGGTGCTCAAGCGGATCACGCGAACCGAGTCGGGGTTGCTGGAGGAGGAATTGACGGAATGCCGGTTCGTCAAACTCTGGGGGAAATACGGTTGGGTGGACTGACACGCAAAGCGACTCTGCTCGTTTTCTTTCTCAGCCTCCCTTTCCTGTTTCAGGCCTGCGCGTTTGTTTCCCGCGCCTTCCAGTTTCACGGAGGCGACGGCATTTTCCATGTTGTTCACCGCGGCGAAAATCTCTTTCGCATCGGCAAGGCCTACGACTTCACCTATCAAGAGTTGGCTCGTATCAACGGCATCGACAACCCGCACAAGATCGAGACCGGGCAAAGAATCTTTATCCCCGGCGCGACGCGACAACTGCCGGTGGAGATCATCACTCCGGCGAGCGTTTCGTTGGAGCGGCCGCGCGCCGGAGATTTTCCGGTCGCCGAAGTGGACGGCTTCATCTGGCCGGTCAGAGGCGAGGTAAGCTCGAGATTCGGCCAACGCGGGGACGGCTTTCACGACGGCGTCGATATCATGGCGGCGGAAGGAAGCCCGGTGCTGGCGGCGGAGAACGGCGAAGTGATTTATAGCGACCGGCTGAGCGGCTACGGTAACATCGTGATTGTCCGGCATGGCGGCGGATTGACCTCGGTGTACGCGCACAATCGGCGGAACCGGGTCGCGGAAGGGGATCGGGTCGCCAAGGGGGATGTCGTCGCCGAGGTTGGGGAGACGGGAAGAGCCACCAGCCCCCACCTCCATTTCGAGATCCGGAGAGACAACGTCGCACAGGACCCGCTCTACTACCTACAGCAGTAAATCGTCTTGTCCGCGGGCGCGAGGAAATTATGCTCCTCGGGAAGCGACTCGTCAATTTATTTTCGATTTTAGATTTTGGATTTTAGATCGAATCGTTCGACTAAGCTCACGACGGAGTCGGAAATCGGCCCATTCGACTTGCTCAGGGTGGTGAGGGTCTCGAACCACAATCGAAAATCTAAAATTGGGCGAAGGTTGACATTACAGAGGCTCTCGCCTAACAGTTGAGACGATGAACGACCTGACGAAAATCCGGGCCGATGTAGTGGGTAGTTTGCTGCGGCCGGCTTTTCTGAAGCAGGCGCGCGAGCGCTACGACGAAGGAAAGATCGGCGAGCGGGAGCTGCGCGCGGTTGAAGATCGCGCGGTTCGAGAAGCCGTGACGCTCCAGGAAAAAGCCGGCCTGGAAGTGGTGACCGACGGGGAGTTCCGACGCTTGAATTTTCAGGATAGCTTCGGCGTTTCGGTTTCCGGCTTCGACGCCGGCCGCTCGGACATCAAATTCTATGAGACGCGCGTCGAGGGGAGCGGGCCGCTCCAGCGCTGGCAGATTCCCGAAGGAGGAGAGGCGAAAGGCACCGCAGTGGCGCAGCGCCGGCCCGTTGTGGAGAAACTTCGACTGGCGCGCAACGTGCCGCTGCAAGAATATCTGTTCGTGAGCAAGGCGGCGACCCGGCCGGCCAAAGTGACGCTGATCGGCCCGGACCGGATCACGCAGCGCTTCGACCATCAGGGCTCGAAGCGAATTTATCCGACGGTGGATAATTTTGTGGCCGACGTCGTGCGCGTCGAGCGCGAGATGATTCAGGCTTTGGTGGGCGCCGGCTGCCGCTATGTCCAGATCGACGCGCCGGGTTATACCGCGTACGTCGATCCGCCGTCGCTCCAGGCGATGCGGGAGCGGGGCGAAGATCCGATGGAGAATTTCGCCCGGTCGCTCAAGGCGGACAACGAAGTCATCCGCGGCTTCGATGGCGTGACGTTTGGCATCCATATCTGCCGCGGCAACCAGCGCAGCATGTGGCACCGGGAAGGAAGCTACGATCCGATCGCCGAGCGCTTGCTGAACGAGCTCCGACACGACCGGTTTCTGCTCGAATACGACAGCCCGCGAGCGGGCAGCTTCGAGGCGCTGCGTTTCGTTCCGAAGGGAAAGGTGATTGTGCTCGGTCTGGTCAGCACCAAAGTGCCACGACTGGAGACGGTTGACGACCTCAAACGGCGGATCGACGAAGCGGGGCGGTATCTTCCGGTGGAACAACTCGCGATCAGTCCTCAGTGCGGCTTTGCCTCCGACGTGGTCGGCAACTTGATCAGTGAGGACGATCAGAAGCGGAAGCTGGAAGTAGTGGTGGAGACGGCGCGGCAGGTCTGGGGAAGGGGTTAGGGGTTGGGAGTTGGTAATTGGGGTCGGAGGAGTCGCAACGAGGTTTGCCGATCAGAGCCGGTTGTGATAGCTCGACCTTCATGGACAACAACATAGCCGAGATTCGCAACGCGATACGGGACATCCCAAATTTTCCCAAGCCGGGGATAATTTTCAAAGACATTACACCGCTGTTGGGCAACGGACGGCTGTTTCGCAAGACGATCGACGTTTTGGCCAACCGTTATTGCAATCAGTCGGTGGACATGGTGCTGGGTATCGAGTCGCGCGGCTTCATCATCGGGTCGGCGCTGGCTTACCGGCTCGGAGCGGGATTCTGCATCGTCCGCAAGCCGGGAAAGCTCCCGTACGAGACGCACCGCGCGAGTTACGAGCTGGAATACGGCTCGGACACGCTGGAGGTCCACCGCGACGCCCTTCGGCCGCGGGCGCGGGTGGTGATCGCGGACGATCTGATTGCGACCGGCGGGACGGCGGCGGCGGCGATCAAGCTCGTTTCCAAGTTGGGAGGCGAGGTCGTGGAATGCGCCTTTGTCATCGAGCTCAAGTTTCTCAAAGGCCGGGAAAAACTGCAACCCTGCGGCGTCTATTCGATCCTTCAATATGACTCGGAGTAAGGCTGCCCCAACGCTGTGCTTTTCTTGACAAAACCGGCGAATCCTCTATAAGTCAATCAGCGAGTCGCTTACGGCGCCTGCCGGAAAGAGAATGCAAAGAATCGAACAGATGGGTCTCTGGGAAAAGCTCTACTTCCCGGAGGTCCTGCGCGGTCTGTGGGTCACAGGGTTTCGCTTCTGGCGGAATCTTTTTATTCACACGTTGCACCTCATCGGGCTGGCGAAGGGGTTCCAGGCCGCGATCACGGTGCAGTATCCCGAGCAAAGAATTCCTTATCCAGAAACGTTTCGCGGGCGCCATCGCCTGACGCTCAAAGACGACGGCAGCATCCGCTGCACCGCCTGTTTTCTCTGCGCCACCGCCTGTCCCGCGGAGTGCATTTACATCGAGGCCGGAGAATATCCCGACAATCCGGTGGAGAAATTTCCGCTGCGCTACGAGATCGACACGCTGCGCTGCATCTACTGCGGCTTTTGCGTCGAGGCCTGTCCGTGCGACGCCATCCGCATGGATACCGGAACCCATCCCGGAAATCTCGGATTTTCGCGCCAGGATTTTGTCGAAGATAAAACGGTTTTGACCGAGCGCTCCAAAGAGCTCGAAGCCAAAGGGAAAGAACAACTCTACGAAGGGTACGTGAGCCGATACCGGCGCGTCTAGCCTGGCGCGCCACGGAGGTCAGTCATGTCCAAGACCGAACGGAGATCGGAAATTTCAAATAAGAATGCGCTCTCGACTTCGCCTTTGCCTGCGTCACGCAAGGTCTATGTCTCGAACAAACGAGGAGGCGACGTGCGCGTCGCCATGCGTGAGATATCGGTCTCGGCGACACAAGGCGGTTTTGCCGCGAACGGCGACCGGCGGGACAATCTTCCGCTCACTGTTTACGACACCTCCGGCCCCTACACCGATCCGGCGGCGCAGATCGATCTCCGCAAAGGACTTGTGCCTCAGCGCCTGGAGTGGATCCGGGCGCGCGGCGATACGGAGGAGATTCAAGGCATTCCCGTCCACCGGAACGGCAACGGCGCGGCGGAGCGTTTTCCCGACAGCTCGCGCCGGCCCGTGCTGCGTGCCAAGCCCGGTCGCAATGCCTCTCAGATGCACTACGCCAAGAAGGGGATCATCACCCCGGAGATGGAGTACATCGCGATTCGAGAGAATATTGGACGCGACGCGGCGGCACAAAACGGCGGCAACGGGGCCGGGCACGCCAAGGGCGGCAACAGCTTCGGCGCTGCAATTCCTAAATTCGTAACGCCGGAGTTCGTGCTCGACGAAGTCGCGCGCGGCCGCGCGATCATTCCCGCGAACATCAACCACCCCGAAAGCGAGCCGATGATCATCGGGCGCAACTTCCTGGTAAAAATCAACGCCAACATCGGCAACTCCGCCGTGGCCTCTTCGGTCGAGGAGGAGGTCGAGAAGATGATCTGGGCCACGCGCTGGGGGGGCGATACGGTGATGGACCTCTCCACCGGCGACAACATCCACGAAACGCGCGAGTGGATTCTCCGCAACTCGCCGGTGCCGATCGGAACAGTTCCCATTTATCAAGCGTTGGAGAAAGTCGACGGCAAGGCGGAGGAGCTGACCTGGGAGATTTTTCGGGACACTTTGCTCGAGCAGGCCGAGCAGGGAGTGGACTACTTCACCATTCATGCCGGCGTCCTGCTCCGCTACATCCCGCTCACCGCCAAGCGAGTCACGGGGATCGTCTCCCGCGGCGGCTCGATCCTGGCCAAGTGGTGCCTCGCCCATCATCGGGAAAATTTCCTCTACACTCGTTTCGAAGAGATCTGCGAGATCATGAAAGCCTACGACGTTTCGTTCTCGCTCGGAGACGGCTTGAGGCCGGGCTCGATCGCCGACGCGAACGACGAAGCGCAGTTCGGTGAGTTGGCGACGTTGGGCGAGCTGACAAAGATCGCGTGGAAGCACGACGTGCAGGTGATGATCGAGGGGCCGGGCCACGTGCCGATGCATTTGATTCAAGAA
>JBGPGE010000134.1:0-11358 GCA_041483675.1 Binatia bacterium
AGCCCGCGCAATGGGTAGCTGCTTAATCCCACCGGCGGTATCGGATGCGCGGGCTCTCCGACCGGGCGGCCACGCTCGGCTTCGACGAATAAACTTTCAATGACCCTTTCCGCACAAAACAACCCGTTGCCGTCAGCGTCCACAAAGAGTCTCCTGCTTGCCGCGTTCATCGGCGGCGTCGCGGTCGCGCTCCCATTCCTCCAGCCTAGTCTGTTTCCGCTGGCGTGGATTGCGTTCGTCCCGCTCTTGTGGCTCCTTCGCCGCGCTGCGACTTTGCGGAGGACATTTCTCATCGCCTGGCTCGGCGGCGTCGTGACGCTCGCGACCGGATTCTATTGGGTCGATCATACGATGAGAGTCTTCGGCGGCATTCCACCGGGCCTAAGCCAGCTGGGTCTTTTACTGTTCGGTGCGACCCAGTCGATCCCGATTGCGCTGTTCGCCCTGCTCGTTCGCCTGTGCGGGCTCGGACCGCTCTATATTTTTCCGCCACTGCTTTGGGTGGCGATAGAGTTCAGTTTCCCGCAGATTTTTCCGTGGCACCTGGCGAACAGTCAGTTGGCGTTTCTCGGCCTCATTCAGACCGCCGACGCCATCGGACCTTACGGCACAAGTTTTCTTCTGGTCTGGCTCAACGCTCTCATTTATGCCGCTTTGTTCGAGCGCAGCGGGAATACAAAAAATCTCATTGCAGGCGCGACAGTCTTCGGCGTTCTCACGATCGCGGCTCTGTTCTACGGCCAGTCGCGGCTCAATAGCGTAGCCGTGGAGATGCGCGCGGCTAAGACTTTAGATATCGCGGCGATTCAGGGAAGTATCGACATCCAATACAAATGGAAGACCGCTTTCCTGGAGAGCAATCTCAAATCTTACCTGGAGCTGACGGAGAAAACCCGCAACGCAACGCTCTACCTCTGGCCCGAGAGCGCGGTCGAGGCCTGGGTGCCGGAGGACGCGCAGAAGCTGCCCGCGGAAATGGTGCCGGCGCTGCCGAAGGATAGCGCGCTGATTTTCGGGGCGAGGAGTTTTCGCGGGGATCCCAGGTCGCCGGATGCCAAGGTGTTCAACAGCACGTTTCTCACCGACTCTCAGGGCAACGTGAAGGGACATTACCACAAGCAGGTGCTGCTCGCTTTCGGCGAATACATCCCGTTGGCTGCGGTTTTTTCCAAGGTGCCAGGCGTGCCGCCGATCGGCGACGGATTTACGCGCGGCGACGGCCCGGTCACGCTGGATATCGCGAACGGCATCAGAGTCGCCCCGCTCATCTGCTACGAAGACCTCATGCCTGAGTTGGCTCGACGATTCGTCAAAGAGAAGGGCGCGGATATCCTCGTCAACCTCACCAACGACGCCTGGTTCGGCGACACGGTCGCGCCGTGGCAGCACGCCCGCCTCGCCCAATGGCGCGCCATCGAAACCCGCCGCGCTCTGGTGCGCGTGACGAACACCGGCCTGACGGCGGTGATCGATCCCAGGGGCGAGATGGTAAAAAACTTGCCGACGTTCACTTCCGGAGTCCTGACCGCGAGCGTGCCGATTATGACCGGCGAGACGCTTTACGTGAGATACGGAGATTGGTTTGGTTGGCTGATAGTTGCGAGTTCCGTCGGCGTACTGTTGAGACGGTGGACAATGGGTCGCTGACTCAAGCAAGGCTTCTTCCCGGCTCTATTCAATGTAAACCCCGCCTCTTGGGGCGGGCACAAAGCCGATGGGGTTTTCAAAGGGGAGAAGCGGCAGCTCTCCCCTGTGGTCGAACACGGGGGTTCAAACCCCGTGTTCGATATAACTTGATTGACCCTTGAAATCGAAGACCGACCGGGTTAAAGTAGTGACGTAGCTACATTCATACAGGAGGCTGCCATGCGCATGGGACTCAGGGAGGCGAACCAGCGCTTCTCCAAGGCGATTCAGAGTGTCAGGCAGGGAGAAGAGGTTGTCCTGACAGAACGAGGAAAGCCGATTGCGGTGATCAGTCCGCTAACGGGGGCGAGGGACGTGGCTTCGATCCGCAAGCTCGAGCACGCGGGGTTTCTTAGACCGGCCGCGAAGCCAAAGCCCCTGCCGGCGTGGAAACCCCGACGTATTGTTGGAGAGCCCCTCTCTAAAACAATCTCCCGCGAGAGGGACCGACTGCTGTGAACGAGCCTTCTTGGGCGTACTTCGATACCAGCACTCTGGTGAAACGCTATGTGACAGAACGAGGATCGCTTCTGGCGAGGCAACTACTACAGAAGCACAGATTTCTCTCCTCTGCTATTGCCCCCGTCGAGCTGCTCTCTGCTGTGAGTCGACGGCGCGATCAAAAGGAGTTATCTGCGAGCGATTACACGGCGATTCTTTCCCGCATTCGCCAGGACCGCTCTTTTTGGGAGCTGGTTGAAATTACTCCCGCGCTCTTGGCAAAAGCGGAAGAGATGATTTTGAACTCAAAGACGCGGACGCTTGACGCAATCCACGTGGCCTCCGCGGTGACCTTTCAGGATCTCAGCGGTATGGCTATCCCGTTTGCGACTTCCGACAAGCAACAGTTCGCGGCTGCCCGCAAATGCGGCCTGGAAGTTGTCCTAGTTGGATGAATTTGTCCCGACCGTGCCGCCCCGCACACAAGCCCCTTGTATCAATGAGGCGCTTCCCGGCTTACCGTGAAAAAGCAATCACCACGAAGGCACGAAGACCCGAAGAAGCGAAGACCCGAAAAAGCGTAACGCTATACGGGTCGAAGGACACGAAGGTTTCAGACAGGCACTTTTTAGCTCCGTGATGTCTGCGTCTCTGCGGTGTGGAAATCTTCGGTGGCCGAAGTCGTTGTCGGTCAGCGAGCCCAGGCGGACGTGCGAGATGCGGCGCTTTGGTTCGGACTTTGTCGGCGCGGGTTTAGTTTTGCCCCTTTTTCCTTCCTCGATGCATCTCAGAAAAAAGATAGTAAAAGGAGGCGACGCTGCGTTCTTCTATCTCCGGGTGACCTTGCTCGGCTTGATACACAATGGTTAGGGTCTTGTCCCTTTTATGAACTTGTAACAAGCGCGCGCCTTTCCTGTCGAGATACGCTCCGACCGTACGCAATAAACTTGAGAGGCTATGAAAATCAGGGGTTCGATTCGCGCCGCGGCGTCTTCTCCTCCCTGTATGGTCCAACTTCGCTATATCTTGAGGCGTATAGTTTATTTGGAAGGGGCCTTTGCGCTTGAGATGCCGTCCTTTCCATCTCGCCAGGAAAGCCTGGAGCGCGGTGACCTTGGCCGGATCTCCGCTCACAATATAGTCCTCACCTGAGCTTTTGACATCGACGACGTCGAAGTCTTGACCCTCCAGGGCTTGGCCGATGGCCCGAAGCGTACGGTCATAGACTGCGCGTTTATTCATCGGAGTCGTCAGCTACGTGCGATAGCCAGGTCGTGGGGTCTCTTGCCGAGGCGGCGGCCGCCGCGAGGCGTCACCACCACGGTGTCGCCCCAGGTGCAGATCGACTTGCCGTCGGCGGCGATCGCGGAGGGCTTGCAGATAAAGACCATGTTTTCGCGCAGCGCGACGCCCAACTGCTTCGGGCTCCGCGCGTGAGAGGTGATAATTGGGCCGTCGTCGCCGGCGCCGCGGCCGTGCATGTTAAGATCGCCTTTAGCGCCGGCCGCGGGACCGGATCTCGGCGCCGCTTCAGCGCCGGCTCTGCGCGTCAGCTCGGCCAGCTCTCCGACTGTAACGCCCGGTTTGAGGCTCTCGAACACGCGGTTAAAAATCTCGCGCTGGACTTTGATCAGCTCCTGATGGACCGGATCGGCGACTTCGACGAAGACCGGCTGCACGCCTTGCGACCGGTAGCCGATCCACGACGACTCGATCTCATTGATAATCAGATCGCCTCGCTCCAGCAGCCGCATGCTGGGGCGCGTAAGCGTGCGCAGGGGATTTTTGCCCGACACCCAGTTGCAGTGGACCGGCATCTCCGAGCCGTTCATCATCAAGGCACTCTGCGCCGCGGCCCATACTTCCCAATCTTTCACGCCCGGCCGCGCCGCCTTGATCTCGGCTTCGTAAGCCAGCTCGATGATCTCCATCGACTTGGTCAGGACTTCAATCTCTTCCGGGCTCTTCACGTAGCGGACTTCCGCGAGAATGTCCGTCGCGTCAACCAGTTCAGCCTGCGGGAACGCCTCGCGGATCTGTTTCCAGGTGCCGTAGAGAATCGTTCCCTCCGGCGTGCGCGTGCCCTCGACTTCGCCCAGGCCCGCGATGCCGATGCGGCCGCGGTCCATCTTAAGCTCTTTGAGCCGCTCCACAATGACGCGGCCGTAGTTGCGCCGCGCTTCGCGGATATCTTCGGTCCAATCCTGCACCGTCGGCCAGCGTGGCGCGGCTGACGTTGCAATCGCAGTTACTTCGCCTTGGAGCGGAAAAACTCCGGCGATGTCCGAATCTCCGCCGCCGCCGACGTGGGTGAGATAACGGGTGTTCGCCTGGTAGTCCATGGAGTGGCCGGTGTTCTGCGGCGCGACGATGACGTCCAGCCGCTCGCGGCGCATCAGCTCGCGTACGGCCTTCCAGCGCCGGTCTCTCTCGGCCAGTGAAAAGCGAGGATAAGGGAAAAGCTCAGCCATATGCAAAGCTCCTTCAAGCGCGCAGGGCGCGGCAGCTCGCGGCGGGGAGCTGCAGCCGCACCGTCTCGCCGCGCGCGACCGGGGAGGAGGGATGGAGCTTGAGGCGGATGATTTTTTTGCCGACCGCCACCTGGCATTCCAGCGTGTCTCCCATGAAGATCAGCGCCTCGATCTTGCCTTCGAGAATATTGTCGTTCTGCGTTGCCGCGCCGGTGTAAAGATTTAAATCTTCCGGTCGGATCACGACGATCACGGAATCTCCCGTTGCGACGCCGTCGGGCAAGATGCATTTCAGGAGGATGCCGGCGGTCTCGACTTCGCCAAGGCGTCCGGGTTTGGTGACCCGCCCTTCGAGAAAGTTGCTGAGACCGATAAAGGCGGCGACAAATTTGTCCCGCGGCGCGCGATAGATATCGACCGGCGATCCCTCTTGCACGATATTGCCGCCGTCCATGACGGCGACGACATCGGACATCGTGAGCGCCTCCAACTGGTCGTGCGTGACGTAGAGCGTGGTGATGCCGAGCCGCTTGACCAGCTCGCGCAGCTCGACGCGCGTCTCCTCCCGAAGCTTCGCGTCAAGATTGCTCAGAGGCTCGTCCAGCAATAGCACGCGCGGCTCTCTCACCAGGGCGCGCGCCAGGGCGAGGCGCTGCTGCTGGCCGCCGCTTAAAAACGGCGCGGGGCGGTCTTCAAGCCCTTCCAACTGCACCAAGGAGAGCGCCTTGCGCACCCTGGAGCGGAGCTCGTCCGCCGGAACCCGTTTTTTCATTTCCCGTAAAGGAAAGGCGACGTTTTCAAAAACATTTAAATGCGGCCAGATGGCGTAGGACTGAAAGACCATCCCGATGTCCCGTTTGTACGGCGGGACCGAAAGCCCCTTGGCCGAAGAGAAGACGATCTCGTCGCCGACGTAGATCTCTCCCGCCGTCGGCTTTTCCAGGCCCGCCACCGAGCGCAAGGTCGTCGTCTTGCCGCAGCCGCTCGGCCCGAGCAGAGTAAAAAACTGCCCTTGCTTGACGTTCAGGTCGATGCCGCGCACGGCGTGGACTTCGCCGCGCTCTGTCCGATAGCGCACGTGAAGCTGTTCGATGCGAATCATGTTCCTCCTACGTGCATGGTCTGCCTGCGGAAGCCGATAAAACGGACAGCCAGCGTGAGCAGCAAGAGCACGATCATGAGCAGCGTGCCGATCGCCGCCACCGCGGGAACGTAGCCTTCATCCCACATATTCCAGATGAGGATCGCCAGCACCTGATTGTTTGGGCCTTCGTAAAGCATCAGCGGCATGCCGGCGATGCGCACGGCATGGAGCACCACCCAGATCCAGACTCCCACCAGAGTCGGCATCATCAACGGTACAAAAATACGCCGCATGGTCCGCCACGGCGGCGCGCCGCTCACGTAGGCCGCCTCTTCCAGCTCTTTGTGGATTTGCAACAGCGCGGCGTTCATCGAGCGCGTGCCGTAGGCGAGAAAGCTGATCGTAAAGCCGATCGAAATCGCCCAGATGGTGCCATAGAGCGGCAGAAAGTCGATTTTGAGAAAGAGCCAGAAAAACGCGATGCCCATGACGATGCCGGGAATGGCATGCGGCATAAAGGCCATCTGGTCGAGGAGCTTTCGTCCCCAGAACTTGCTGCGTATGACGACGAGCGAAACTAAAAACGACAGCACGACCGTGGCCGTGGCCGTGGCCCCGACCATCAGCACGGTATTTTTCAGCGCCGAGCCGACCTCGCCGTATTCGGCCAGCAAACGGTAGTTCTTCAGCGTCAAGACCCTGAGGACGTTCCACGACGGCGCCTGAAGATACGGCAGGAAAGAAGCGTAAAGGAAAACCAGAAAGGGGAGCACGATCGAGAGAAACAGAAACAGCAGCGCGCATCCCAGCGCCGGGATTTTCCATTTTCCCAGATCGAGCTGGCGCGGCCGGTAGCCTTTTCCCGTGATCACGGTGTATCGCTCGGCGCGACCGATCATCCGGGTGTAGAAAAAAGTCGTCCCGACGGCGATGAAGAGATAAACCATGGCCAGCGCGTTGGCCTGGCCGTAGACCGGCATGAAGGTCGCCGTGCGCACGATGGCGTAGATTTTCGTGCTGAAAACATAGATGCCGGCCGGCAGCCCCAGAATGCCGGGAATCTCAAAGACCTCCAGCGCGGTCATCGCCTGGTAGATCATCACCGCCACCAACGCGGGAGCCAGCAGGCGCAACGTGACCTTGCGGAGCGTAGAGAGCGGGCGCGCGCCGGAAACCGCCGCGGCCTCTTCCAGAGTCGGGTCCATGCTGCGCATGAGCGGCACGAGCATCAGAAAGGCCGTGGGCACGAGCCTAAGACCTTCGAGGAAGACCATGCCGCCAAGGGAGTAAACGTTGACGATCGGCGTCTGCGGGCCGAAGATATCTTTTAACAGCTGGTTGATAAAACCGATGCGCGGGCTGAGAAGCAGCACCCACGCCATAGCCTGCAGCATTCCCGGCACGGCCAGGGTCATCGGAACGCCCGCATAGACGAGCACCTTTCCGGGCATGTTGGTCAGCTCGACGAGCCACGCGAGCGAGACTGCCAGGACAAGAGCCAACGCCGTGGCGCCCGCGACGTAGATCACGGTATTGGAGAATATTTCTAAGGTTCCCGGGTCGGAATAAACCTTGATGTAGTTGACGAGCCCCATCGCGTCGAGGGAAAAGTCCCCCGGCAGGCGCGCCGTGCTGAAGCTTCCCAGGATAAGAAAGGCGAGGGGGGTCAGCACGAGAAACAGAATGAGAAGAAAAATTCCGTGGTGCCAGAGATGTAACCGGAGAGTCGCGCCCATTATTATTTGCCGCGCCGTCGCCCGCCGCTCTTGAGCCAAAGCTCGTCCCAGACCTCGAGCAGCTTCGGCTGAACCTCCAACTCCAACGCCGGGTCCCTGAAGGCTATCTCTTTTCCTAAGATCTGATCGGCGAAAGGAAGCAGCTCTTTGCGCTGCAAGGCCTTGTGGACCGGAGGAGCGTAGTCCGCCGTGTATTGGGCGATCTGTCCCTCTTTGCTGAGGAACCAGTTGACGAACACGCGCGCGGCATTGGCGTTCGGCGATCCCTTGAGGATGGCCATCTCGGAAACAGCCGCGGGAACAGGCTCCGGACAAGTATAGCTCACCGGCGCGCCGTCCAGGACCTTTTGATAGCTGCGGTACTCCGCGGAGGGAATGCTGCCGTAGAATTCACCGGCGGCCAGCAGCTCCAGCATGGCGTTCATTCCTTCCCGGCGGAGCTGCGGTTTGACCTCGTCGAAAAGTTTCGTGAGATAATCTTTGGCCCACTTCTCGCCCTTGGCTTTCCAGAGCTGCAAGACCCAGAGCTGGGGGCGGTTTCCAATCGCGAGATTGCCGTTGCGCCACTTGGGATTGGTGAGGAAATCCTCCCATTTTTTCGGCACGTCCGCCTTGCCGATTTGCTTCGTGTTGTACGCTATGCACCAATAGCGATTGTGCATGCCGGCCCAGAGCCCTTCCGGGTCGACGGTTCCGGTCGGATTGTTTTTCCAATTGGGAAGATTTCTCAGATCCTCCAGGGCGTTGGCCTCGCGGTACATGAAAAAGCTCCCGCCGATGCCGGTCAAAATGTCCGTGACGCTTTTTTTATTTTTGTAGGCCACCAGCGTGCGGATCGCGCGGTCCTCGTGGCTCGCGCGGTTGTATTCGATGACGATAAACGGATAGCGCTCCTTGAAAGCGCGCATCAGGGCATCGGCCTGCGGCGGATCGAAGGTCGAGAAGATACGCAGTTTGCCCTCTTTTTTCGCGCCGTCGAGCCATCCCTTCGGCACGGTCAGCTCTTTGTCGATGTCCGACAGGATCGAGGCGTCGAGCTTGAGTTTTTTGAGATCTTCCAGGGTGGCCTTCGGCAGCACCGGCGCAGAAGCGGAAAATACCGGCGCCGAGATCATCATGAGAATCGCCGACGACAGGAAAGCAGCGAGCGCGATTTTGTTCCGAGTCATCCGTCTTCTCCTTTGCGGGCGATGTTTACAGGCTGAATATGGCCCTGAAATCTCTCACGTACTCGTTATAGCGGGTCGCCGTGTCGTGCGGCACGATGCGCAGCTTGAGCTTCGACTGTTCCATCTTGGGCGAGAGCGGCTCGACGTCGGCGCGCGCCGGCACCCGGTTGTATGAGCGGATTCTTTCCTGGGCTTTTTTCGAAAGGACAAAGTCGATGAAGAGCCGGGCGGCGTTCGGATTGTTAGGTTTGGCGCTGAGGCCCACCGAGTTGACCGAGACGACGATCGGATCGACCGTATTCACCCAGTCGATCGGCGCGCCCTTCTTTCTATCCGATTCTATGCGGTGGGCGTAAACAATCGCCACGGGAAATTCTCCCGCCCCCATCAACTGGGCGATCAGCGTGTGCCCCTTGCGCCACTGGATGGCTTGCTTGGCGAGCGCCCGCATGTATTTGTCCGTTCGCTCTTTGCCCCAAGCCGCCAGCAGCGTGACGTACCACGGATATTCCTCCTGGTCGATCGAGATTTTCCCTTTCCATTTGGGATCGAGGAAATCCTCCCAGCGCTTGGGCGCCTCGGCGGCGCCGACCATCCGCGTGTTATAGCCCGGAACGAAGTAGTTGACCCAGATGCCCGTCCAGTAGCCCCCGGGGTCCTTAAGCTCGCTGATGAACGCTTTGGCTTCGGGCGACACATAAGATGCGATCGCCTTGTGCTCGATCAGAGTGCCTATTTCGCTGAGAGCTGCTACGTCAAAGTCCCATCTCCCCGCTCGGATTTCAGTGATCACGCGGTTCTGGACCTTCTCGCCGCTGGCGCGAAAGAGATCGGTCTTAATAAAAGGATACTGCTTTTCGAAGTCGTCCAGGAGCGGCTTGGACTCGGTGATGTTCATGGAGGTGTACCAGACGAGCTTGCCCTCCTTCCTGGCGCCCTCCACAAGCCCGGCGGTGTGGTCGGCCTGGGCGCGGAGACCCTGCGGAGCGGCCAGGCTCAGGAGCAGACTAAACGACACCGTTGCGCGTCTCACGAGGCTATGGGTTTTCATACGCAGCCTTCCGATCGAAGCTGACGCACAGCGTATGGCGCGTAACAATTTCTGTCAAGGGAGACCATAGGCATCGCTGCATCACGGCTTTTGCCGTCCGAGATATTTTTTCAGCAGCGGCGAATCGTAGCCGGCCCGCTCGACCTTCCCCAGGTGGGTGTAAAATTTTCCCAGCGATTTGCCTGCGGGATCGTATTTGGTTCCCATGTAGAGCAGCGGGTCGGAATCTTCGCGGAATAGCTCGCCCTCCATCGCCCCTTTGCGCATGTGCGTGGCGAGGACCTCGCCGACGAAGAGATCCAACTCGTCAGTGAAGGGAATCTGCTGGATCAATCGGTACTCCACGTTGCCAATGGCCTCGCCGATCAGAGGCACGGAGACTTTGGACGGCTTGACCGGCGTGAGTCCCGCGGCCTTCCACTTATCCACGTCGTTTCCCGAGACGTAGCCGGCAAAAACGACGACGTCCATCATCTTGTCGGTCGGCGCGCTCATGACGAACTCCCCGCGCTCGAGGATCAACTTATAGGTGAGAGTCCTTTTAAGGATCGCCACCACCATCCGCGAAGGCTCGGCGCCCATCGGAGAAAACCACGCTGCGGTGAGAAAATTGAGTTGATCGTTCTTCCCTCGGCTGACCACCAGCGCGGGAATCCGCACGCCGAAGGGCTTGTTGCCGTGGGCGACGGGCTCGAACATGTCGGGCTCTTTCCAATCCATGCACAATCTCCTTGGCGACGGGCTACAGACCATCCTCCCGGCAATATTGTTCACGGCACCGGGTGAACATGCAGTCACTATCATGGATTATTATTTGTAGAAAGCGGAAAGCCGGGACGGCGGATGGATTCAATGTAAACCCCGCCTCTTGAGGCGGGCCCAAAGCCGATGGGGTTTCCAAAGGGGAGAAGCGGCAGCTCTTCCCTTTGGTCGAACACGGGGATTCAAACCCCGTGTTCGATATAAGTGGATTTGCTTGGCCTCTCTTTCCCTGCTAAGGGTAGGCGCTATGGCGCAAGTTGAATTGGCGCGGCGGTTGGGGCTGTTCAGCGCGGTGATGATCATCTGCGGCGATATGATCGGCATGGGAATTTTCATCTCTACCGGAGCGATCGCGGAAACTCTGCCGACGCCGGGCGGGGTATTGCTCGTATGGCTTTTCGGCGGGCTGCTCGCTCTCGCGGGAGCGCTCACTTGCGCCGAATTGTCGGCGAGCATGCCGTACGCCGGCGGCGACTACATTTACATCCGCGAAGCCTACGGTAGGCTGATGGGTTTCTTGTCGGGTTGGTCTTCGTTTCTCGTGACCTTCTCGGGGGCGATCGCATTCCTTGCCGTGGTATTAAACGGCTTTGTGTCGTTTTTCTTTCCGGTGCTCGGCTCGCAAGACTTGATCTTGTCGATCCCGCTGCCGCTCGTTCCGATCAACGTCACGGTGGGTATGATTTTTTCCATGACCGTGGTTTTACTCTTGTCCGGACTGCACTGCTTGGGCGTCAGGCAGGGGACGCTGATGCAGAATGTTTTGACCACGCTGAAGATCGGCGCGTTGTTGGGAATCGTTATATTCGGCGTTTTTTTCGGCAACGGCAACACGAGCCATTTCGAACCGCTCTTCGACTGGCAAAAGATCGGCAATTTCAGTTTGTTCGGCGCGGCGTTCATTCCGGTGATCTTCGCGTATTCCGGTTGGAACGCGGTGACTTATATCGCCGGTGAA
>JBGPGE010000135.1:0-10905 GCA_041483675.1 Binatia bacterium
AGACCGCTCGCGTGGTCGCGCTGCAGTCGAAAAGCGTCCAGGCGACGATCATCACGCCGCCGTTCACCTTGACCGCGCGCAAGCTCGGCTACAACACGTTGATCGACATGGCCCAGCTCAACATCCCCTATCAACTGACGGCGCTGGTGACTTCCAGGGCTTTCGCCAAATCCCAGCCGGACCTGGTGATGTCCGTGATGCGAGCCGCCGTCGAGAGTATTCATTTCTATAAGACACAAAAAGAGCCCAGCCTCAAAATCCTGAGCAAATACCTCGAGACGACGGATCGCGAGGCGCTGGAAGAGACCTATCGCGAAGTCAGCCTGAAAGTCGTGCCGGAAAAGCCTTATCCGACGCTGCCGGGCATCCAGACGATTCTCGACGAGCTGGCGGTGAAAAATCCCAAGCTGAAAGGCGCGAAGCCCGAGGACTTCGTCGACATGAGCTTCGTCAAAAAACTGGACGACGAAAAACTATTCGACCGCCTTTACAAACGCTAGATCGGAGCAAGGAGCGCGGCGGAGGGTCAGCCTATGAAAAAACTCGCCTTCGTCGTCGTTCAGCTCTGCGGCTTGCTTTTCATCTCGCGAGCCTGCGCCCAGACGGAGCCCTTCTACAAGGGCAAAACCATCAAAATCATCGTCGGCATCCCGGCCGGCGGGATCGTCGATTCATGGGCGCGCCTCATCGCCCAGCACATGGGAAAGCACATTGCGGGGAATCCGGACTTCATCGTACAAAACATGCCGGGCGGCGGCTCCATGGTCGCCGCCAACCATCTGTACAACATCGCCAAACCCGACGGCCTCACGCTGGGCATGATCTCGACCGCGCTTTACTTCGATCAGGTGGCGGGGAAAAAAGAGGTGCAATTCGATTGGGCCAAGTTTCAGTGGATCGGCTCTCCGGTGCGCAATCACGAGATCCTTGTCATGCGCGCGAACACGCCATTCAAGAGCTTCGAGGATGTCCGCAAGGCAGCGGAGCCGCCGAGATGCGGCGCCACCGGCACCGGCACCACCAGCCACTACTTCCCCAGATTCGTGGAGGAGGCGCTCGGCGTCAAGTTCCACATGGTGACCGGCTACCCCGGCACGCGGGACATCGAGGTCGCGACGGAAAGAGGCGAGATCCACTGCTATGCCGCCACCAAGGAGGTTCTCACCCGAGATCCGTCACGGGCTTGGGTTAAGGATGGTGTTATCCGCGTGCTCGTTCAGGGCGGAGCCAAGCGCGACGCGAGCATGCCGGATGCCCCGACGATCTACGAGCTGATGGAGCAGTACAAGACTCCCAATGAGGTCAAGCGCGTGGCGCCCGCGCTTCTTTCTCCCGGCGCCAGCGGCCGTCCCATGATCGCGCCGCCGGCTCTGCCGGCAGAACGGGTCAAGCTGCTGCGCGACGCCTATCAGAAGACTCTCGGCGACCCGGATTTCCTGGACGCCG
The DNA here is from genome assembly GCA_041483675.1 of Binatia bacterium. Taxonomy (GTDB): domain Bacteria; phylum Desulfobacterota; class Binatia; order UBA9968; family UBA9968; genus 2-12-FULL-60-19. The sequence continues at coordinate 1,447 of JBGPGE010000135.1, forward strand.
CCAAAAAACGAGAATGGGAAGTCGAGCGCATCAGTGGCGAAGAGCTGGAGGCGATCGCCAGGAAGGCCGTCTCCCAACCGCCCGAGACCGTCGAGCGATTGAAGAAGATCATGGGGGAATAGAATCGCGCAGCGAGTTGCAAAGTCCCTCAATGATGCAGCGGCCCGACGCCGCGCGTGATATTCAAGACGCAAGCAATGAACGCCATCCGCAGCATCGCTTTCTTCGACACTCAATTTGAGCGCCAGGTAAGAGAGAAAGAGTTCGCGCTTAATCCATTCGAAATGCTCGCCTTGCCGTATCTCCAGGGCAAGCTGCTCGACATGGGCTGCGGTCTCGGCAACTTAAGCATCGAGGCCGCCCGGCGCGGCTGCTCGGTGCTGGCTCTGGACGCCAGTTCCAACGCGATCGCGCGAATCCGGCAAGTCGCGTCCGAAGAGGCGTTGGCGCTCCGGGCGGAGCAGGCCGACTTTGAGACCTACCGCGTCGCCGAGATGTTCGACACCGTGGTCGCCATCGGGCTGTTCATGTTCTTTCCCAGGGAGCGCGCCCTCGAATTGCTCTCCGACGCGCAGGCGCACGTGAAATCGAACGGCATCGCAATCGTGAACGCCATGATCGAAGGCACGACGTACACGGACATGTTCGAGCCCGGCCACTACTACCTCTTCGGCAAAACGGAGTTGCAGGAACGGTTCCACGGTTGGGAGGTTCTCGATTTCCGCCGCGACACCTTCCCCGCCCCCGGCAACACGGTGAAGGAGTTCACCACGTTGATCGCCCGGAGGCTCTGAGGCGGCTCTATGGGCGGTCTTCCAGTTGCGCCAAACGGGCAGCCAGGTTGAATTTTTTTCTTGCTACTCCATTGCGCCAATAATATAATCGCCATTAAAGCTCAAGAGGAAGATTGATTGCCTGCGCGCTGGGAAAATTATCTAAAGCGATGGACGGAGGAAGGGCTGATCGAGTCCTCCGCCGCCGCGCGCATCCGCGCCTACGAGACGGAGCAGGATAAGGCGCGCGGGCTGGGTTGGCCGGTAGTGCTGGCGATCAGCCTGGGCGGCCTGCTGCTGGGCGCAGGCGTGCTACTGTTCGTCGCGGCGCACTGGGACGCGCTTTCGCCTTCCTTACGCTTCGGCCTGGTGTTGGCACTGGTGGCGCTGTTTCACGTTTCTGCCGCGCTCGCGGCGGACCGGTTCCCTGCCCTTTCCACGACGCTGCACGCCGTCGGCACGATCTGCCTCGGCGCGGGAATTTTCCTCGCGGGGCAGATCTTTAACTTGCAGGAGCATTGGCCCGCCGGCCTTATGCTCTGGGCGCTGGGCGCGTGGATCGCATGGGCGCTGTTGCGCGACTGGCCGCAAGCGGTGCTGGCGGCGGTGCTCACGCCGATGTGGATCAGCGGCGAATGGCTGGAAGCCACGCGCGGTTGGGCTCCGAGCGACAAGATTCTCCTCGAAGGGCTGTTGCTCCTGAGTATCAGCTACCTAACGGCGCTCGCGCCGGACAGGGAAACCGCGACCCGCAAGGCGCTGATGTGGATCGGCGGCCTGGCGCTGATCCCTCTGGCGGCAACCGTGCCTCATCTGCCTTCGTCCCTGCCCTGGCAGCAGCTCCCGTCGCTGGAAAGCTATCGCCTGTTGGGATGGGCGGCCGCGCTGGGACTCCCGCTCCTGCTGGCCTTCTGGTTAAGGCGCGGGGCCGGGTGGATCAACATCGTCGCTCTGCTGTGGGTTATTGCGCTGGGCACGACGCGCTTCCGATTCTCGCCGGGCGCAAGCCTATGGACCTACGGGTGGGAGGATCTGGGTCGGTACGCGCTGTGGGCGCTCGGCTCGCTGGGACTCATCGCCTGGGGTTTGAAGGAAGCGCGCAAGGAGCGCATCAACCTGGGCGTGGCCGGATTCGCGTTGACGGTTTTCGCCTTCTACTTCTCCACGGTCATGGATAAACTCGATCGCTCGGCTAGTCTTATCAGTCTCGGCTTTCTGTTTCTGTTGGGCGGATGGCTGCTTGAGAAGATGCGCCGCCGCCTTGTGGCGCGGCTGGAGAAGGGTAAGAAATGAAACCGTTGGCGAAGAGCCTGGTGATCGCCGTCGTGCACGTTAGCATAGTGGCCTCGCTCGGCGCCAAGCTGCTCTACGACCGCTCGACGCAGCCCCGCGTCTGGGCGCTTGCCGCTCCTTACGATCCGAATCTTCCGATCCGCGGCCGCTACGTCCGTATGCAACTCGTCGTCGAGCCGCGCGGAATCACGGAACCGATGCCGGGATCTGCCATGCAGCCGTTATCGAAGTCCGTCACCCTGCGCGTCGAGGCTGACCGGTTGGTCGCTGAACCGAATCCACAAGAGCGCGGCTATGATCCTTCCGCTTTGCACCTGCAGTTCATCCAGCGGCGCGGCGAGACGCTCGCCGTGCTGAATCAACCCGTGGCGTTTTTTATCCCCGAGCACATCCCTGACCCGTCGATTCGTCAGCCGGACGAGGAACTCTGGGTCGAAGTGACGATCCCTAAGAAAGGCCCTCCCCGTCCCATCCGCCTTGGCGTGAAGAAAGCCGACGGGCCGATAACGCCGCTGGAGATTGAGTAGAAGTCATCTCGCTCGAAACTGGGAGACGGTTTGTGCTACGTTGTTCATGAAAGTAACCAAGAAGGAACGAGTACAGCGTGAAAAAGGACGCAGCGAAGAAAATCAACGACGAGCTTCGGCCCGAGTACGATCTGTCCCGGTTAAAGGGCGGAGTGCGCGGCAAATACTACAGGCGGACTATGGCGGGAACGAATCTCGTCCTGATCGAGCCTGATCTCGCAAAGAAGTTTCCCGATACCGACTCGGTGAATCGAGCGTTGCGCCTCCTGGTTGATGCGGCCGGTGCCGCCACAACGACATCACGCCGACAGCGATCTGCGTCCAACAAGCGGCTTAAACGCACCGGCTGAGAACGCCGCCCAGGCGTGAAGAAAGCCCTCGCTCCGGTCGCGCCGTTGGATGTCGGTAAAAGAGACTTGAGAATCAAGCGCTATTTGGATTAGCCATGAAGCAGCCGACGAAGCCCTTTGCCCTGTGCATCGATAACAGCGACTATGAAGCGTCCCTGATCCCCGGCAAGGTTTACCGGATTCTGCCCGACTCGAAAGCGGCTAAGGACGATTTGGTGCGGATCGTCGATGAAAGCGGCGAGGACTATCTGTACCACAAGAAACAATTCGTTTTTGTCGACTTCCCAAAGGCAATCAAGAGAAGAATCCTGGCGCTCCAGAACGCCGTCTAGCCGGCAAATCAGACCAATCCATCCCCGTCACTTGTCCGCTGCGCGTTCGCGTCCTCGCTCCGAGATCTCGTTTGCCTTGCCTTGTCTCAGCCTTGACAACCAACCGTCCCTCTCATATTTCTGCGTGAAGAGCTTCGCGGGAACGAGACGCAATGGCGGCACAGGGACAATACATCATTGGCGTGGACACCGGAGGGACATTTACCGACGTCGTCGTTATGGGCGAGGCGGGGCAGGTGTGGACGGCGAAGGCGTCAACGACGCCGGATGATTTTTCGCGTGGCGTGATGGATGCGTTGACGGAGGCGGCGAAGACCGTCGGCATAGATCGAAAAGAGCTTCTTGGCCGCACTTCCCTCTTTAAGCACGGCAGCACGGTCGCGACGAACGCGCTCATCACGCGCAGCGGCGTCAAAGTCGGCTTTATCACGACAAAGGGATTTGAAGACACGACGGAGATCATGCGCGCTATCGGGCGCGTCGACGGCCTCTCGGAAGAAGAGATCCGCCACGTCACCTGGGTGACCAAACCCGAGCCGCTCGTCCCGCGTGAGCGCATCGCCGGCGTGCGCGAGCGCATCGACTACACGGGCCAGGAGATCGCGCCGCTCGACCGGAGCGACGTGATGGCCGCGGTGCGCAAGCTCATGGATGAGGACAAAGTCGAAGCCATCGCCGTGAGCCTGCTCCATGCCTGGGTCAACCCGGCGCACGAGGAACAGATCCGCTCGCTCGCCCTCGAAGCCGACCCGTCGCAGAAGCTCTACTGGTCGTTCGGCAGCGCGCTCTCGCAGATTGCCGGAGAGTACGCGCGCGCCAACACCGCAATCCTCAACAGCTACCTCGGCCCGACGGTCGACCGCTATTTGAAGGGGCTCGAGAGGAAACTCAGAGACGGCGGGTTGAAAAGCTCGCTGCTCATCATGCAGGGCAACGGCGGCGTCGGCCACCGCGAGCAGGTCTCGGCCATCGCCAATCTCCAGTCCGGACCCGCGGGCGGCATGATCGCCTCGGCCCACGTGGCGAAAGTCCTCAAGCACAAAAACGTCATCACCACCGACATGGGCGGAACGAGCTTCGACGTGGGGCTGATCACCGAAGGCTACTGGCGCTACGCGCAGGAGCCTATCGTCGAGCGCTTTCGAATCCTTCAGCCCATTATCGACATCGAATCGATTGGGGCGGGAGGCGGCACCATCGCCCGTGTCGATCCGGAGACCGGCCGCCTCCTGGTCGGCCCTAAGAGCGCGGGCGCCAGCCCCGGCCCGGTCTGTTACGACGCCGGCGGCAGCGAAGTCACCGTCACCGACGCCGACCTGGCACTGGGCATCATCGATCCGAACTACTTCCTCGGCGGAAGGAAGAGGCTCAACAAGGAGAAGGCGCTCAAAATCATCGAAGAGAAGATCGCGCGCCCGCTCAAGCTGAAAGTCCACGAGGCCGCCGCCGGCATCTACGATATCGTTAACAGCAAGATGTCCGACCTGATCCGGCGGCAGGTCGTGCGGACCGGCTACCTGCCGGAAGAATTCGTGATTTATGCCTTCGGCGGCGCAGGGGCGGTGCACGCCTCGGGTTTTGCCGCCGAGCTGGGCATCAAGAAAATTTATATTTTCGCCACCTCGCCGGTCTTTTCCGCCTTCGGCGCAGCCGCGGCGGACGTGATTCACACGCGCGTGATGACCTGCCAATATATCCTGCCCGTCGAGCCCAAGACGCTCAACGAGCGGCTGGATCAGATCGAAGGCGAGATGAAACAGATCATGATCGGCGAAGGCTTCCGCCCCGCCGACATCGAGTTCCGGCGCTTCTTCACGATGCGTTACCGCCGCCAGACCGCCGGCGTCGAGCTCCCTGTGCCATCAGACCCATTTACCGCCGACAGGGTCGCGAAGCTCCACGTCGCCTTTGAAAAGAAATACGAAGAGCTGTTCGGCGTCGGGGCCGGCTATACGAAGGCGGGCATCGAGATCAGCGCCATCCGGATCGATGCCGTGGGACGTGTCGCCAAGCCGCGCCTCAAGCCGGAAAGAATCGCAACGAAGCGGCTGGCCGCCGCCAAGAAGGGAAAGCGAAAAATCTTTTTTACCCGGCCCGAGCGCCGGCTGATCGAAACCGACGTCTATGACTACGCCCGGCTCGGCGTCGGCGCGCGCGTCAAGGGACCGGCGGTGATCGAGCTGCCCTTCACCACGACGCTGGTGCCGCCGGAATTTCACGTAACGATCGACAACTACCGGAATCTGGTGATGGAGTTGGAGTGAAAGGGCATGGTGTGACATGAAAGAGATCGGTCCCGTTCGCTTCGAGTTGCTTAATCTAATCGCTGCGATCGCTCTGCTTTTCTGCGGAGCGCCCGCCTCCGCCCAGCCGATCAGGATCGCCGTTGGGGCGGCAAGCGTTGCGTCCTTGCCAACGTGGGTCGCTCAGGACGCCGGCTATTTCGGGCGCGAGGGGGTCCCTGCCGAGTTGATTTATATCCGCGGCGGCCCGCAAACCGTGTCGGCGCTGATCGCCGGAGAAGTCCCGTTCGCCCAGGTCTATAGCGGGCCGATCATAGCGGCGCGCCTCACCGGCGCCGATACTCTGATCGTGGCCGGACTGATCAATCAGCCGTTCTTCTCCATCGTCACGGTCAAGGGGATAGACAAGCCGGAAGATCTGCGCGGGAAGAAAGTCGGGATCAGCACCTTCGGCTCGGCCACGGACCTCGCGCTCAGACTGGCGCTGAAAAAATGGGGACTCAAGGCCGACAGCGAAGTCACTATCCTGCAGATGCGCGGCGTGCCGGAGATCGTGCCGGCGCTCGCCGCGGGCGCGCTGCAGGCGGGCGTTCTCTCGCCGCCGACCAACATGATCGCCATCCGCGCCGGTTTTAAGGAACTTGCCTATTTGCCACAGGTCGGCATCTCGTTCCAGCACACGAGCCTGGCGACCACCAGGAGATATCTGGAAAGAAACCGCGCGGCGGCGCTGAAAACGCTGCGAGCCTACATGGCCGCGATCGACCGGATCAAGGCCGACAAACCTTTCGCCAGCAAAGTCCTCTCCAAGTACATGAGCACCACCGATACCGTCGTTTTAGATTACAGCTACACTGTGAGCCAGCCGCTGTTCCGAACGCCGCCCTATCCGACCCCGGAAGGCGTCCAGGCGGTGCTCGACTTCCTGGGAGAGAAAGAGCCCAAGGCAAAGCAGTTTCAGCCGAAAGACTTCATCGATATCTCCTTGTTGCAGGAGATCGAAAAAGCCGGAGCGCCGAAAAAATGAAAAACGTCAGGAGCCTCCGACGTCAACCGGCCGCGAAGAAGGCTCCGGCGATAGATCCGGTCCGCTTCGAGATGTTCTTCCACCGCCTCTGGGCGATCGGTGAGGAGGGCCGTATGACGCTCCAGCGCGTCACGGCGTCGCCGATCGTCTCCCAGGGCGGGGAGTGCATGAGCAGCTTCTACGACGAGGCGGGCCATATGGTGCTCGCCTGCTCCGGCCATTTAAGATTCGCCGCCGCAACTTCCGATGCGATCAAAAAGCTGATCGAATGGTTCGGCGAATCGCCGGGCTTCCGCGACGGCGATCAGATCTTTTTCAACGACCCCTACGTCGCCGGCTCGCACACCTACGATATGATGGTCATCAAGCCGATTTTTCTCCGCAAAAATCAATTGATCGCCTGGACCGCCACCAGCACGCACACGGCGGATACCGGCGGAGTGCTGCGCGGCGGCGCCTACGAAGTGCACCACGAGGGCATCCGCATCATCGGCCTCAAGATCGTCGAGCGCGGCGAGTTTCGCGAGGACGTCTTCAAGACGCTGACCGAGCAGTGCCGCGACCCGCAATACGTCGGCCTGGATTTAAAGGCCATGATCGCCGGCAACAACGTCTGCGCCCGGCGCTATCTCGGATTGGTGGAGAAGTTCGGTCTCGACTTCGTTCGCGGGGCGGGCGAAAAGATGATCGCCGACTCGGAAAGCAAGGCGCGCGCGAAACTCCGCTCCCTGCCCGACGGAACCTGGGTCACGCGCCAATACGTGACGACCCTGGACCGAAAGACGCGCAAGGCCGTCGCGCAGCAGCTCGTCTGCACGATGACGAAGGAAGACGACGAGCTGCGCTTGGACTTTACCGGCACCAGCCCCCAGACCGACACCGATCATAATTCGACGCTGCCAAGCACGGCCGCCCATATCGCGCTCGCGCTCACCAACACGCTCTTCTGGGACGTGCCGTGGAGCGACGGCAAGATGCGCCCCGTGAAAATCGATGTCGTGCCCGAAGGCTCGATCCTCAACTGCCGCTATCCCGCCGCCTGCGGCGCCGCGCCGAGAATCGGCAACGTCCTCGTCTCCACCGTCTGCGAGGGCGTGGCGAAGATGATCTACGCCTCGGGCCGTCTGGAAGACGTCAACTGCTCGACGACCGGCAATTTGGAATTCGTCGGCGGCCCCGGTTACTTCTACGGCGGCCGGACGCGCGAAGGCATTCCCGTCGCCCAGGGGCTTTACGACATTCACGGCGCGGGCATGGGGGCCACGCCCGAACGCGACGGCGTCAACACCGGCGGCCACATGAACATCCCCTCCGCCGGCATCGCCGACATCGAGCGGATCGAGATGCAATACCCGTTTCTCTATTTCACGCGCGGCCACAACCGCGACGGCAGCGGCTTCGGCCAAAACCGCGGCGGGCTCGGCAGCTACCGGATGTTTCTCATCTACGGCTCGAAAGATTGTTCCGCCGACTACAAACCCTACGGCGGCATCGCGCAGGGCGGCTTCGGTCTCTACGGCGGCTACCCGACGGGCATCAGCGCGACGCGAATGATGGCGCTCGCAGGCCTCGAGATGCTCGATCGAGTGAGAAAGGGCGATTATCCCGATACCGACACAATCCGCGCCGGGGCGTGGGGAAAGCTCCACCATCCCGAGGGAGTGCCCGAAAGAATTCCGCTGCCGGAAGGAAGCCTGTTGGTGGACTATGTGGCGGGCGGAGGAGGCTTCGGCGATCCGCTCGACCGCGATCCCGAAGCGGTGCTGAGAGACTTCGGACGGGGCTGGGTGAGCCGCGATACGGCTGTAAAAATCCACGGCGTGGTTTTCGAATCCGGGGGCAAGAAAGTAAACCTCGACGCCACCGCGCAAAAACGGGAGCAGATCCGGGAAGCGCGGCGGCGCGAGGCCGTTCCGCCCTCCGGGAAAACCAGCTCGCTCGGACGAGACGAGGCGACAGAGCTGAAGACGATCTTGAGATTTCACGCGATGCTGGAGATCGCCGGGAACGGCAGCGAGCCCGTGATCCGCTGCCGGCGCTGCGGCCATCGCTTCTGCGGCGGGACCGAGAACTATAAGCTCTACGCGCTCCACCGCGTGGTGCACCTGAGCGATTTCATGCCCTATCCCCTGCCGACGGGCGAGCCTTACATCGGCGAGTATCACGAATATTTCTGCCCCGGCTGCGCGACGCAGCTTCAAGTCGATCTTTTCTGTCCCGCTCTCGGCGGCGAGCCGATCTTGTGGGATATCAGGATCCAGTAAAACGTCCACGCGTTATTTCTTCTTATACAGCCCGTCGATGTAGCCGCTCTGATCCAGCTCCCTGATAAAGCTCGAATCGACGAACTCTTCCGGCTTGGCGCCCTTAGCCTTGGGCTCAGAGGCTAGGATCGTCTTTATCCCTTCAATGGATGGATACTGCTTCCTGGGCAAAACCGATTCACTGAGCAGATTCTCCCAGGTCTTCTCCAGGACATCGCGCTCCAGGTTACTGCCGATATACTTCGCCAATGCCTTAAACGCAGCTTCTCTGTCGGTATATATCCGATGCACGGCTTCCACCTGAGACTTGACATAGCGCCTGACGATGTCCGGATGCTCGCGAATATATTTCCGCGTCGTTGCAACCGAGGTATGCTGGTAGACGAGACCGAGCTTGGGGAGGTCCGCCAGGATGGTCATCCCCCTTTTCTGCGCGATGATGCTGGCCGGAGGTTGGACCACGGTCGCTTGCACCCGTCCCGCCAAAGCGGAGTCCACGCGCGCGGTGGTGCTCCCGATCTGCACAATCGTCACATCTTTTCCCGGGGTCAACCCCACCTTTGACAAAGCATAACGGGCGATAAAATCCGAAGAGGAGCCGAAGCGGCTGATCGCCACGGAGCCCCCTTTGAGCTGCTCGGGGGTCTGAA